>CAZIMF010000001.1:0-56899 GCA_964540445.1 uncultured Candidatus Saccharibacteria bacterium
AGGACGTACACTCTTTCCCTCACGACGCTCTTCCGATCTCACTTAGCGCTCCTGCTTGCAGAAGGCCTAAGTGACGAAGGGGTAGATGTAACTCTGTTTAGCCCGGGGCCAGTTGCTACCCGCGTTCGAAATATAAATGCAGACTTAACGTACTTTCAAAACGAACTAGACAACCGCGGTGACACCTACCTAGAGCTGTTAAAGAAACACCCGTTTACTTTTGTGACTCTGGCGCGTCAGGTCCAAAGCGAATTGCTAGCAAAAGCTTTTGAAATGGCAAACCAAGGAGAGCTCGATATTGTACACGTTTATACTAATGAGGAAGATAATGGACTTTCTTTTTCTAGACTGTGTGCTAAACCCGTTGTTTTTACTCATCACGATCCATTTAATTTTCTTATTAAATACAAAAGTGTTTTCCCTAAATACAAACATTTAAACTGGCTATCGATTTCTATGTCGCAGCGTAGCAGTATGCCTGTTGATACTAATTGGGTTGGAAATATTTATCATGGATTGCCAGAAAATTTATACACACCGGCGACGCGCCCCAAAAATAACTATATTGCCTATTTTGGACGAATTATTGAGCCAAAAGGAGTTCATTTAGCAATTGCAGCTGTTAAAACATACAACAAACTACACCCTACAAAACCGTACACATTAAAAATTGCCGGTAAGCATTATTCTGAAAGCAAAAAGGATAGTTACTGGCAAACGCGTATTTATCCTGAATTAGACGACCAATACATAGAATATGTTGGTTACCTTGATACAACAAAAGACAAACAGTCATTTTTAGCAGATGCAGCCGCTTTAATAATCCCTTCGACCTGGGACGAGCCTTTTGGTATGGTCATCATAGAAGCATTAGCCTGTGCAACCCCCGTTATTGGTCTGCGTTCAGGAGCTATACCAGAAATTATTAAAGATAATAAAACCGGCATATTAGTTGATAAGGCCAATGATGAGACAACTACAATAGACAATCTTCAAAAGGCGCTGGTACGAATTAATTCATTATCCAGAGATACTTGTAGAGCAGATTTTATAGCACGATTTACGCAAACTCGAATGTGCCAAGAACATATCGAAGTATACAAAAGTCTAATTTAGAGAATTACAAGTGGAGCTTTAATGTGTGGCAAGGCCTGATAGTTTTCGAGGACAAAATTTTCGGGCGTAAAATCATCGATAGTGGCTACCTTACCAACTATTTTAAGAGTAGGGAACGGTAGGGGTTTTCGTTGCACCTGTTCTTTGGCCTGTTCAATTTGATTTCTATATAAATGAGCGTTACCGATAGAAATAATCAGCTCCCGCGCCTCTAGCCCCGTTAGATGGGCGACCATATGTAAAAGCATAGAATACTGAGCAATATTAAATGGTAATCCCAAAAATACGTCTGAAGAACGTTGATATAGTTGCATACGAAGTTTGCCTTTAGTTACCTCAAACTGGAACATGGTATGGCAGGGAGGTAAGCGCATTGCTTCTAGGTCAGCCGGGTTCCAGGCACTAACTAAAATAGCTTTGGAATGCGGATTATTTTTAATTTCATCAATGGCCCACTGTAACTGATCAATTGTTCCGCCTTTTGGGTCGCGCCATTTACGCCACTGCACACCGTAAACCGGTCCAAGGTTTAAATCTTTGTCGGCGAATTCATCCCAATAATGAATATTATGATCTTGTAGATATTGTATGTTTGAGCTGCCCGAGACAAACCACAATAGCTCGTGTAGCAAGATATTGAAGGGCATTTTTTTAGTAGTCAACAGAGGAAAACCCTGGCGCAAATCGAAGCGTAATTGATAGCCAAAAATAGACTTAAGCCCATGAACACCGCGTGATGGTTTGCTTTTACCGTTCTTAAGTATTTCGGCTTGTAGTTTTAAGTATTCGTACTCCGGATGTGCCATTAGTTTATTCTATAGCGTCGCTTCATAATCATCAATGACTATTAAGTGATGCAATTTAGTTATAGTTTATACTTCATGCAATGGACACTCGAGTGATAGAGCAAATTTTAGACAAGTATGGATTAGCGTGGTCTACCATTCTAGAAAGCACCAAAGGCTACCGTAACGAATCTTATCCAATAGCACTCAGCAATGGTGTGATGATCAACCTTATGCTGCATAAAGTTGAACCTGGCTCACAAAGCTTAATAACAATGGCAGATGCTGTATCGGATTATGTGGCAAGACGCGGGCTCCCTACGAGGCAAATGTTTGATAGAAGAATTATTATGCTCCGTACCTCTAATAAGTCTCAATACGGAGCAATCTATAATTATTTGGATGGCGCAACAATACCGTGGGAAGCATACACGCAAGAACATATAAAACTGCTCGGCGAGTCACTCAGTAACCTACATGCGCAACTTAAGGATTTAGCTGATGCAAAAGAACTACCTCACGTTTCCAATCAATACTTTGTAAAGTCCGAGGAAATGGAAATATATTTTAGCGATATAGGCGTCCAGCAAGCCATGATGCAAAAACTTGGGCTACGGTTAACCCCAGCTATTTTTAAGCGTTATTATAAATTGCTGAAATTATGCAGTAGGCTACCCGAGCAACAAGCACTACATATGGATTTTGTGCGCGGAAATATATTATTTAAGGGTAGTAAAGAAACATTACATATTAGTGGTATTTTGGACTTTGAAAAAACCGCTTACGGCCCTTCTGTTTTTGATATTGCTCGGACGTTGGCGTTCTTATTAGTTGACTGCAAATACAAAAAGGAGGATAAAATACGCAAATACTTCTTGGGGTCTGGCTACAATAAACGTGGACATAGCAATTTTACAGAGGTTAGCTTGCTTGAAGAATTAGTTAACTTATTTCTGGTCTATGATTTTTATAAATTCCTGCGACATAATCCTTATGAATTTCTTGCCGAAAATGAACATTTTGTCAGAACAAAACAGCTCTTACTAAGTCGTCATATAGTTGATAGAATAGATAGTAAGATAAAGAAGGAAGGGTTTTGATATGGCTTCAACTTGGAAGAAACGTTTGATATCGCAGAGCGATCTTATGACCCTACACGATAAGTTAAAAGATAAAGACAAGAAAATTGTATTTACAGCTGGTTCATGGGATCTACTTCACGTTGGCCAAAGTCGTTACCTAGAACAGGCAAAAGCCCACGGGGATATATTGGTGGTAGGTGTAAGCAGTAATGATGCAATCAGAAAAGTTAAGGGGCCCAACAAGCCAGTACTTGATGAGAAGTTACGTGCCGAAATGCTAACCTATATTCGAGCAGTTGATTTTGTGACCATCCTCCCCGAACCAAGCTGCCAACCTTCTCTTGGACTTTTAAAGCCAGATGTCTATATTACTGTCCAAGAAGATTGGACCGAGAACTATAAATCATCCAAAGAATATAAAACCGTTACTAAGTATGGGGGCGAGGTTATTGTTGTTGCACGTCAATCTACCGCAGTCTCGACAACAAAAATCATCCAGAGAGCTATCGGCGGTCATTTAGGTGAAGTATTCAAAGATTTTATGGAACTTCGGAAAGATCCGCTTAAAGAAAAATGACATCCATAAGCCCTGAGGAAGAAAAAAAGCAACTACTGTATCGTGATGCACGCCGGACTGGCGAGTATGACGACATATGGCAAAGTGTTGGCAAATGCGTCTTTTGTGACTTACGTGATAAATATATTTTTCATGAAGAAAATGGCATTGTTATGACCGTGAGTTTGTATGCCTACATTGATGGTCAGTTCATGATCATCCCGCGACGTCATATTCGTTCTGTTAAAGAGTTGACCGAACTAGAGTGGGAAACCGTACGAAAATTTATGTACATTGCAAAAAAAATTATTAGGGAAGTCCATGCCATAAAAGGCACTCAATTTTTAATTCGTGATGGCGGTATCCAGGCGCAAAGTACAGTCGATCAGCATCTACACATTCAATGTATTCCATTTGATGCGCCTGATTTGTCAGTTTGGAATTATCGTCAGCTTAAGCACACGCCGCTAGAAAACGCCGATTTATACAAAAAGCTTGAACCAAAAATTATTAAGCATAGTAAAAAATTTACACAAAAATATAAAAACCAAACAGTACTACCAGTACACTCTGACGCCATTATTACTAATGCGGCAAACGAGGTTCTTTTTATAGAAAGAAGCCAGGCAACCAGACTTGAGCAAAATTATATTACGCAACCCGGAGGTCGGGTAGATACTATTGCCACAAGCTTGGAGGAAGAATTATGTCGTGAAGTAGAAGAAGAAGTAGGCCTAAAAATCAAACCTGCTGACTTAAGTTTAGTCAATTCACAGATCGATCACGTGACTTATGCCGGCACACCTCCCATCGCCTTTCTTCGAAATTCATACATAGTGAATAATCTAAGCTTAAACATTATTCTTACACCTGGTGAAGAATGTAATAAAATTCTATGGGTACCGGTACAGAAAATTCCAACTCACCCAAACATTTCCCCAGAGACCAAAACAATAATACTGAAAGTGTTAGGTTAAGTAATGGCAAGAGATAATTATCGCTTTGAATGGTCAGATGTGGCATTTGGCAGCAAAAAGCCGATTAATAATCTATCGGCTTACTTTATTGCTGCCCCGCGTGAAATGTCTACTAAGCGATTTAGCCAGCTGATTAAAGAATATTTGCCTATGGGAAACGTCCTACTCGGATTGGCCGCTGAGCCCTTTATAGCCGGCTTCGAAGATCAGCCGCAGTTTAAATCTCTGGATCAAAGTAAGGTGCAAGCTATTATCGACAAAGTGAATAACAAGTCAGTCAATCATAAAATTTATACACTACGCTACAGGCAATCCGATCTTCGCTTTATACTCGAAAAACTTACTGTTAAAAAGGTTATTTTAATTAACGGTTCATGGCACTATGCTTTTCATACACAAGCTCCATTCTATGAAATAGCGAAGCAGAACATCCCCTACACTATGGTCAGCCCATTTGCCGATGAGCAAGAAGCAAAAGATTATGATACTGCGGCGGCGGTAAAATTATCTCAGGAGATAACGATACCCGCTCCAGGCAGCAAGCTTACCGAACTAGAAATGCTTCAAGTGGCCCAAACAATTGCAAAACACTCCTTTGATTATAGTTTTCAAGCTGGTACAAGCGTGGGTAAAAAAAATAAAGATGGCACCTATACGCTTTTATTAGCAACGTATAACAAGGTTGTCCCTTACCAAACCTATGCCATGCATTTTGGAGCAAGCCGTGAAAAAAACTTCTCACCGCCACACGATTTGAATCATTATGATACCGTGCACGCCGAAGTCGCCATAGCAATAAAAGCCCAGGCTGAAGGCATTGATCTTACGGGTTCAACCTTATTTATTACGCTGCTGCCGTGTCCAGCCTGTGGCCGAATGCTCGGCGAAACACCAATTACAGAAATTGTGTATACAGCCGATCATTCCAATGGTTACGCTATCCAGATACTAGAAGCGGCAGGGAAGAAGGTACGTCGGCTTGTCCCACCTAGCGGGAGCTTAAGCACATGAAAGTTTTTGCTATTGCTACTATTACAGCTGACGGTTTTATAGGGAAAACCGCTGATCACTTGGCAGACTGGAGTAGCCCAGAGGATAAAAAGTTATTTGTACGACTCACCAAAGAAGCAGGTGTTATGGTAATGGGTTCACGAACTTTTGCAACAATCGGACGAGCTTTGCCAGAGCGAAGAACAATTGTATATACCTCTAAGCCTGAGCTCATTACCATTGAAGGTATAGAGACCACCAACGAAGCACCAGCTGCACTACTGGCCCGTTTGGCCAAAGAGGGAGTAAATGGTGTAGCAATTTGCGGCGGTGCGGCAATTTATAGCATGTTTGCAGAAGCTAAACTGATAGAGGAACTATACATAACGGTTGAACCAGTCTTGTTTGGGACTGGTATTTCGCTGTTTAGTAACGACTTAAATATACATCTCTCGCTAATAGACACCTCAAAACTAAACGATCACACTGTTTTATTACACTACGCGGTCAAGTAAACGTAAATAATACAATTGCTATAAACTCCTCATATATTGTTAAATATATGTATACAAGGAGTAGGCATGACCCAGGGAACATTTATTGTTATTGAGGGTACCGATGGATCTGGCAAGGAAACACAGTCACGCCTATTAGTTGATCGCCTTAAAAATGAGGGCTACGCAGTTGAAATTTATGATTTTCCGCAGTACGGGAAGTCCTCTAGTTACTTTGTACGCGAATACCTAAATGGCAAATATGGATCTATTGAATCCGTTGGGCCCTATACGGCCTCACTTTTTTATGCGCTTGATCGTTATGAGGCTGCTCCGCAAATTAAGGCCGCATTAGATGCAGGGACGATTGTAATAGCAAATCGTTACACCGGTTCAAACATGGCTCATCAAGGCACAAAATTTATCAACCCTGAAGAGCGGAAGGGTTATTATTTATGGCTCGACGCAATTGAATTTCAAATGCTTAAGATTCCTCGTCCGGATATGTCCTTAGTTCTCCGTGTGCCGGCTGAAACAGCTCAAAAATTGGTTGATAAAAAAGAGAAACGAGCATATACCAACAAAAAACGCGATATTCATGAAGCAAGTCTGGAGCATTTACAAAAGGCAGTTGAGGTCTACGACAATTTGTGTGAACTTTTTCCAAAAGACTTTAAACAACTAGATTGCGTAAGGGATAATAAATTATTAGAGGTTGAAGCAATTCATAATTTAATCTGGGAGACAGTTAATCCTATGTTACCATCGAAGAAAAATAAATCCTCAACCAAAAAAGATAATGAAAAAAAACGAGAATCTGATTATTTAATTGACGGCAAACATGGTCTTGAAATTACTGCAGCCGGTAACAAAAAACTAGAGGAGTTTGTTACCAGCACTACAAACAATGTGTATGGCTTTAATGAATCGGTTAGCCCGCAGATAATCGCAGCAGCTATGGCTCGACTATGTAGGCGCCGCGATGATATGCGCATCACGCTGTTAGATGAATTTATAGATGCAACTGACGATACAGAGCTTCTGCAGCGCGTAGTTACAGCCTTTGGAGATAATTCAGTAAAGCAACTGCTTGGCCAACACGTAATTGTAGAAGGGGCCAGTAACTTACTCACTAAAAAACTAGAGTGGGGACGATTGGCTGCTTACGCGGAACAATCGACAAGATATATATATTTTGATGAAAAAGACAAAGACGGGTCATACAAATACTTTGTACCCGCACAATTAGATACTAAAACCAAACAATCATATATTGAAACTATGGATACTATTTTTGATACCTATTCAAAGATGGTTCATAAGCTAACCGATTATGTCCAAACGCATTCTTCTGTACCAAAAAAAGAACAAGACGAAGCGTGGCAAAATGCCACTCGTGCCCAGGCGTGTGATGCCGCCCGACCAGTGCTACCGGTAGCTACTAAAGCCACAGTAGGAATTTTTGGTTCAGCCCAAGCGCTCGAAAGTCTTATTACCCATCTCCAAGGTGATGCACTGCCTGAAGCACAAGATACCGGAAGTAAATTACTAACAGAGCTGCGAAAAGTTTCTCCAGCATTTTACGAAGGCGTTAGCAATTCTGCTAATGGCAATGCGTTACTAGCGTATAGAGCAAACACCGCCCAGTCAGTTAAGAAGCTTGCGGCATCCACACTCTCCGAGAACTATAGCTCTGAAAGTGAAGCCGTCACACTTAGTGCAGTCTGGCCACGCAATGAGCTTGATATCGTTGCAGATATGCTGTACGAGCACTCCGGACTATCATTACATAAAATCACGTCAGAAGTTGCAACCTGGTCATATGATAAAAAATTAGAAGTGTTTGAATCGTATGTAGGCGAACGATTAAACAGACATCATCGTCCGGGGCGTGCTCTTGAAAAGGTACATTATTCATGGGATTTAATGTGCGATTATGGTGTTTTTCGAGATTTACAGCGACATCGAATGGTTGATGATTTAGAGTGGCAAACACTTACACCACGCTATGGTTATGAGACTCCAAAATTAGTAGAGGATGCAAAACTTACCGATGAATTTGAAGTTTGCTTTGATTTAAGCTTGAAACTATACAGTATTCTGCAGGGCGCAGGTTACGAAAACGAAGCCCAGTACGCAACATTACTGGGTCATAAAATGCGTTGGAAAGTAACTATTAACGCCCGTGAAGCCTTTTTGCTCCTTGAATTACGTTCAAGCCCGCAAGGACACCCCAATTATCGTAAGCTCACTCAATTAATGCATCAAAAAATTGCAGAGGTGCACCCACTGTTAGCCAATGCCATGAAGTTTATAAATAAAGACGAAGATCCCGAGTTAACACGCTTAGCAGCAGAGAAGGCAACTCAGTCTAAGCTTCAGCAACTGGGTCAATAGAAGAAATTCCAATAATAGCTACTCGAAAATGCTCGGCCGGCAATGCTTGCAATGAACTATAGATTTGCTGAGCAGCAGCAGTTTCAGCTTCGGTAAGATTCAAGCCAGCTTCAACGGCGATGAAGGTTAATCCATCATCTTTTGAAACTGATGCTTTTCCTAATAATTGGATCCTGTCGAGTGCCGCTTCTGTGTCTTCAGAAGTTTTAACTGCCATATTAACGTCTATATGCCCGACATCATTACACCAAAATTCGACAGCGGAGGCAGCAACAGCCTTAACAACTGATCGTAACTTTTGTCCGGGAAGCTCAAAACAACTGGTTGGATCACTAACTCGAGGGGTTAAAACGTCAAAGCCCGTGTTGGGTGCGCTTAGTCCGGGCTTGTTTAGCGTCTCATCCAGTATAGTGTGAGCAATATCGGCTGAGCCGGCAGTCACATGCGGTAGAAATATTGTCCGATGGTTGTCGCGTCGCAGCGCAGTATAAACTGGACCGCGTCGCCTAGTATACTCTAATTTTTGTTCAATCTCCGGTGTCATAATAATTCTCTTTTAATTTAAAAAGCTCCAGCTGGTTGCCTGGAGCCCTCTTTGATTCGTTATCGTTCGTTACTGTATGAAAAGAGTTCCAGGCCTTACGCCGCAATCACGTCAATAATGCGCTTTGAGGCACAAGTTACTGGACGATTTTGCATGTTGTGGTGCTGGGTTTTCACAAGTACAAATTATAACCCTTTCTAGAACTGTGTCAAATTTTTTACGCAATTACTGTTAACAAATCAGCTAGCACATGGTATACTAATTATTAGTTACCGAAGACAGTAGCGATGAGTCAAGTCAAAAGGCTTAATCATTTAAGAATGCTACCGAGGAAATGCATATTTTGTATTTTATAGTCTTTGGTTACGAACCAGAGACTTTTTTAATGGTCGATGTAAGTCATCTGGATAAAAGTAATCAAAAGGTACCAAAATGGCTTTAACTAAGCAGAAGAAACAAGAAGTAATTGACGAAGTAGCTAAGCTGTTAGCTGAGTCTAAACTAACTGTTGTTGCCAAGTATACTGGTACTACGGTTAAACAAATACAGGCGCTCCGCCAAGAAGCCAAAAGTAATGATACGGTTGTTAGAGTTATTAAAAACCGTCTTGTTATCCAGGCTTTAAATGGCAGTGAACTGTACAAAGATGCAGATAAGAGCGAACTTACTGCTCAATTGCTCTACGCTTTTAACAGCGCAGACGAAGTTGCCCCCGCTAAAGTGCTGGCAGACTTTGCTAAGAAGAATCCCAGTATTCAATTTGTCGGTGCCTATACCACCGATGGTTTGTTTGTTGGGGCCAACGAAGTAAAAGCGCTAGCCGCCTTGCCAAGTAAGAATCAAATGCTGGCTGGTCTTATCTACACGCTTAACGCACCGCTAAACGGTGTAATGAGCGGTTTGAACAGCAATCTACATGGCTTACTAAAAGCACTTGAAGCTAAAGCAGCAACTAACTAATAATAAGGAATGACATCATGGCAACAGATTTAAAGAAAATAGCCGAACAACTTGTGAACTTAAGTGTTCTTGAAGTTAACGAACTTGGCACAATATTAAAAGATGAATACGGCGTAGAACCAGCTGCGGCAGCTGTTGCAGTTGCAGCATCTGCTGGCGGCGCAGACGTAGGCCCTGCCGAAGACGCAAAAAGCGAGTTCGATATTGTACTTAAGGATGCTGGTGCTCAAAAAGTAGCAGTTATCAAGGCAGTAAAGGATATCACGGGACTTGGTCTTGGTGAAGCTAAGGCTCTTGTTGACGGAGCGCCTAGTACTCTTAAGGAAAAAGCTCCTAAAGATGAAGCTGAAGCAGCCAAAAAAGCACTAGAAGATGCCGGCGCAACTGTAGAACTTTCATAGTTTTGCATCATAAAAGAGACTTAGCCATTTGGTTGAGTCTCTTTTTTTATTACTAAATTTAGTACTATATCTCGGTTTCATTAAAAAATAATGAAGCAGAGATATAGTAGCGGAATAGGTGAGTATCCCGGATGCTATTACGTATTATCCACAGATCTAACGGTGGTTACTTTACTTCATAAACCATTCGTGATACTCTTCGGGAGAAAGTGTAACAATACAAAAAGTAATGTCACTGTAGAGTTTAGAGTATAATAGAGACTGAAAATATGGCAGATGTTCCTGACAAACAAATAAAAAGACTCCGAGCACTTATAGTAGAGGCCGAAACTAGCCTGGCTGCCGCTAAGGAGCTGTTGCTTAGTCTTCTTGGCGAAGACCCGGTTGCAACGGCTACCAATAAAGAGGAGAACATCGGTAAGGTTATCGAAGGTGTTTTCGATGGTCAAAACATGGTTGGTAGCGATAGCAAAACCTATCCAGTCCCCGCAAATTACGCCAGTAAGTCCAAGCTTGTTCAAGGTGACATTCTTAAGCTCACTATTGCCGACGATGGTACATTCTTATACAAACAAATTGGCCCCATCCCTCGTAAACAAGTTGTTGGCACCCTTGAACTTCAAGACGGTCACTATTTTGTAACCGTTGGCGATCACAAGTACCGCGTTTTACTTGCCAGCGTAACTTACTTTAAAGCCAAACCAGGCGATCAGGTAAGCGTTAATGTGCCACAAGACGAGGTGGATGCCGAGTGGGCAGCCCTCGAAGCTGCTTTGTAATTAATACATTCGGAATTACACCAACTAGCTACTTTAATAAGTACTAGACATGGGAAAAGCTCTCTACCGACAGTACCGGCCTTCCTCATTTGAGGAGGTTATCGGTCAGGATCATATTACTACCACGCTCAAGAACAGCTTGAGTGCCGGGTCGATTGGTCATGCCTATCTGCTTACCGGCCCACGCGGCCTGGGTAAGACAAGCGTAGCCCGTATTCTGGCGTACGCAGTTAATGATTTACCATATCAAAAAGACAGTACCCATATGGATATTATCGAGATTGACGCGGCCTCAAATCGCCGGATCGACGAAATCCGCACCCTACGGGAACGTGTAAGCACAGCACCGACAAGCGGGAAGTATAAAGTCTATATTATTGATGAAGTGCACATGCTTACCCGTGAAGCCTTTAACGCCTTGCTTAAAACACTCGAGGAGCCGCCAGCACACGTTATTTTTATATTAGCGACAACCGAAATTCACAAACTTCCCGACACCATCATTAGTCGTTGCATTACGTTTACCTTTCGACCTATCGATCATGATGGCATGGTAAAACATTTAGCCTATATTGCCAGCACAGAGAAGCTTGATATTGATACTGGCGCACTCGAACTGCTAGCCCGTCACGGCGATGGCAGCTTCCGCGATAGTATATCTCTGCTCGATCAGGTAAAGAATGTTGGCAAAAAAATAACCGTCAATGATATTGAGTTAGCGCTTGGCCTGGCTTCACAAGAAGTAGTCCAAAGCATCCTAGAAGCAGTAATGAGTGGCCAACCACAAATGCTGGCAGCAGCTCTCGAAACAGCTTATCTGTATGGCGCAAGCGAGACTAACCTCAGCAAGCAAGTAGCCGCGCAACTTCGTAACGATCTGTTAAGCGGAAGTACCAGCTTTTCTTCCGAGGATGCACTCCGCATGCTTGCTGAGTTATTAACAGTTCCAGCATCGCCTAAGCCCCGTGCAAAACTCGAATTGTGCTTGCTGAATCAACTTTTTCGTGTGCACCCGCTGGTTCAACAATCTCCTGCTTTTTTGCCAGAAGCACCTGCTGCAGTAGAGACTGTATCAGAACAAATAGATACAATAGAGACCAAAACACCGCTTCAAAATCCTCTAGATCATGTCCGTCATGAGGAGCATCCTCAGGTGCTTTCAGCTTCAGCTGAAACAATCGAGTCAGCAGAAAGTGAGCTATGGGATGAGGTATTGCAAAAACTTAAAATTCAAAATAATACACTGTACGGTATTGCGCGTATGGCACAAGCCGAACAAACTCGAAATAAATTATTATTGAGCTTTAAATTTCCGTTTCATTTTCGTCAAGTTAATCAACCCAAAAATAAATCAATTATTACCGCTATCCTTGAAAAACTTAGCTCAAACAATATTGAGTTAGTCATCATCCAAGCAGATGGTGCAAAAAAAGCGCCTAAGCCTATCGGGACAGATAAAACAATTTCAAACATAACCAATATTTTTGGTGACAGTGAAGTGTTAGAATCCTAGTAATGGACCCAAAAACTGCAAAATTACCACCACAGAATCCAGAGGCTGAAGCCAGCCTGCTTGGTGCCATTCTAATTGATAGCGACGCGATCGTTAAAGTTGCCGATATTATTACCCGAGATGATTTTTATGATGAACGCCACTCACATATATATGATGCGCTTAAAAACCTCTACGAAAAACATAGCCCAATCGATGTATTAACGCTTTCAAACGAACTCCGCAACAACGGATTAATTGATACTGTAGGTGGAGCATCCTACCTAACTGAATTGACTAATTTTGTACCGAGTGCGGCCCATGTTATGCAGTACGCTGAGATTGTTTCAACTAAGGCAATGCGACGCCGACTCATCAAAGCTAGTCAAGACATCATTAACTTAGGTTACGATGAGTCAGAGGGCCTACAGTCTTTAGTTGAGCAAGCAGAAACACGTCTGTTTGAAGTAAGCCAAAAGCAGGTTAAGCAAGATGTGGTTAGTCTTGAGCAAGTTTTAGGCGAAAGTTTTGAACGGCTTGATGAGCTTCATAAAGACAAGGGAACAATTCGTGGCATTCCTACTGGCTATAAAGACCTCGATAATATTTTGGCAGGCTTGCAGCGGGGGGATTTGTTTGTATTGGGTGGCCGGCCTAGTATAGGCAAAACCGCAATGGTCTTGAATCTGGCGCATAATGTGGCAGTAGCTGCCGAACAGCGTGTGCTTATTTTTAGCCTAGAGATGGGCAAAGAACAGTTAGTCGACCGTATGTTAGCACGTGAATCGGGTGTAGATGCCTGGGCGCTGCGTACTGGAAATCTTACCGATACTGATTTCGAAAAAATTGGTCAGGCCATGGGAACTCTTAGCGAAGCGCAGATTTATATTGATGACAGCCCCGGTCTTACCGTCAGTGATATGCGTACTAAAGCCCGTCGTGAAGCACATCAACACCCACTAGGACTTATCATTGTAGATTACTTACAATTAATGAGCGGTGGTAGTAAATTTGGCAGCGATGCGGGCAACCGTGTACAGGAGATTTCGGAAATTTCGCGGGGGCTTAAAGGTATAGCTCGTGAACTTAATGTGCCAATACTGGCTCTAAGCCAATTGAGCCGTTCGGTTGAAAGTCGCAGCCCGCCTATCCCAGGACTGGCCGATTTGCGTGAATCTGGATCAATCGAGCAAGACGCAGACGTGGTGGCGTTTCTTTATCGTGAAGAATACTATAATCCCGAAACTGAACGTAAGAATATAATGGATGTTTTCATCAGAAAACATCGAAATGGTCCAACTGGTGCGGTAGAGCTTTACTTTGACCGCGAGAAACAGCGTATTCGTAGTGTTGATAGCCGCCATAGCACACCATTCGACAATTAGTGATCGAATCACCTCTGGTTTGCTACAATAAGACAGTATGAAAAAACCTAATGTTGTTATTCCGCGTCTTGATGATATTGCCGGCATTGTTATTAGCCCACTGATACTACCAACTATAATCGGTATAACTGCGCTGGGGCTTCTTGGATACCATCTATTGCGATTAGTGCCCTTCGGGCCCAACGAACAAGCCCAGCACCTTGGTTCAGCTACCATGAGTGCTATTAAGAACGACATATCATTTGGCCCCCTTAAAGGTGCCCAGATAACTCTATTAAAAATTACAGAAAATGATATTTACATGCGGCTGGCGTCGGTAGCCGTTGCATTGGTGGCTGCCCTCATCTTGTACGCAATGCTCCGAAAATGGTATACCGCTCGAGTTTCATTCTTAACTTCTATAATGTTTATTACTTCCAGCTGGTTTTTACATCAGGGAAGACTAGTAAATCTTGACGTCCTTTACTTGATAACTGCGCCGGCCGTTCTGGTTGCCTTTATGCTGCTTATTTCAAAGCGTAACAGCAGAAAACTTCCTATCGTAGCTATTTTGCTTGCTCTAACACTGTACACACCGGGAACTTGGCCCTTTATAATCTTTGTAGCAGTAGTCCTGCGAAAGCATATAATTAGTGCATTAAAAGTTATTAGTAGAAAAGTAAAACTTATCAGCGCGGGGTTGTTTTTAGTAATTTTAGCTCCACTTGTATATAGCTTTGTTGTAAAGTCAGAACAGATTGTCAGATGGCTCGGGCTCGATATACATCAAACTTTTTCAGCTCATGCCATAGGCTCTCATTTGCTGGCGATACCAAAACAGCTACTTTATCATGGTCCAGCCGATGCGGGCATTTGGTTGGTTGGTACCCCTGTATTTGACATAATGACGACGGCACTTATTGTGCTTGGCTCATATGCCTATGTAACGGGACATTACGCATCTCGGCAGACGTTAGTATTTGGCATGCTGATCATTGCAGTCATACTTATTGGTATCGGAAATGTAACTACTCTTAGTTTACTCATACCAGTACTTTACTTAGTGGTTGCAAACGGAATTGCCTATATGCTCCAGAGTTGGTTTACCGTATTCCCGCGCAATCCTGTGGCTCGTCCAATCGGGCTTGCTATACTGTGCATCGTGATTGCAGGTTCATGTTTTTACCAGCTCAATCGATACTTTGTTGCGTGGCCACACGCCGCCAATACCAGACAGGCACTACTCTCTGAGCGCTAATCTGTTACAATATAATCAGAAATAGGAGACATACCCGTGAATAAATTTGACCAGGCAAAAATGCTTATGAAAGTTAAAAAGATGCAGAAAGAGCTGCAAAAACAAATTATTGTTGTATCGGCTGGCGATGATGCAGTAACTGTCGAAATTACTGGCGAACAAAAAATTAAACGAATTCATATAGATCCAGAGCGGGTTGATGTAGATGACATTCGAACCACTGAAAAATACGTAGAAGAAGCAGTTAAGCAAGCTATCGCTAAAAGTCAGCAGGTTGCAGCCGAAAAGATGCAGCCAATGATGGGCATGCTTGGTAACCTCGGTTTGTAAGAGCCTGTTAATTATCTGTGAGCGTACTTCCAAAAGCACTTGAAGATGCCATGTCGGCGCTGGGCGCATTGCCTGGTGTTGGCCCGCGTAGCGCTGAACGCTACGCTTATTATTTACTTCGAGCAGATCGCTCTAAAAGCCACCAAATTGCTAAAGCACTCGAGCTTTTACATGAAAATGTTAAGTATTGTCCTCGAACTTTCGCTTTCATTGACCCTTTAGATGATCTGTCGCCCCTATACACAGATCCCGCCCGGGACAAAACAGTTGTGGCTGTTGTCGAAGATCCGTTTGATATTGTTGCGTTAGAGCGCACAGGGCAGTTTAAGGGGACATATCATGTTCTTGGGGGAATGATCTCGCCTATCGACAATATCGGGCCAGAAAAACTACATATTAAAGAACTGTTAACTAGAATCGATGAAGATGGAGTAAAAGAGATAATACTAGCTACCAACGCCAGTGTTGAAGGTGAATCAACTGCGCTGTTTCTTCAGCAGGAAATAGGGAACCGTAAGGTCAAAGTTACCCGTCTCGCCCGCGGCCTGCCTATCGGGCTTGATATAGAATACGCCGACCAGATAACACTTAGCAGAGCACTCGAAGGCAGACAGGCCTTCTAATGCCTCAGGAGCAAGCAATTCAGACTATAGTTGCCGATGCTAATAGTATTGTTATTGTGCAAGCTGATAATCCTGACGGTGATAGCTTAGCGAGCGCTTTAGCGCTCGAACATATTCTCGGCGACTTAGGCCGCGAGGTCCATTTATATTGCGGTACAGTTATACCAACCTATCTCCGCTATCTGGACGGCTGGGATCGGGTACAAACTGAATTGCCAATTGGTTTTGATGCCAGTATTATTGTTGACGCCAGCGCCATTATTTTATTAGAGCAATTGCAAAAGACAGGCTCAATTAGCTGGTTAAAAGCTAAACCATGTATTGTGCTCGATCATCATACTGCCGGTGCTGCTACGATTGATTTTGCAACCATAATGCACATCCAAGAAGCGGTTTCCACTGGTGAAATTATTTATGAGTTAAGCCAAGAATTTAACTGGAGCCGCAGCCAGCAAGCCAATGAGCTACTTATGACCTCGATGATGTCCGACAGTATGGGGCTTACCACCGAAGCCACTACTGCACGTAGTATTGCTATAGTGTCAGAGCTGGTTGCTCAGGGTGTGAGCATACCAGCCCTCGAAGATAAACGCCGGGCAATGCATAAAAAGAGTCCTGAGCTATTAGCCTATAAAGCTCAATTACTAAGCCGCGTTGAGTACAGCGAGGATCAACACCTTGCCTTTGTCACTATCCCCTGGGAAGAAATCGAAAAATATAGTCATGAATACAACCCTTCGATTTTAGTCCTCGATGAAATGCGGATGGTAACCGATGTACGCCTTGCTATTGCATTTAAAACCTACCCCGACGGAAAAGTGACAGCAAAACTGCGCGCTAACTATGGCTATGGTATAGCCTCTGACCTAGCAACGCATTTTGGGGGAGGCGGTCATCCATATGCGGCAGGATTTAAAGTTACCAACGGGCGATCGTTCGCAGATATAAAAGCAGACTGCATAAAAACAGCAACCGAATTACTTGCTACACTAAAAGCAAAGCAGGACAAAACTGATGAAACTACATAATACGCTCACTCGACAAATTGAAGATTTTACTCCACTAAACGACAACCAGATTCGTCTGTATTCCTGTGGCCCAACAGTCTATGACAATCTGACGGTTGGTAACTGGACTGCGTATGTTCGCTGGGATGTACTTGCACGCACTCTTCTGGCAAGCGGCTATGCACTTGATTGGTATATGAATATTACCGATGTAGGCCATTTGGTTAGCGACGGTGATGAAGGCGAAGATAAATTAGAAAAGAGTGCCCGACGCGAGGGCAAAACAGCTTGGGAAGTAGCAGAATATTATACGAAGGACTTTTTAAACGGACTTGATGCATTAAACATTTCTATGGATCACAGCAAATTGGTTAAAGCTACCGACCATATCCCCGAGCAAATTGCGCTTATTCAAGTGCTTGAGTCAAAGGGCTATACCTATATCATCGATGATGGCGTCTATTTTGATAGTACTAAGTTCCCGGGTTACGGGAAAATGGCTAAGCTCGACTTAGCAGGTCAGCAAGCCGGTAAGCGAGTAGACATTGGTCAGAAAAAGCACCCTTCAGATTTTGCACTCTGGAAGCTTTCACCGAAAAACAAATCACGTGATATGGAATGGGAAAGCCCCTGGGGAACCGGGTTTCCCGGCTGGCATATTGAGTGCTCGGCAATGGCTATGAAGTACCTCGGTGATACTCTAGACATACACACAGGAGGCATTGATCATATTCCGGTGCATCATACCAACGAAATTGCCCAAAGTGAAGCTGCCACCGGTAAACAATTCGTACGGTACTGGGTGCATGGTAATTTTATGCAAATTAATGGAACTAAAATTGCAAAAAGCTTAGGCAATGGCTACACCTTGCATGACCTTACCGAAAAAGGTTTTTCGGGAGATGATTTTAGAATGCTTGTTCTGCAAAGCCAATATCGAACCGAGGCCAACTTTACATGGGAGGCAATGAGTGCAGCTCAAAGCCGTCTCAAAACACTTCAGGCATTTGCTGATTTACGGTTTCAGCCCCTAAATGTGTCTATAAATCCCTCGACGGCCGATTTACAGCAAAAACAAACTGAGATCCTAGGACATTTACAAAACGATCTTAATACACCACGAGCCCTTGAAACGTTAGCGCAAGTCATTAATGGTTTCCCGAGCGGCATAGCTTTATCAGAGGTAAAGGAATTTACTGATTTTATTCTTGCCATTGATTCGTTGCTTGGCCTGCAACTGGGCACATCAATGGATATTACGGCAGCTCAAAAAGAGTTACTTCATACTCGACGCATAGCCCGCGAGAACAAAGACTGGAAGGCATCTGATGACATCAGGGACACCCTACTTACAGAAAATATTGCTGTTCGTGATACCGATCAAGGACCAATTTGGTACCGAGCTTAGGTTTCTTTGACAGTTCGATTAGCCCTGCTAGCAAAATACTCTTCAACTAAAATCTTGATACAACCGGCAGCCGGAATAGCCACAAAAGCTCCCAGTATACCACCAAAGCCAACGCCCAGTAAGGCGGCGATAAATACAATGAGCGGGGTTAAGTTGTTACCGCGAGACTGGATATAGGGCTGAATTGTAACATTCTCAATTTGCTGATAGACGATAAAATAGATGGCTATCGCAAGGGCTAATGGCGCAGAGACCAACAGACAGGCCAGTACAACCAGTACGGCACCTATTGTTGTTCCTATGAGCGGCAACAGAGCAAACAGCGTAATAATGCCTCCAAGTGCGATAGCGTTGACTGACGCATCAAATACTTGACTGAGTATAAAGATCATAATAGTAGCAAATGCACCGCCTATAGCAGCAATCAGAACCTGGCCGTTGACATAATTGGTCACTACTTTATACATACGCGCCGCAATACGTTGTCGATGCGCCCGTTTAGAAGCAGCTTGAATTCCCCAAAATCGTTGAACCCAAATCGGCCCTTCAACCAGCATCATAAATGTCAGAACCAGAACAATGATAGTGTTAGCAACCGCAGTACCAATAGCCCCTGCGGTTGAGAGGACTGGCTTACCAACATCTTTAAATCGATGACCAAAGTCGTTTGTAAAGGCATTTACTTGATCTTGCAGATTATACCGTTCGATAAAATCATTAACCGGTGAATTATTGTTTTTATAGTCTTGAATCGTGCTCGGCACCTCTTTTACAAACTCAGCTGTTTGTTTTATGAGGGGAGGGAATACAAAAGAAATAAAAGCTACCAGAAAAATTAGAACAAGAATATATGCCATGCCAGTGGCGTGAGTTCGGCTTTTATTTGGCAACAAGCTGGCAATTTTTGCGACAGCTGGGTTAAGTGCCAAAGCAAGTAAAAATGACACAAAAACTAGCTTAAGAGGAGTAACGACTGTATGGATAAATCCGATGACGAGCAAAACAGCTAAGATTATACCGAGAATCCTGAGAACTGTTTTGGTCTCTATGTTAACAGTTAAACGCTTATTACCTAATATACTCATACTTGCTGCTTATTATCGACTGATTCGGCGTGTTTTGCAAGACTGGTATAAATTTAGTAATGTATTGGCCACAACTGCTGTATCGAATTGCTTTACATGAGCCTGCTGCAATGTATGCAATTCATGTCTCTTTTTAGGTTGATTAATTAGATTTAGTAGTTGTTCAGCAAAAATTTGCGGCTTGTGCGCATTGATAATGGTGTCAGGGACAGGCTGCAGTACGCTTCGATAACCCGGATTGTCGCCCCCTAGTACCACGCCACTGCCAGCCGCCATCGCCTCAATGAGCACAATCCCAAAACTTTCACCTGAAAGTGATGGGAATATAGCAATATCGGCCTCTTGCATGTATTTAATTTTCTCTTCTTGGGTCACAAACCCTTTAAAAGTTACCATTTCAGACATTTTTTGCTGTACCACATATTTTTCAAGCGCTGGGCGGAGCGGGCCATCTCCACAGATAATTAACCGTACTCCAGATGGTAAACTATTGTTTTGATTTAGAATGGCAAGTGCTTTAAGTAGCTGCTGGCAACCCTTCCTGTGGACTAATCGTCCTAAAAATAACAAATCTAGTGTGTCATCAGAGCGCTTTATAGGTTCTGTCGGTTTAAATTGCTCAATTGGTACCGAATTTGGAACAATAGTACTAGAAATTTTGAATGTTTCTTTAGCAAAAACAGCAGCGGGCTCCGACACACTGACAAATGCATCAAAACGCTTTAATGAGCGACGAAGCCACACACCAAGTCCATGACTGCCAATCCGTGACCACATGTCATATGGCAATATGTGATACGTACCAACAACTGCTGTTTTTGAATCAGCTAAGTGCACAACTTTTGCACCAAACAGCGGGCTATACGGCGTTTGCACATGCAGCACATCAAAATTTTCTGCAGTCAACATTTTTTTTATGGCACGAGATGATGCGGGCAACGGGATCGATAGCCGGTTGCCGTTAAAACGAACTTTCATGTTTCTGGCTAATGAATAAACTCCTGGAATGTCAGTGCGTTTGGTTTGGCCAACAAGATATCGTACCTCATGACCGTGCTGTTGATACCATTCCCCAAGCGTCAATATATACTGCTGAACCCCGTCAGGCTTATCAAGACCATCATCAAGCACAAACCCTATTTTCATAGTATGTGTCGATTATTCTTTTTTGCATAGGCAGCCTGATAAATCTTCATGTATTGATCAATTATATTGTTATAGTCATATTTCTGCACCTCTATTGCTGCCCATTCCCGCCAAGCGCTACGTAGCGTCTCATCAAATGTTAATAATGATAAGCGTCGGGCAAACTCTACAGTGTCTTTGGGATTAATAAGTGAAAGTTGGCCCCGAGCTTGTAAGACGCCTTCGTAACCTGTGTTGTTACCGGCAACAACTACGCAGCCGCTTGCCATTGCCTCTAGCAAAACAATGCCAAAACTTTCTCCGTATAGAGCGGGAGAACAAAATATATCTGCTTCATGCAACATACGTAGCTTGGTTGATTCATCAATATACCCTAAGAAGGTAACGTGCTTAATTTTATTTTCTTTAACATAATCTTCAAGCCGCTTACGTTCTGGCCCGTCGCCGCCAATAATTAAACGAAACTCGGGATGAACTTTTTGTAACAATCCAAAAGCTTGCAGAAGATAGTGTAATCCTTTTCTTTTTTCGAGACGGCCGACGTAAAATATTGTCTTTTGCGTATGCTTAACAACAGGCTTGTTCGGAAGCGTATATTTGCTCAAGTCAATTCCATTACCAATGATGTTGAGCTTACGGTGGGTTAATGTCCTGACGTAATTAGTTGCCGTATTTGATACCGCTGTCATCACATCAACATATTTAATAATAGATTTTGTATAAGGTGTAATTACTTTTTCAACTGTTCGGGAGGTACGCCGTTCGCCCATAGCTGCATGAAAAGTCGCAATATGAATTGCGTTAGAACGCATCATAATCTGCAAAGACAACATTGGATTCCATGGTTCATGAAAGTGCAGGATATCGAACTGTTCACGCTCGAGTAATGCATCAAGTGCCGACAAGTCCCGGCTGGCTGAAATATCACCTTGGGTGCGTGCGGCACGAAAGGGCATGGAGCCGCCTACAAATAAGACATTCTTCGGTGGTTTTGCTGGTGAGTTACGGGGCTGAGGAGTGATAATATATGCTTCGTGACCACGTGCCTCAATACCGTCGCGCAGCGCCAAAACAACTTCTTGAACACCACCTCCCCGAAACATGTGGTAGGGACAAACTAAGCCAATTTTCATAACTAAAATTAATAATACTTTCGTTAATTACTGTTAATTATAGCAACTTATAGTGTATTTACGTTAACCGAGTATCTTACGTAGCCGTTTTGGAATATAAGGGAGCGCTTCTTTGGCAGTAGCAATAATAGTTGGAGCATGGTTAGACATGTCACTGGAGATTAATTCAAGTGACTCAAAAACAATATGCATATGCTGTTCAACGATTTTATGATCAAAGTACCGATCTTCGGTTGCTGTAACATGATAGCCCTGCGTTTTAACTTTTTGATCACAAACGTCAAGGGTTAACATCAGGGTGATGGTGCTGGCCCTGGTACGCAGATCATTAATCTTCCATAAGTTTATTTCGAAATCGATCCTGCGCTGCAGCTCTAGCTCTGTCTTGGCGTCCTTCATTTTTTTATGGCTACCGCTCACAGAGTTATAAACAAGCTTAATGACGGGTTTATTGAGCAGCAGTGTGGTGAAAATAGCAGCCGGTATTTGGCGTGAAAGAATTGCGGTAAGTGTACGTAAACCCCAATACTCCCACTTATTAAAAATAAAGTCATCTCTATGAGCAAAACCTGAAATGCTTACAACAGAATCAACCCGCCGGGCTAACTCAGGATACTTCTGTAGGGTTCGGATAATAAGCGGTACTGAAAAGGACATGGCAACAATAGTAAAGCGTCGGCGTTTATATCGAAGCTTCATAAGTGATGCAAGATAATCTGCATAGTTATCTAGCGTCGGTTTTTCTTTTATTTTATAAAAGCTGTCCATGCCGCCGAATCCTGGCAAATCCGGCATAGTGACTGCACCGTGCTTATTTAAAACTTCGGCGATGCCAAACATCCGTTCAAGGCTTGAGTGATGACCATATACAAGGAGTATTTCGCGTTTCTTACCCTTAACTGCGGGCATTCTCAATAAGCGGCCATTCATGCCATTTACATAAAGTGCATTGATATATTTTTCTGCCTGAGTGTGCACCATATTCTACCTAGACTATTCTGTAACTGCGTCTTTGCCAACCCATACATATTCCCATGACTCAGGATCCGGGCCTTGGTTGCCGGTACCTTCAGGGTAACTTGGTATCCAGCCATACATTTTAGCATGCTCATAATTGTTAACGCTCAACCACTTAAAACAGGTCGTATTTAGAAACGAGGTGGTCGGCATACTTAAGCAAGCAATGTCAATTGTGTAGCCGGTGTGGTGACGAGAATAGCCAGGGATTGCCGTGGTACGTAATACCTGCGAAATTTCGGCATCACGTCGTCCAGCCGCTATCTCTTCGATTGGGATGCCTAGTTGGGACAAGCGCCCAACAAAAATTACTTTCTGATCTTCAGCAGAGCGATAGGCGGCTGTTAAGCCAATTTCAATATTATCTTTTTTGGCAGCAGCAACCATATCAAGCCAAGGTTGAGCAGCTCGTTGCTGTAGCTGGTAGTCACCACCAACATTCTGGAAGGCATTAGTGACTGGTGCGCTCCTACTTTGATAACCTCTGGCAATTGCCACCTTACGAATTTGAGCATCAGCTTGTTCGTTTCCGGTAATAGGCGTGTTCTCATTAATTGGCGCCGTATTGGGGTAGGCAAATGTATTGTATAAATCTTTAAACTGTTGACCAGTAAATATTTTAAGTGTGCCTTTTTTAGATGTGTCTGTAATATTTTGATTAACGGTGGTGCTTGAGATTTTAGTTTGGCTTGGTGCCCCGGTATGATCTGCCTTAAGTAATATATACAAACCACTGCAAATTACAGCAATTACCATTACTACGATTAGTGGTTTATGGGAACGCTTTTTCTGCTCCGGCAGGGGCTTTCGCCTGTGATCTATAACATGCATAATAGCTATGCTTAAAGTATAGCTAACTACTGGCTTTTGCGCCAAAGTTTCAAAATTGCTACAATACAGCTCTGTCGTAAACAGATACTACAACAGTACAATGGGGCGTCGCCAAGTGGTAAGGCACCAGTTTTTGGTACTGGCATTCGGGGGTTCGAATCCCTCCGCCCCAGCCAATTAAAATGACATCAGCGCAAGTTGATGTCATTTTAATTACTGAGGAGGGTTCCGAAACCTATAGAATGAGCGAAGCGAATGATGGGTTAGGTGGAGCGAGGACGCGCGCAAAAGTTTACTTTGAGCACGTCTGAGCGGAAAAGCACGAAGTGCGCTATCCCTCCCCCCAGCCAAACAAAATTCGAACTAACAGGTTCAAACGAGGGGCTTCTGTGGAGGTCTTTTTGTTTGGGTTTAAAGGTTTGGTTTAAATTGGACAATCCAAAATACGCGCCTATACTTGAAGATAGTTTAACTAGAGGGGCAACTATGAAAGAAGTTGATAAATTTAATCAATCTAGGTTCTCGCATTGGATTAACAGCACTTCTGGACGTATTTTTCGAATCGGTGCCGGTATATTTTTCTTAGTCATTGGGATTATTTTCCGCCACGATGCTCTTGGCTTAGCCTCTATTATTTGGAGTTTTTTCCCGCTTAGTGCCGGGTTATTTGATTGGTGTTATATAAGCGCTGTATTGGGTGGCCCATTGCTTGGCTCAAAAATCCGTAAACAACAGTCAGAGCTTTAGAATTTTAATGAATTAACTGATGGCATACTAGAGCAATGGGTCATAGTTCTAGACCTATTTGTTCAGCCAATGCTTCCCAAAATATCTGTCTTGTTAAGAATAGACTGGGCTGGGCTAGTCTTTTTTTACAAGGCGGTTTGTCAGCTTAGCAGCCAACGGTGCGATAACGAGTACGCAGGGAAAAGCAATTAATAAGCTAATGCCCCACCTCTCTAGCGTCGTCAAAGTAAAAATTGCTGTAGTGCCCCTGGCAACAAGTGTATTTATAGCCGTAACAAGTCCTGTCATTGGCAGCACAAGCAAAAAACTTTGTACATACCGGCTATATCGCTTATCTAGCATTGCTACAATATAACAGCAGAATCGGTAAAAGAGTATACTTTTACTATTACCTAATTAGGAGTATTAGCTATGGCACAGAACAAATCAAATGAGGCAGTAATAGAACGACTTATTGCATGTATTAATGAGCGCAAAATAGAGGTAATGGACGAGTTGTTCCTTGATGACGCCGTCATGGACTGGCCCCAATCTGGCGAAAAAGTTGTCGGAGCTGAAAATCGGAGGGGGATATACCAGTCGTTTCCACAGCTTCCGACGATCACGCCTCGGCGCATGATAAGCGATGGCGACTTAGTAATAGCAGAAGCCGCACTTGATTACGGTGGCCCGGTAGCGTCTAAAACAGTATTCATTTTTGAATTCAAAGACGGAAAAATTGCTAGAGAAACTGCGTATTGGAGCGAGCCTTTCGAAGCACCCGCCTGGCGAGCTAAATGGGTAGAAGTGAGTTAGTTAACGCTCCAAAAATGGGCGCACACCTGCAACCTCAGGCAATTGCACTAACGTTGCCAATATGCCTATTTTATGGTATGTTATTAGTATGTCTGTTCCTTCGGTAAGAGGATTAAAAGAAACAGCTCCAGAAGCTGCCGTACATGCCATAAATCCTCAGCAAGCCGTACTACTTCAAGACGTTCTGGCGTCTAAAGGTGTAGAGCCGCATGCTATTTCGGCTCTTACTTCACATGCCGTGATGGGAACACTTTTGGATGCATATTTTTTAGGAAATTATGGTGCGCATGCATATCCTGAGCGTAAAGCTATGAAACAAGCCCGAGTCCATTTAAATAGAATGGCTATAATTGCTGCCGAAGCAGTTGAAAATGGTGCAGTTGGTACATATACAGGCAGCCCGGTTGAAAATGAGGCAATTATTCACGGTGACTACGGTACTATCGATGATTATGATCGCCCAGGCCAAGGGTTGCGGCAATTTCGGCGTAACGGTGCAAGCCGGCTCTTCAGAAGCGGGCTAGTTACTGTTAGTAGAGCAGATGAGGCATTCGGCACTACCTTTGCACCGATAGCTATTATTGGCGCTGGTCCGGCCGGAATATTAACAGGCAGAACATTACGTGCGGCGGGTTTCCGCAATGTCACTATATTTGATCGCAGCGGTCAGGTTGGAGGAATTTGGCGACGCAATGATGTTGCTGGCGGAACTAAAAATAACCCATTTACTATTAGGTATGACAGTACTGTTATGCGCCCGCCCGGTAAAGGTGACAGTAATGGGATGCGACGGCCCGAATGGGATGGAGTTGAGGGCACAGGCCAAGATGTATTTAGGTTTGTTAACACTCTTCGCGGGTATGGCGACAACAGACACGATGCACGTCTACGTGTAGCAAAGGCCTCGATTGAAAATTTAGAACCAGGTGATCTTAACCATCGTCTTACAATTACTTCTAATGGTACGACTGAGCTAAAAGAATATCCTATTGTTATCTATGCTTCAGGCGTGGGTAAACCTGTGCCGCTTTCTGATCCGGCTCGCATGACTACACCAAACACCCCTAAAGAAGCTGGTCGGCGCTGGCAACAACAATTAAGTGACGAGGAGCTACGACAGTTAGTAGGTAAGAAGATAATACTGAGAGGCCTGGGTAATAGTACGGCTGAAATGCTTTATCAGTTTCAGAAATTTGAAGACAAAGAGGGCGTATCCATTGATTATACTGTTCTCACGCATTATCCTCACGCTGCACTACAAACGCCTCGTCAAAGCATAAATGGGTTTGAACAACTATTCCGTGATACCTCGAAGCCAAATTTAGTAACATTAGCGGGTGACCTTAAACATATTGAGGCGCTCTATTGGCGGGCCATGCACCAAGGTAAAATTGTTGGTGACGTTACACATTGGGTACAAGACGAAGGTGAATGTCGCGTAACGTTCCGCAATGGCGAAACGGCTTCATTCCCAGTAGATAAATCATACACGCTAATCGGTTACCGCCAACGACCCGAGGGTCTAGCAAAAATGGGAATTCAGGTCATTGATGAGCGGCTTGGCATTGGCGCCTACGATTTTGATGGCGAGGTGCAGCAAGCTCCCGGCGAAGAAGGTCGTAATCGCCTGTACCCCGGTTATTTCGCAATTGGCCCCATCGTAAAAACACCCTATAATCCAAATGCAATGGTAATACCAGGCATACAGTACCAACTTAATGACTTACTAACCACAGTCACTATGCGGGCAGCCGAATATGCCTTACGAGATGAAAGTCGAGCACCGATTAGGGCTGCCAAGCGTGCATACTATGCACATGTTATTAAGCGTCAGGCGTTTATTGGTTACGAGTCCTTTGCTGCTCCGGCCAATGGGCGCAGCCCGCGTAGCGTTCCAAGTCGATATTAAGGATAAATGTATGATTACGCGAGAACTATTACACCCAAAAGAATTAAACCGCGATGAGTGGCGACAACTGCAGGCTATATCAAGAGAGGCTTTTGGTGGCCAACTTGACCGCTCACAAGCAGAAATCGATCATTTTGTTGCATGGCACGATCCGGAAAGTTTTTATAACTCTCATGTTGATCCTAACGCTAACGTTGGCACACGCCTTAATCCTAATCAAAGTTTTTCAAGCCCCAAAGTTGCGGTAGCCACCCATGGCGATGAATTGATTGGCTTTGGCTATGCGGCCAATAATGTATCAGGCAGTACTCGAGCGCAACGGTTAGTAAAGATGATGGGCACCCAAAAAAAGTATCTTTGGCTGAGCACCGTTGCAGTACATCCTGAATACCAAAGGTATGCTATCGCAACGAACCTAAGCAGAATGCTACTTATGAGTGGCTCACCATTCCAGCCTGTTTCTGCCTATATCTGGCCAGATGAAATACGTTTTATGCCTGACTTGCTTCGTAGGCTAGCGTTTGTGCCCACCGGAGAACAGTCAGTTGCGGTTTTTGGTGATGAGGCTGAACGGGTTCGTCAAGTACGTATGCAGGCCCCATCAACATATGCAGTGCTGAAGCAACTCAATCAGTGATCTAACTATGTAACTAACACCGGTCTGTGGATGTATTGACCAAAGATTGTTTTTACCGTATAATAAGTTAAATTATTACACGGTATCCAAAAAATTATGAATGCAGTTTTAGCTCTTAATAGCGGCAAAAATGAACGCGGTGAATTAACACGCGAAACAGCGAATCGTGTTAACGGTGCTATGCATTTCGCTATAGCTCAAGAGACAGACATAGTTGTAATGGTCGGCGGCGATGCGGATAGTATGTGCGACTATGCAACTGAACATTTTCCAGATGGACCGCGAGCAATCGCAGAGAATGGGTCAAAAGACACAGTTGAAGGTGCCCATTATGTAAAAATGGATGTTCTGAATCCAATGGGCATACGAAGAGTTGATGTATTTACCAATGATTTTCATGTTCCACGGACTAAATGGACATTCTTAAAAGTACTTGGTGATGACTTTGACACTACGGTTCATGGGATCGAGACTGACTACATTACAGCTAAGAAAATGCAACTCGTAAAACGGCGGGAACAGGCTCAACTTGCAATAGTAAAGCTTAAACTTATTGGCATTAGCCCAAATGATGATATGTGGCGAGAGCAACGACTGGCTCGTTTTCGTTTTAGAGGGGGAACGAGTATTATTGCGCGCCTACTTATGAAATTTGATAATGCAACAAATATAAATCGTGATTAGACTTATTATCTAACTAGCGCTCATTAACTGTCATCTGCACAATATGCTATCGTATTAACATAACTAATTAAGTCGTTTAGGGGAGAATATCAATGTTAGCACGAATTATTACAGAGACAACAGATGCAGTCGTAGCCGCCGTTCAAGGGGTTGACGATATTTTAAGTGCCGTTACCGACACAGTGAAAGATCAAGCTGTTGGTGTTATTAAAGCCGGTGGCGAAGTTGGTGGTAGTACATTCGAATCTATTGCTTCAGTAGCTGACGGCGCTATAAAGGGCGCTGGGCAAATTGGTAGTTCAGTCAGCGATGTCGCTTTTAATACTATGGGCGGTATTGTAAAAGGTGTCAGCGAAGTTGGTGGTGACGTAATAGATGCTGTCCGTGCAAGTGCTGGTGGCATCGTAAAAGCCACAGCCGAAACCGGCGGTGACGTTGGTGGTGCAGCTGTGGCCGCAGTCGAAGGTGCCATTAAGGCAGCCGGTGATATTGGTGGCGACACTGCAGAAGCAGCTAAAGCAGCCGTTGGTGGTGCACTTGATGCCGCTACTGACGTTGGCGGCGATGCTACGCAAACTGTTCGCAATGCACTATTATCTGCAGCAGCACTTCCTCGTGACCTTATCGAATCAGTTATTCGTGGTAGCGACGAACAAAAATAGAATATATCTTCTGGATTAACCATACTAGCTGTTGCTTATGCAGCGCCTTTTAAGTGTATGCCTAGTTCTAAACTATAACTTTTGCGATTGTCGGGACTAACCGCTCGTCCATTACTGATGGAATAATTTCTTCCGGAGTTGGGCTATCAACTAGACTGGCGATAGCTTTGGCCGCTGCGATTTTATGATCGTCGGTTATAAACTGAACTCGATTATCAAGTGCGCCCCTAAAAATTCCAGGAAAAGCCACAGCGTTATTTACTTGGTTAGGGAAGTCACTTCGACCAGTTGCCACAACAGCTGCGCCGGCTTGGCGAGCTAAATCGGGCATAATTTCGGGCACGGGGTTAGCCATGGCAAAAATAATGGCATCTTTTTTCATTGTTTTTATCATGTCAGCCGTTAAAACACCGGGCTGCGAGACACCAATAAAAATATCGGTATCAATTAACGCCTTGGCTAAATCGCCGCCATCTTCAGCAAAAATAATATGATCTGCTATTAATTGCTGTTTTGTCGTATTAAGATCATTTCGCCCGCTCCAAACAATGCCTTTACTATCAACAGCTATGATGGTTACACCGGGAGCATATTTTTTTAGTAATTTCATAACTGCAACACCAGCTGCGCCAACACCGCTTACCGTTACTCTGCAGTCATTTAAGTCTTTGTTAACGATCGTAAGGGCATTGATGAGCCCAGCGAGTGTTACTACGGCCGTACCATGCTGATCGTCGTGAAACACAGGAATTGGCAGTTCAGCTTTAAGACGTTCTTCAACCTCAAAACAGATAGGTGCTGCGATGTCTTCGAGGTTAATACCCCCAAATGAAGGTGCAATAGCCTTAACGGCTGCCACAATGTCGTCGGCTGAATGTACGTCAAGAATAATCGGCACCGCATCAATCCCCGCAAAGTGCTTAAAGAGCATAGCTTTGCCTTCCATAACCGGCAACGAACCATACGGGCCAATATTACCCAGACCAAGAACAGCAGAACCATCACTTATCACAGCAACACAGTTGTTAAGCCACGTGTAGTCACGAGCTTCTTCGGGGTGCTCAGCGACATAACTGCTTACCGCACCAACTCCCGGTGTGTAATAAATCGATAACTTGTCTTTTGTGTCTAGTTTATCTTTCAGCTCAACCGAGATTTTACCCCGTAGTTCTTTATGTTTTTCGAGTGCCTGTTTTTTATAATCCATTCAGTTAGTTTAAAGCTAAACCGATGAGATGCATAATGCTATAGTTAATAGAGTATTTTAAATAGAGGTAGACTATGCGTCCAACTGATCAGCCTGTCTGGCAGCAATTAATTGACTATCAAAAGGACTTTAAAGGCCGTTCATTACGTGAACTGTTCGCCGAGGATCCCGATCGTGGCACACACCTGAGCCTCAAGGCTGATGACATTTTTCTGGACTACTCAAAAAACTTAATTGATACTCAGTCATTAAAGCTGCTGTTTGAACTAGCCAGAGCTCAAAACGTTGAAGCAAAACGAGACGCCATGTTTAGCGGACAGCGGATCAATACCACCGAAAATCGACCGGTATTACACACCGCACTGCGCAATTTATCCGGAGAACCGGTAATTGTTGACGATACAAATGTCATGCCTAATATTTCGGGTGTACTGGTTCGAATGGCAGAACTCAGTAATGCAATTCGAAACGGCACATGGCTTGGACACACTGACAAGCCGATCAAGAATATTATTAATATTGGCATCGGAGGCTCTGACTTAGGCCCGGTTATGGCCAGCGAAGCACTCAAATTTTATAGTAACCGTGATTTAACTGTGCGCTTTGTCTCGAATATTGACGGCACCCACTTGGTAGAAGCCACCGTAGACCTTGACCCGGCAGAAACATTATTTATTATCGCCTCCAAAACATTTACCACTGACGAAACGATGACAAACGCAGTCTCTGCTCGTAATTGGCTACTAAACACGCTCCACGACGAAACAGCTATTGCCAAGCATTTTGTTGCCCTTTCTACCAACACGCAGGCTGTAACAGAATTCGGTATAAAACCCGAGAATATATTCGAGTTTTGGGATTGGGTAGGCGGCCGATATTCTATGATGAGCGCCATTGGACTATCAGTTATGATTTCAATTGGAGCCGAAAACTTTAAAAACATGTTAAGCGGTTTTTATGTAATGGATCAACACTTTAAAACTGCGCCGCTAGAGCAAAATGCTCCCGTAATTTTGGCTCTACTTAGTGTTTGGTATAGCAACTTTTACGGCGCAGAGACAGAGGCAGTGCTGCCATACGAACAGTATCTGCATCGTTTACCGGCCTACTTGCAACAAGCAAGTATGGAGAGTAATGGTAAAAGTGTTGATCTGGATGGCAACCCAGTCAATTACACTACCGCGCCAATTACTTGGGGCGAACCAGGCACCAATGGTCAGCACGCATTTTATCAACTGATTCATCAAGGCACCCATATTATCCCCAGTGATTTTATTGGTTTTGCGAAATCCCTTAACACTATTGGCCAGCATCACACAAAGCTTATCGCTAATATGTTCGCTCAAACCGAAGCGCTAGCTTTTGGCAAAACAGCCGATGAGGTTCGAGCCGAAGGCATCCCTGAACCGCTTATAGCCCACAAGGTCTTTACGGGTAACAAGCCCAGTAACACACTACTGATGCCAATGCTCGATCCAAAAGCCCTTGGCCAACTAATAGCTTTATACGAACATAAAATATTTGTACAAGGCGCTTTATGGAATATTAATTCATTTGATCAATGGGGGGTTGAGCTCGGTAAAGTTTTGGCTAAAACAATTTTTACAGACTTACACGATAAAACTCAAATAGCTAATCATGATAGCTCAACCAAAAACTTAATGAATATGTACCAATCATGGCAGTAAAGAAAAAGAAAATTCAATCAAAAAATAATCTACGAAAACCCACGGGTGCCTCGCTATATCTACTAATTTTTAGTCTTATTATAGTTACGGGTGGCGCGTTATTATACTCTTCGCTTAGTAAGCCTGTTCAAACGCCAACCTTACCGCAACCGGCCTTAAAAGAACTGGCGAATCGGAAGGGCATCGATATAGGTAACTTTGCAATCCCAAATCGTATTGACGAAAAACCATATCACGATATTTTGACACAGCAGTTTAATGTCGCACTGCTAGACAATACCCCCAACTGGCATTTTTCTGATTACGATTTGCGGCCTTCGCCAACTGAATTTGATTTTAGTAAAATTGATGCGCTCGTTGAGTACGGCCAGGCGAACCATATGAAAATGCAAGCCCACCACTATGTATGGGGTGAGCAAAAATGGCTGCCAGACTGGTTAAAAAACGGAGACTTTAGCAGTCAACAACTACTTGATATTATTCACAATCATATCAATACCGTCGGCAAACGCTACAGCGGCAAAATTCAGGAATGGACTGTTGTAAATGAGGCGTTTACACGCCAGCAACACTTTTTTGATTTGCATGATTGGTGGGCAGATAATATTAATGATCAACAAGCATACTTAGACAATTCATTTATCTGGGCCAGGCAAGCCGATCCTAAATCTGTACTAATACTCAATGATTTTAACAATGAGAGCATCAATGACACCTCAAATGCCATGTATGACTACATAAAAGGAGCTAAGGCACGCGGTGTTCCAATTGATGCTATTGGAATGCAGATGCATATTGACGGTGGTCATCCACCAACGAAAGATGAAGTTATTTCAAATATGAAACGCTTTGCTGCATTAGGCGTTAAGGTTTATGTAACTGAATTTGACGTTAATATGAATGATCTAAAAACAGATGCAAAGGCAAAAAATGAGGTGGAGGCAAATATTTACTACGAAATGATGCGAGCCTGCGTTGAGTCACAAGTATGCCAAAGCTTTTCAGTACTCGGCATCACCGATAAAGAGACATGGTACAACCACATTGGCTTAGCTGATCCGCGACCATTGCCATTTGATGAGCAATACCGTCCTAAGCCAGCTTTTTACTCGCTCCGCTGGGCGTTAGAACAGGAATAAATGATATACTCTACAGCAATGAAGTTTGTCCATGCATCCTCTGAAGTAGCGATTTCTAAAATTGCAAGAGCAGTGAATAAAGCACTGGATAGTGGTTCGGTTTTATTGCTTGTTTCTGGTGGATCAAACATCAACCTAGCAGTAGAGATCCGCCACAAACTAGCACTAAACAATCAACTAACAGTTGGATTAATCGATGAACGCTATGGACCAGTTGGCCACCCTGATTCTAACTGGACACAGCTAATGAAGGCAGGTTTTAACACCCAAGATGTAAATTTGCTGCCTGTCATGCACGACGAACGATCGCAAGAGGCAGCCACTGCTGATTATCGTGACCGGCTGCAAGCTGCGGTAAATGAGTGCACGCTCGTTATTGGTATCTTTGGTATCGGTACGGATGGTCATACATCCGGAATCTTACCCGGGAGCCCAGCAATTGACTCCAGCGATACGGTAACTCATTTTATTGGTCCCGACTTCCCAAGAATCACGACAACACCTCTATTTATGCCAAGCGTCAATCAGGCTTTCTTGGTCAGTTACGGTGAAGCAAAACATCAGCAATTAGCTCGCCTGCGCCATGAACTTCCGGTTAGTGAGCAACCAGCTCAAACACTCAAACAAATTAGCGATTTGACTATATTTAGTGATTACGACGAGGGGCTAAGTCATGAGTGAACTAGTAGAGAAACCTCTTTTGAATGATGGGATTTTTGTTATTTTTGGTATTACCGGTGATCTAGCAAAACGAAAATTATTGCCAGCCCTATATGAACTAGTTGACCTTGGGTTGCTGAGTGAGCGATTTCGAATTGTAGGCACCACTCGAAGAGAAACTGACGTAGAAGATGTTATTTCGTTCATCCGCGCAGCCGTCGATGATGTCAATGAGGAAACACTAAATAAAATTCGCAGTATTGTACGCATGGTGTATATGGATATTGGCAAAAAAGAAGATTACGAATTGCTAAAGCAAAAACTGGATGAAGTAGAGGATGAAGTCGGCATATGCCTTAACCGATTATTTTATATGGCGGTGCCTCCGCAAATGTTTGAACCGGTAGTTCGTGGTCTTAGCGGTTATGAACTAAATCATGGCTGTCAACATGGTCACGCTGAAAGTCGCCTACTCATAGAAAAGCCGTTCGGTAACGATACTGCATCAGCGCTAGCGTTAATTCAACATGTGGAGAAAGTATTTAACGAAGATTCCATATACCGCGTTGACCATTATCTAGCAAAAGAGACAGCTCAGAATATTTTAACTTTTAGGTTACATAATCCAATCTTTCGGGCGGTATGGGATCGTAAATCAATCGATCATATTCTTATTACGGCCAGCGAAAAAATAGGTATCGAAGGCCGGGCTAACTTCTATGAGGGCATTGGCGCGTTGCGTGATTTAATCCAGAGTCATCTTTTGCAGCTACTAGCATTAACAACTATGGAAGAACCTGTTACTAACTCTGCTGAGGCAATTCATGCTTCAAAGCTGGCATTACTGCATGCGATACAGCCAATTCAACCAGATGAGATAGATCAAAACACGGTTCGTGGCCAATATGATACGTATCGCAGCGAGGTAAACAACCCGAATTCAATTACTGAAACGTATGCTGCGGTTAGACTCTCGATCGACAACGACCGTTGGCGTGATGTACCAATTTTATTACGAACAGGTAAGGCGTTGGCCGAAAAAGTAACTGAGATTACTCTTGTTTTTAAAACGCGAGCTGGCCAATCTGACGACCGCAATATGCTAACTATTCGCATCCAGCCAAACGAAGGCATTGTTCTAAGTTTTTTGGCTAAGAAGCCATCCCTTGCTAATGAAACTGAGACTGTGCAGATGGAATTCTGCTATAACAGTTCATTTTCAGGCAAACAACCCGACGCCTATGAGCGTGTTTTGGTTGATGCAATCAGAGGCGATAAAACGTTATTCACAACTGATAAAGAAGTACTTGCATCATGGAAAATTATTGAATCAATACTACAAGCATGGTCAACCAACGGGGATTCATTGATACGCTATGCGCCCAGCTCGTGGGGTCCACTCGAGGCAGATGAATTAGCCGCAAAAGCTGGAGCAAGCTGGTTAACCGGTCAATTACAAATTTAATCCGTTCAAACTAAGTTAAAAACCGTAGTTCAGCGTGCTGCAACATATTTAACAGTAATTGCTTACTTCTTTGCGTATAGTTATTTATACCCAAGGAGCGTATTGATGGCAGATAATGATAAAACCACCGGCGTTCATCCTGCACGTGAACATTCAGTTGAAGAAATTAAAGAAGCAAAGGCAGAGTTACGTCAGGCAATACATGGATCGTATGAAGTATTAGCCACAGCAACGACAGTTTTCCCGTTCACTATCTTTCCCGATACAGTTACCGTCGATCGCGCAAAGTTAACTATTGCTCACCGCAGTTTTTTTAGAGTCGCAGAGCTTATGAGTATACGGATAGAAGACATTCTAAATGTTACAGCGAACGTTGGGCCAGTTTTTGGATCATTACACATTGTTAGCCGGGTGCTTAACAGCGATAAACCCTATGAAATTAAATTTTTATGGCGAGACGATACCTTAAAATTAAAACGGATATTGCAAGGGTACATTATTGCGATTCAAAAAGAAATAGACTGTTCGCCATTAAAAACAAAAGAGCTGGCTGACATGCTTAACGAACTTGGAAAAGATGACCATGGATAAGGGGTTGTATTTTTAACATTGTTTATGTAAACTTCGCATATGACAGACGTTAACTCTTTTGTAGAGTACTACAATAACGTACAACGTCTACTTTTGCGTTCAAAAACCGAAGCCGAACTACATAAACTAATTGTTGATGCTCCATTTCACAATAAATTGCATACAACTTCACTTGATCTAGGGATGATTGTATTCGTACTAGTTAACCCCGATAGTCAGTTAATCGAACGCCAATCGTATTCAAACACTCAGCCGGCAATTGATGCCGTAAGGGCTTCTCCAAAAAAATTTAGAGAGATTAAAATTCAACTTAAAAATAATGAAAATATTACGGCAAAAGCAATCAGGAATGGGAAATCATATAAAACATCTGACTGGCATTATCTATTTACACCCTCACTTAGCCCTGAAGCTGCTCGATTTAACCAAGCTGAGGCCGGCATTGGGTGCAGCTATGTCTACCCGTTAGTGGGAGCACGAAAAAAGGGCGCCCTAATATATAGTTTTTATCAAACGATTGACATGATACATGCCGATCATCACGCGTTTATGGAGAGTTACGCTAACTTTGTAGCTAATCAACTTAATACGACTCTGAAGTAGAAATACATTATTAAATTGCTAAAACAGCTATAATAATTATAATGTCTAAGTTTTTATACCGAAATGTCAGAGGCCGCGATTTACTCGACTCGTTTTTAATTAGCGCTATCTCAAGCTTACTGCTACTTCGTTTTTACTTGTACCTGACCGGATACCCACAATTGGGTGGTGGGCCGCTCCACATTGCTCACATGCTTTATGGCGGAGTTTTAATGATGATAGCCCTGGTAGTATCGTTTATTTTTATGGGTATCCGCTCGAGGCAAATTAGCGCCATTGTAGGCGGTGTCGGTTTTGGAATATTTATTGATGAGCTTGGAAAGTTTATTACTGAGGACAACAATTACTTCTTTCGACCGGCTGTAGGCATTATCTATGCTGTTTTCGTGTTACTTTATCTTTTATTTAGCCTGCTGACCCGAACCCAACACCTCTCATCCCGGGAATACCAAATTAATGCCTTAGCAGAGCTTGAGGAGGCAGTCGCCCAAGACTTAGACAGCTCTGAGCGCGCACATATTTACCGACTACTTGATGCTAGCAAGAAGGACAGCGCTATGACCCGGCATCTGCGTGAATTTGTTGATACTATGCGAATTACAGCCGACGTAAAACCAAGCCGAGTTCGACTACTTATTCGCAAAGTAGACGACATCTATATGCGGTTTTGGCAAAAGCGGGGTTCAAATATACTTGTTCGGTTAGTATTTATAGCTCAGGCCACAGTTTTGGTTGCAGCTGTCATGTTTACTGTCTATAACAACATCGATGACATAACGGCAGTCCTAAGCGGCTCTCTTACTTACGGCAGGGAATTAATTGTTGCCCAAGTTATGGCTTCGATAGTTGCCGGTGGCTTTGTTCTGTATGGCTTATCAAAATTAACTTCTTCGCGGTATGATGCATTTGAGCAATTTAGACGAGCGACCTTGATTAACATTTACATGATTCAGCTCTTTATTTTTGTCAGAATTCAGTTCCAAGCGCTGCCTGGATTTGTTGCCAGCGTAGTACTACTCATCTTAATCATGTTCGTATTACGTCAAGAAAGAAGATTAGGTCGGGCAAGTGATATCAGTTAGTGACACTCAGTTCGATAAAATGATATCGGAGGCGCTCGATAGTCTTTCGGCCGATCAGGTTAAGGGGCTTAAAAATATTGCGATTACCTACGCGGATGAGCCGACAGCCGAGCAGCGCATTAAGCTAAAACTTCGGTCCTTTCAAACACTCTATGGCCTCTACGAAGGGACACCGCTAACTAGCCGTCCGGCTGCCGACAGCATTCTAAATAGCAGTGCAATGCGTTTACCAGACAAAATTACTATTTTTAAACTTCCAATTACCCAGAATGCTCAAACACTTGATGAGGTCAAAGAGCAAGTACGACACACGCTATGGCATGAAATTGCCCATTACTATGGTCTTGACCATAACCGTATCCACGGGCTTGAGTAGTAATTGACGTTACTTAACTGCTTATGCTTTAATGCCAACAGTTCATTATGAAACAAAAACACCCGCACTGGCTTAAAAACAGCCTTGTCCGCGTTGCTAAGATGCAGCTCGCTTTAGTGATTTTGTATATCGCCCAGATTATTGCTTTCGACTCGTCAAAGCTAATAACTCCTGAGGTTTTATTGTGGCGTTGGTATGCAGTTGCTGGGGTTGCAGTTGTATCTGTCGTAGTATTATATCTGGCACGGAGCAAAATCACCCACCCCGATCATTATAAAATACTTACTTGGTTGTTGATTGTGGCAGACATTGCCTTTGCGGCATTTAACGTATATACCCAGCGAGGTATGGCCAGTCGATCAGTCGCCCTATTCTTTATACCAATTATCATTTCTGCAATTCTACTCAGTAGGGTAGCGCTATTTACTACCGCTACTTTATGCGTTATTGCATATACTACTGCCGCCGTGGCGTATTTTGTTAATTACTTTAACGAGGGGTATAAGATTGAACTTTACGGAGAAGTATTTTTCTATTGTGGCTTATTCTTTATTGCCGCTGGCATACTCTGGGCAGCTTTTAAAACTAAACGTCATAGTTAGTTCAGCTGCGTTTGATCCACTCAATCGAACCGTCCTCGTGTAACTTACCTAATTTTGATGGTGCATCATTCACTGGGCCCTCAATGTATACGTCAACGTCCCTTAGCTGTTGCATAATCTGATTTATGTCACTGGAGATAGGCTTTCCCGCACGATTAGCGCTGGTTGCTATCACTGGTCCTGTTTTATGAATAATCTCGCGTAGCCACAGCCTATCCGGCATGCGAAAGGCCAATGAATTAACTCCGCGGTGCAAATAGCTAAGGCTTTCTTCGCGGCAGGGCAAAATTATACTGACAGGACCTGGCCAGATTTTTTCAAGAGCTTCGATTTGTTGTTCATTTAATTCAATTGAGAACGCGTGCAATTGCGATAGCTCACTAATCAATATAATGAATGGTTTGTCGTATGAACGACCTTTTATATTATAGATACGCTCAACTACATCTGGCTGATCAGCAGTTGCCACTAATCCATATATTGTATCGGTAGGCATAACGCAAATTGCACCATTTTGAATTTTATCAGTTAAAAACTCGAGATCAGACATTTGCATAAGGCTATATTTTAACGAATAAAGCTCGCTGTGTTAAGCATATTTTTAAATGGTTAATAACTCCGTGGTTGACTATGCTTATGCTAGATCATTAGAATGGGGAGATATGCTTGAACCGACTCTTCAATTAGAATCACTCCGTTTTAATCCGGCGAAGCTGGCCGCTGCCTTTGCATACATCGAGCAAAAATGGCCGGAACTCACTAAAAGCCAAACCGTTGAAGACGGTACGCTCATTGGTTTGCCGCATCCATTCGTGGTCCCTAGCGTAGCAAATGAAACCGGGTTTGCTTTTCAGGAGATGTATTACTGGGACAGCTATTTTATTGTCCAAGGATTACTAGCTGGCGGTCATGACGAACTAGCGGCCGGGATGCTTGAGAATCTTCTCTATATGTCTCGTCGCTATCATATTATTCCTAACGCCAGCAGGACATATTTTAGTGGTCGCTCCCAGCCACCACTTCTTACAACTCTAATTTTTGATATTTATGAAAAGCAAGAAAAAGATGTAGGGTGGCTCACCGAACGGCTGCAAGTAGCTGAGCGTGAGTATCAAAATGTGTGGACGTTTTCTTCCCACCCAAACTGGCGCAATGTGTTCGAAGGCCTCAGCCGATACTACGATATTAATCTAATAAACCACTTAGCAGAAGCTGAAAGCGGCTGGGACATGACTACCCGCTTCCAGGGTAACTGCTTGTCGTACATACCGATTGATTTAAATTGCTTACTGCACAAATATGAAAAAGACTTTGCTCGTGGTGCAGAGCTGGCCGGCGACAACGATAGTGCTGATATCTGGCGGCAGCGATCACAAAAACGAGCACAAACGGTAACAAAATACCTTTGGGATGAAAAGAATGGTTTCTTCTTTGATTTTGACTATATAACTCACCGAAAATCAGACGTTTGGTCGCTAGCAAGCTACTATGCACTTTGGTCTGGTTTGGCAACAACCGAACAGGCGGACAAAATCGTGGAAAATCTTCACTATTTCCTACAACCCGGTGGTTTGGCGACTACACGTAACCAAGATGAATATGATGGTGACGTGTCGACACAATGGGCCTATCCCAACGGATGGGCACCGCTACACTGGATTACTGCCGAAGGACTTCGTTCATATGGTTACTACTCAGAAGCAGAGCTGGTAGCTCGCACGTGGCTCACCAATAACCTGGTTCACTTTGAACAACATAATGTATTCCGCGAAGCATACAACGTGGTAAATCCTGAGCTACCGCCTAAGCCCGGTTTATATCCACCACAGCTTGGCTTCGGCTGGACAAATGCCGTCTTTATAGATCTGGCTAAAAAATTTCTTACCCCTGACGAACTTTTACTTGTCTAGGTCTTGTTTCCTAGCGCTATATCTCGGGTTCATTAAATGATAATGAAGTCAGAGTATAGTACATGAAAGCAATACGATTAACGGTATACTGTTAGTATGTCGTTGTTTGATGATGAGTTCGCAAAATTAAATCATGCTCAAAAAGAAGCCGTTCAAGAAACTGAGGGGCCGGTTTTAGTTATTGCAGGGCCAGGTACTGGCAAGACACAGCTACTCAGTATGCGAGTTGCCAATATTATGCGTGTCAGCGACGCAGATGCCAGCAATATTTTGTGCTTAACGTTTACAAATAAAGCAGCCACAAACATGCGTGACCGTCTTTTAAAACTTGTAGGGCCAGAATCAAATAAAGTTACTGTAAAAACATTTCATGGCTTTGCGGCCGAACTGATGAACGCTAACCCTGACTATTTTTGGAGCGGCGCTAAGTTGAGTACCGCACCAGATGCAACCCAGCTTGAAATTGTTCAAAATATTTTAGCTAAACTACCGCTAAGCAACCCGCTGTCTATTCGATTTGCTGGCCAATACACGGCAACAGATGATGTCTTAAAAGCCTTACGACTTGTAAAAGAAGCTGGTCTAACTCCCGGCAAGCTCAAGGCAATACTTACTTCAAATACTGCGTATATTCAAGAAATTGAGTCACAAATGATTGAGTTGCTAAGCCCGACACTTAGTGCCAAAAAACTTGACGCACTGAAAGATTCTATGCAAACACTACCAGAGCAGGGAATTGACGCCGCGATTGCACCACTTTTGTCTTTGCGAACAGTTATACTAGAGAGCTTGGATTTTGCCATCTCACAAGATGACGGCAGCGGCAAAACTAAACATACCGGTAAGTGGAAAACCCGCTGGGTGCAAACGCATAATGGCCAAAAGGGCATGTTTGATGAGCAAAAACGAAATAACTGGTGGGTGGCTTTTGGCGAAGTATATGAAGAGTATCGGACAACGCTCCATACCCGTGGATACTACGATTACTCGGATATGTTGCTTGAAGTCATCGTGCAACTTGAACAACAGGCAGATTTGCGGGCAGATATCCAAGAACGATACCAATACGTACTGATCGATGAGTTCCAAGACAGCAATGCTGCACAGCTGCGACTTGCACACTTAGTAGCCAACCACCATACCAATGAGGGCGCCCCTAATATCATGGCTGTGGGCGATGACGATCAGTCAATTTTTGGATTTAACGGAGCTGAACTTAACAATATGCTCTTTTTTGAGCGTAGCTACACTGCCCCAAAACGGATTGTATTGCACGACAATTACCGATCCAGCCAAGCATTACTCGAAACTGCTGAAAAAATTATTAATCAAGCCGAGGATCGATTAGTAAACAGGGTAGAAGGTATTTCAAAAACGCTGATTGCACGTAATGAGCCGGCAGAAGCCGGTCAGATTCAACATCTCTCTTATAAGACACAGGAGCATCAGTACAGTGAAACAGCTCGTCTGCTTCACAAACTATACAACGAGGATACAGGCAGGATCGCCGTTTTGGCACGCAGCCATGAGAGTTTGCGGCAGCTGTCAGCACTATTGTTAGGCCTTGACATCCCGATTAGCTATGAGCAACAAACAAATATTTTAGATCATGCGGTAATTAAACAAGTCATTATCTTATGCGAGTTATTGTGTGCGATTAATCAAGGTGATAAATATCTGGTAAACAAAAAAGTTGCCGAGCTTATTAAACATCCGATGTGGAAGTTTACCTCAAAAGAATTGTGGCAACTCGCAACCGATCAGTATGCAACACATAACCCTGATTGGTTACTAGCTCTACAAGCCAGTGATACAGCTCATGCCGGGCAACTTGCTAGCTGGCTGCAGTGGCTTGCACGTGAGTCCGCCGCCCAACCACTCTATATTATTCTCGAATATCTGCTTGGCCTCATTGCAGGCCAGCATATGACCAGCCCCATTCGCGAATATTATCTTACCAAACACGAAGTCACCAACGACTACCTGCACGGTTTGTCGGCTGTGCGTTTACTCCGCGAATTAGTAACTGAATTTAGCAGCGCCCCCACAGAGTCAGCCAGCAGGGTGGCTGATTTTGTTGACTTTATCACGATTAATAAACAGAACAATCGGGGCATAACCGATGAATCTCCGTTTGTTATGAGCGGACGCACTATTGAACTCTACACTGTCCATAAAGCAAAAGGTCTCGAATTTGATCAGGTGATTATAATCGATGCGGTAGAAGATGCCTGGAAACCACGTACCTCCGGAAGAAAACCCCCAGCTAACTTACCGCTACAACCGCCTGGTGAGAAAGATGATGACTATATTCGTTTGTTGTACGTTGCAGCTACCCGAGCCAAACGTTCATTGTACGTAACATCCTATCAGCTTGATTCAAACGGCAATGACATGCTTCCGACGCCGTTTATTAGACAGGCTATCCCGGAGGTGACAACAGCTTCTAAGGCCAGCGACCTTACCGTAACAACCATACTCGAAGAAAATCTGCGCTGGCCGCGCCTTGACACCTCGAACGAGAAAGCATTATTGCAACGCCGACTTACCGACTATAGTCTGAGCGCCACACATATGCTAACCTTTCTTGATGTAGCCAACAACGGCCCAGAAATTTTCTTAGAAAAACATATTTTGGGCCTGCCTGAGGCAAAAACTCCACTACAGGGCTTTGGTATTGCTATGCACAGCGCTATGCAACTCGCGCAGAAACTCACTAATCAAGATGCCTTTAAGCTTGATGCCATACTAAAAGAGTACGGACGGACACTCCAACTTGAGCACTTACTTCGACTCGATTATGAGAAATATTTATTGCACGGACAGGACACACTGCGTACTTTGTTTAAAACAAAGGGTTACCGACTACAAAAAGACAGTGTAGCCGAGCAGCAGTTTCGTGATATCCCAGCGGGTGAAGCAATCTTAAGCGGTACGATTGACCGGATTGACAATATAGACGGGGGACTACGGATCGTGGATTACAAAACTGGTCAGCCACTGGCGAGCTTTACCACGCGCGATCAAACCAAAGCTGTCAAAGCTTGGCGTCATAAATATCAGTTGATTTTTTATACACTGCTTGCCAGGCAGCATCCGGCGTACAGCAGTGCAGACGCAATCGATGCGCAAGTAGTGTATCTTGAGGCAGAGACTGAAAAAGAATTAACTCGTGATTATCAGCCGAGTGATGAAGAAATTACGCGTGTTTACCAGTTAGTTCAGGTTATCTGGACTAAAATAAATAATCTTGATTTTCCAGATACTTCAGGCTACAGCAAAGATATAGCTGGTATTGCGCAATTCGAGGAAGACCTCTTAAAAGAACTGTAGCCTTGGCTAGTATCGTTTTTTGCTGGATTTTTTAAGTTCGGCCAGCTTAAGACGAACTGCTTGGCGATCTATCATAGCTTGCGCTTCTGCAAGAGAAACTGAATCGCCAGCTTTCTCTTTTAGTTCTTGCGCTCGTTTACGGGCTGTTTCGGCTTCTTGTTCAGTAATGTCGTCAGGTGTGTCAACTTCGTCAACCAACACACTAATAGTGTTATTAAGCACTTCAATTGTGCCATTGTAAACGCCAAATTGCTCACGACCGCTATCGGGCGTTTGTTTGGTGTCGCGAATACTTAGAATACCGGGCGCAACGGCGCTCAGCAGAGGTGCATGGTCTTCGTTAATTACAATCTCGCCGGCTGTGGTTGGTACCAGCAATTCATAAATATCTTTGTCGACTTTAACGCCGGAAAGTGTAATTAATTGCAGGTGAATCATTGAAAATGAGGTCCTTACGCTTTGACTTTTTTCTTATTGATGTCTTTAAGCGAACCAAGCATATAAAAGGCTGATTCTGGCTTGTCGTCATGCTTTCCATCGATAACTTCGGCAAAATCGGCAATCGTCTCTTTAAGCGAGACGTACTGGCCAACGTTGCCAGTAAACTGTTCAGCAACGAAGAATGGCTGGGTTAGTAGGCGTTGTAAGCGACGAGCACGGCTTACTGTCTGCTTATCTTCTTCAGACAGCTCATCCATGCCCAAAATGGCAATAATGTCCTGGAGGTCCTTGTAGCGCTGTAGAATGCGTTGTACTTCTCGGGCTACACGGTAATGTTCTTCACCAACGATTTCAGGGTCCATAAGAGTCGAGGAGCTATCGAGCGGATCAACGGCAGGGTAGAGACCAAGTTCGGTGAGCGCCCGGTTTAGCACGATGGTTGAGTCGAGATGCGCAAAGGTGGTGGCCGGAGCCGGGTCGGTTAAGTCATCGGCAGGGACATATACAGCCTGCACCGACGTGACTGAACCTTTTTTAGTGCTGGTAATGCGTTCTTGCAGTGCGCCCATTTCTTGAGCCAAGTTTGGCTGGTAACCGACTGCGCTTGGCAAACGGCCAAGTAGGGCAGATACTTCTGAGCCAGCTTGGGTAAAACGGAAAATATTGTCGATAAATAACAGCACATCTTTGCCTTCATCGCGAAAGCCTTCGGCAATGGTTAGGCCACTTAGCGCAACACGTAAACGAGCGCCCGGCGGTTCGTTCATCTGGCCAAAGACCAGGGAAGTTTTGTCGATAACGCCTGATTCTTTCATTTCATAATAGAGGTCATTGCCTTCACGCGTACGCTCACCAACGCCGGCAAACACCGACTGACCACTATGGAATTTAGCGATGTTGTTGATGAGCTCTTGGATAAGCACGGTTTTACCAACACCGGCACCACCAAATAGGCCGACTTTACCGCCCTTGGCGATAGGAGCAATTAGATCAATAACTTTAATACCGGTTTCGAGGATTTCTATCTTACCTGATTGTTCAGCAAGAGTTGGTGGTTCGCGGTGAATTGCAGCACGCTGCTTAAATTCGCCGCCTTTATCGTCGATTGGTTCGCCAACCACGTTAAACATTCGACCGAGTGTAGCTGAGCCGGTAGGTACGCTAATTGGTGCACCGGTTGCCGTTACGGCTGCTCCTCGTTTAAGACCATCAGTTGATCCAAGTGAAATAGCCCGGACACTCGTCTCGCTGAGGTGTTGTGCCGTTTCGAACATCAATTGCTTACCATTATGGGTAAGTTCGAGTGCATCATAAATTGCTGGCAAATGTCCTTCTGGAAATTCCGCATCAATAACTACCCCGACAATGCGACTAATCTTTCCTGTTGTCTGCTTTTTGGTTGTTGTTGCCATTACTGTTCTCCTCCGATTGTACTAAGTTCTAAGTTTAATTTCTCTTTCATAGCTGCAAATGGCGTCATCTCATGCTGAATATAGGTCACTGTGTTACTGCCTCCGCTCCGCCGACAATTTCAGCAATTTGTTGCGTAATAGCGCCTTGTCGAGCGGTGTTAAATACTAATGTTAGGTCGTCAATGATGTCGCCGGCGTTGTCGGTCGCATTTTTCATGGCAATCATACGCATTGAATGCTCACTGGCTAAACTCTCTAAAATAGCCTGCCAGACCTGTAGTTCTATCAGGCGCGCAACGGTACTTTCAACAATAGATTCGATAGACGGTTCAAAAATTGCTACTTCAAGCGGAGACCACTCTGCCTTTTTCGCAAGATTTGTCGGCAACAGTTGCAGTTCGGCGACTTCTTGTTTAATACTCGATATATATTGCGTATAAATTATCGTTACGGCATCAACTTTTTCATCGGTGTATTCATCGATAATTGTTTTTACAATAGGGCGAATGTCGGATGGTTGTGGCTGCCCGCTAAAAATAGGGTAGGCACCGACTAAATCAACTCCTTCGAGTCGTGAGACAAACTGTGAACCTTTTTTACCAAGTGCAATTACTTTTGTTGCGATCTTTTCATCGCGATCTTTCTGAAGTAAGGCTGTTAATTGCTTTAAGACGTTTCCATCATAAGCACCAGCTAACCCGGTATCACTAGTAATGATGAGCACCAGCCGTGAGTCTACCTTGCGTCGAACAAATAATGGATGATTCTTCACATCACTTACCCCACTTAAGCGACCAAGGATTTCGTGGGCTCGTTCGCGGAACGCACGCGAAGAAATAGCACGCTGTTGGGCGCGGCGCATCTTACTCGCTGCTACCAGTTCCATCGCTTTGGTGATCTGACGAGTGTTTTTTACACTTCCGATTCGCCGCTTTAGTGTGGTTGTATTAGCCATTATTGGACTTCGTATTCCTTAGCGATTTTTTTAGCAACACTAATGATAGTCTCTTTCATCTTATCGTCAGGCTTACCGCCCTCGTTTAAGGTGTCCATAGCTTTTCGATGACTATGTTTAAGCTCGGCAAGCAGAGCGGCGGCGGCATCACGTACTTTAGCGACAGGCACAACATCAAAAATCCCTTCGGTTGCTGCCATCAAAAGCGAAGTCTGTTCCCAGATAGAATACGGTGAATATTGGGGTTGCTTAAGAAGTTCTGTTAACCGCTGACCGCGTTCGATGCGATGCTTGGTGTCAGCATCGAGGTCGGTACTAAACTGCGCAAAGGCTGCCAGTTCACGGAACTGAGCAAGATTGAGTCGAAGGCTACCAGCCACGCTTTTAACAGCTTTAGTCTGAGCCGATCCACCAACTCGAGACACACTGGTACCAACAGCAATAGCCGGGCGAATACCTTGATAAAACAGGTTAGTTTCGAGAAAGATTTGACCGTCAGTGATAGAAATTACGTTAGTTGGAATGTAGGCCGAAATATCACCGGCCTGGGTTTCGATAATTGGCAGAGCAGTTAAACTACCGGCACCAAGTTTATCTGATAACTTAGCTGAGCGTTCGAGCAGCCGTGAGTGCAAATAAAATACATCCCCCGGGAACGCCTCGCGGCCCGGTGGACGTCGAAGCAATAAACTCATCTGACGGTATGAGTTAGCGTGCTTAGACAGATCATCATAGATAATTAAGGCATGTTGTTTGTTATCGCGGAAATACTCACCAATCGCTGTTCCGGCATACGGTGCCAAGTATTGGATGGACGCCGGGTCAGCTGCCGAGGTACTAATGATGATAGATTGCTCCATAACACCTTCACGCTTTAGGCGGTCGACTAAACGGGCGACTTTACTGGCTTTTTGCCCAATAGCAACATAAATATTGATAACGCCAGTTTTTTGGCGGTATTGATTAATCATAGTGTCGATTGCTACAGCTGTTTTACCGGTTTGACGATCGCCAATAATGAGCTCACGTTGACCGCGGCCAATTGGCACCATTGTGTCAATGGCAGCAATACCGGTCATTAATGGCTCGTGTACACTTTTTCGAGCTAATACGCCGGGTGCAGTTTGCTCAATCGGAGCGCTTAATTTGGTGTTAATTGGACCTCTGTCATCCAGCGGCCGACCAAGCGGATCAATGACGCGACCAATTATTTCAGGGCCAACCGGCACTTCAAGACTTCGGCCAGTAAGCGTAACTTTAGCACCAGCTTTTATGGTAATGTCGCTACCCAGCAGTACGGCGCCGATTTCATTCTCGCCGAGATTTAGAGCAAAGGCAGACACGGTCTGGCCATTCGTAGCTTCAATTTCAAGCACTTCATTAAAACCAGCTTCGCTCAAACCGTAGATCCAGGCTACGCCATCGCCAACACGGGTAACAATACCAACGTTTTCAATCTCTGGCTGCCGCTTAAGGTCTTCGATCGCTTTTCGGATGTCAGCTGATAGTTCTTTAATGCTTACTTCACTCATATAATTCCTTACTTAGTTGTTTTCTCGGATACTGCAGTCATAGGGTTAAACAGCACTCGCAAGACGATTTAATTTAGTTCTAATGCTCAGGTCAAGTTGGTGATGGGGCAGCAATAGCTTAACCCCACCTACCACCGATGTATCGATTTCGGAACGAATGACAACATTCTTAACACGTGGATATTGTTTGCGGGCCGCTGCTTCGATTTCTTGCCGTTCAATATCATTTAGTTCAAACGCACTGATTGTAGTTACCTCAAGAAATCCATTTGAAACAGCTCGCTCTTCAGCAACATCACGTAGTAATGAATTGAGCTCGGAGGTTTTGCCCGTATCGATTAAATAGGCTGCAACATCTGTTGCAAGATTGGCGGGTGATTTCTTACTGCCAGATGATTTTGCAATATAGGTTGCAAGTTTTGATCGTGAGAATGCCATTTAGCTTTGTCCCCGCAGTGCTTTGGTAATAAGAGCGGCATCCTTTTTAGGATCCAGCTTTTCCTGAACTAACACTTCTGTTGCCTCGGCAACCAAACCAACCATCTCGTGTTCAAGCTTACGGCGGGCACGAGCAGTCTCTTCCTCTACTTTCTTCTGGGCGTCGGCAAGAATAGCCGCTGTTTTAGCTTCGGCGGCGGCTTCGGCCTCTTTAACCATTGCCGTGGTTTGTTGATGACTAGCGGCAATAATTTCGTCGGCTTCTTTGCGCGCTTTTTTACGAATTTCAGTTATTTCAGCGTCAAGCTTTTCTTTTTCTTCAGTCAGCTTATTGGTTAGACTTAACCCTTCCTCGATGGTGACACGACGCTTTTCTAGCAGCGCCACAATCCGGCCAAACACCCATCGTTTTAAGATATAAAAAACAAACAGGAATGTAATAAGCTGGATAATAAATGCTTTAAGATCAAAACCAAGGGCTGCAAAGCCTTCTTTCTCGGCAGTTTCTGCCCCAAACCGTGTAATCATAGTTTCAATCATCTAATATCCGTTCCTTATTTTCTGTGTAAATTCCTGCTACTTAACAATGAAGAAAGCACCGATGGCGACAATGCCAAAAAACTCAGCCATACCGACAAAGATGAACAAAGTGCTCAAATATTTAGCTGCCTCTGGGTTACGACTGACTGCGTTCATATACGCTGCGCCCATTAGACCAAGTGCAATAGCCGGGCCAAGCCCACCAAGTGCGATAATAATACCTTTTGCGATTACGGCAGTGTTAACTGCTTCTGCGAATACATCCATCTGAAAACTCCTTATTTATATCTATTATATATCTATACCGTTCATTACAGCTACTTACACGTGCGGAGCCTCCTCGTGTTCTTCGCCGGCATGGGAAGCGGTTGTAGCTGATAAGTAGGCCGCACACAAGACTACAAATATGTAGGCCTGCAGGGCACCAACAAAAATTTCGAGAAGAGTAAAAGGAAGCGCTGCCACCGATGCAACTGGGCCCCCCAAGTCTGCTGCAACAGAGATAAGAATTTCGCCAACAGCAATATTTAAAAAGAGTCGTAGCCCAAGGCTGAATAGACGCGTAAACTCGGTAAAGATTTCGAAAGCACCAATAAGATAAGTAAGCGGATTAGCTAAGCTCATTGGGAAATAATGCTTGAAGTGGCCTTTGCCGCCTGATTCTTTAATTGCAACCACCTGAACCAAAATCATGCCGAATAGAGCCATAGCAATCGTACCATTTAAGTCAGCGGTAAACGGCCTGAGTAATGGGTTGCCATTATATTCGATAGCCGGGCCAACGCCAGGCAATAAACCAAGCCAATTATTAAGCATAATAAAGAAAAAGAGCGTCACAAAGATTGGTGCCAGCCGGACAGCTTTTTCTCGGCTTCCCAGGGTAGATTGTAGAAGATTCACAATAAATTCGGTGCCCGCCTCGACTACACCAGGGACACCGGTTGCACCTTTAAGCGACATTCGGCGGCGGGCCCAAATCAACAAGGCTATAAGTCCAGCGGCACAGATCCAGCCATAGAGCATCGAGTTAGTGATTGATATCCCACCAATTTCAAACAATTTATCGGAGGTAATCGTAATATGCGGACCTTCTTCGGCAGCAAAAAAAGTTAAAAGGCTCATTTAGCTAGACCTCGTACAATATTTCGGACTACTAACGCAGCGCCCACCATTCCGAGGCCAAAACCGATGAGGGTGAATGTTTGGCCACTATCGGTTCGAGAATCAATGTAAAGACCAGCGAAGATTGGCAGCAACATAGCAACGGCCATTTTCCAACTTAAATCGAGCAAACCCAAAATAAAAGCGCGTTTGGCATCACGCACTTTCTCATCTCTCGTCGTCTTCAAGGCGGCGGTTCGTATCATCTCCAGCCAGTATACCACCTCTGGCCGAGCTCAATCAAGCGCGATGGTCTCTCGTGCGTTTAAGCCAGCCTGAAAGGATAGGTGTTTTTTAAAATCTGCTCTTCATTACCTTCGCCTAGAAGTTTACTTCAAAATCTGAGTAAGGAAGCTCGTTCTTTCTATTTTTAAGATGTTGGTTGAAATACAAAATTAACACTTTAAAAATATTTTTAAGCACTTAAAAGTCTTGAATATGAAGTTAAAGGCAATGTTTATGATAAGAATTGTGCTGTAGCGCTTACATCAATATTGCTAGAGATGGAGCTAGATCCTGTGGTAATGCCGACGAAATGATAGCCGGCGTCCACGAACTTCTAAAATTATAGTAAGCTGTAGATATATGGCTTTTGAGGATTATCAAACAAAGGACGCAGTAGTATTGGTATACACCGGTGAAGGCAAGGGTAAAACCAGTGCCAGTCTTGGTTTGATGGCTCGAGCGCTGGGTAATCGTTGGGATGTGGCGTTTATTCAATTCATCAAGTACTGGGGAGTCAGTGAACATGTTTTTATTCGCGATATTCAACCATTATACAAGGATCAGCTCTATTTTTATAAGGGTGGCAAGGGATTTTATGACGCTGGTGAGCTGAGCCCACAACACGTCACGCCAGCGCAGCATAAAGCAGCCGCCGCCGAAACCCTGGCCGAGGCGATGAAGGCCGCCAGCAGCGGGGAATACAACCTAGTCATTTGTGATGAGATAAATAACGCTACCAATGAAGGCTTAATAACGGTCGCCGATCTAGAGCGATTGCTGGACGCCCGTGCGCCCACCACCAGTCTTTGCTTCACCGGCCGAAATTTTCCCAAAAAGCTACTCAATCGAGTAGATATTGCCACCGACATGACTAAAATCAAACATCACTTCGACGACAAATTCCTCGCAAACCCTGGCATCGACTATTAGCTAACGAAGAGTAGATGGGTATGTTAACGCTTGGCGCGTGAACGAAGAGATTACTCGAGCCGGCAAGCCATTGCTAAAGTCATGCGCGGCAACGCGTTGGTCAAAATAACCAAGTGACAATGCCGTGTTTTGAACACTAATACTACCGATTGCTACACCTGTTTCTCTGCGTGTACGATAAAGGTTCTTAAGCATGCGCATATTTCTGACCTGAAAGATGTCTCTATCGAGTCCAGCGGAGACATACAGCGTAGCCCTACTAGTCGCAGGGCTATTATCGAGCACCGGCAGACAGGCGTCTTCACACGGAGGAAGCGTTTGAAGCTGTATACCATTAGTAACACCAGCGATTTCTTCCGGATCAGTTGTTGCAGCAATAACTTCAGCAACAAAAAATAAGTCCTTACCCTCTGATTGCATAATTGTTGCCATTTCAGCACAGAATTTTGGAACACTACGGGGTATCTCAAACTCCTCATGTAAGCCTGCAAGCTCGGGATCGATTTCTTCGTCAAGCTCTTCATCGTGCGGATGTTTAATTTTCAGATTCGCACCAACAACTGTTACTAAATCACCACTGCCAGGTCGTATAGCCACACCTACGGCGCCAACCTCAAATTCACGATGAGATTCGGATTGCTCATAGGCCACATCACGAGCCAACTCAACATAGGATCCAAAATTAGCAATAAGATTGCGGTAGCCGGTTTGAATATCACCTTGCTCAAATTTACTTAATACATTGCTCATAAGTTATGTATTATATAACATTTTTGACTTAGGGTCTAGAGCCTATGTGCACCCACTGCGTTTTGCCCCACATAAGCGGATAATGGGTCATCCTAAAAATTCGCCTTGGAGAGATAGTAGCCTTCATAGCCTTACTAAAGCCGATACTACCACCAGCCCGCTTAATATGTATTGATAAGTCCATATCCTCATGAACATCATTACGTAAGCACATCGAGTCTTTATGACCTTGCCAGAGTTCATTCCTCATAAACATATTCGATCCAAAAAGCGTATGATGACCTAAGAAAAGATAGCTACTCCAGAAGTAAACGACACGGTGCCCCCAGTACAGCATCATCTTGCCCCGCCAATCACGAAAGCTGCACGGTCCGGTATATGCTCGGTCTGACGGCATAGTAGCCGCCAAAGATTTAACGCTTTCTACCCAGTCAGGGCCAAGTTGCGTGTCTGCATCAATCCGGCCAATGAGATCTCCAGACGCTTTGTTGAAACCAGTATTTCGGGCATATACGATTCCTTGCCTGGGTTCTCTGACAACCGTCACAAAATCATAGTTCCGAGCAATTTTTACCGTCTTATCGTTGCAGTTATTGTCAACCACAATTACTTCATCGGGTAAAACCGACTGACGAGCAATAGCATCCAAACAAACAGCGATATAGTTTTCTTCGTTGTAAACTGGTATGATAATCGAAAGTGTTAATGCTTTTATAGCGTTAGGTTTTACAGGCATACCCCACAATCTTAGCAGTAATGAAGAAACAAAGAAAAAGTCCATCCCAAAGCAAAAGAAAAGTCGCAAAAACGACTGGCCCGTTAAAAAATCTAAAAATTACGTGTACCGTACTTGGTCTAGTCTGGCCTAAAAACAAATGGGGCCGGCGAGTACTCATATCTGTTTTAAGTGTAGTGACTATATTTACTGCCTTAAATTATGTGGTGGCACGCATCTATATTGCCCACCATAACAAAGAACCGTTTGTTTTTGGTGCGACATTCATACCAGACTACGCACGGTATTTAAACGTCGACCCAAAAGAGACTATGGATGCAATGACGAATGAACTTGGCATACGACACTTCCGACTAGTAAGCTACTGGGACAATATTGAGGCGCAAAAAGGAACTTATAATTTTGATGAGCTTGATTGGCAGTTTGCCAAAGCCGAGGCAAGCGGCTCGAAAGTTAGTTTAGCTATCGGGCTGCGTCAACCCCGTTGGCCTGAATGTCATGAGCCGGCATGGGCAAAAGGAAGGCCGGTAGCAGAATTTTATCCAGAGCTAAAACAGTATATGACTGCTGTGATTGAGCGCTATAAAACCAGCCCGGCCCTAGAAAGTTACCAACTTGAGAATGAGTTCTTTTTATCGGTCTTTGGCGAATGCACCGATTTTAGCCGCGATCGCCTGGTTCAAGAATATGAAATGGTTAAAAAAATAGATTCTGCTCATCCTGTAATAGTCAGTCGCAGTAACAATATTGTTGGTATACCGCTGCGTGACCCACAGCCTGACCTGGCTGCCGTGTCGGTGTACAAACGGATATGGGATAAAGAATACACGTACCGATACATGGAATATCCGTTTCCGGCCTGGTTTTATTCTTCCCTCGCCGGCTGGGGCGAACTGTTAACAGGCAGGGATATGATGATTCATGAGCTGCAGACCGAACCATGGTTGCCCGAAGAATACAGTATGCAAACTGCTCCAATTTCTGAATTTGATAAAACCTTAAGCCCTGAACGGCTAAAAGATCGGCTCGACTATGCCAAAGCAACCGGTATCAAGCGTATCGATCTGTGGGGCGTAGAGTGGTGGTACGCTCGTAAAGAAGCTCGTGGCGCTCCAAGCGTATGGGATACTGCAAAAGACGAACTATCAAAATACTAGTTTCTTGTGTCTAAAATATAGACTTTATGCGTGAATACAAGATACGAACTCATGGCTCGCTCTGATTTTATGCGCACATTGCGTTCAGCAAAAAACTGTTTCCATTCTTTGTCAGTTTTATTATTGTGCGGGTGCCCGCGAAATTCCATATTGAGCAAGCTGTCAAACAAAAATGTCAGGCGTTTACGCAACCACGAGTCGTAGACATCTTCAATTATTACTATAGTTTTAGATACACGGGCGGTTTCATCAAAAAGTTGTTCGGCATTTTTGGCATGGTGTAACACTGTTATTAACAAGCCAACGTCGTAAGATTTGTTTTCAAAAGGGATATGATGTCCGTCAAATAGCAGAGGTTGCACGTTATTTTCCATACTTAAATTTTGAATATCAAGCGCCGTAACTGCATATCCCTCGTCGCTTAGCTGTTGCGCAATGTTGCAGACACCGGCTCCAACATCTAAAATTTTTGCTTTTTGAGGCAAGGCATCTTCGAAAAAAGAAGTTAAATAACGAGCCCTACTTCTGCCAAGCTTACACACGACGTTACGTAGTGGTGTAATTCTTTGAACCGCGTGAACAATCATTTGAACAATTATAGCACTCGGTACAGCGGGCTAGCTTTGTCGGAGCAGGGTCCCAAGCAGTGGCGCAACACGTGCTGGATTCGATTGTTCGTCGTTGTGGGTCGCCGTATCATGGCTTAGCCCAACTTTTATAGGAGTTACGTATGTTGTATCAATACCGGCGGCCACAAGTTGATGAAAGGCTTCTTGGATATGTGAATCTGGGTAGAGCGCATCGTTTGCATAACCAATCAACGCAATACGTGCCACGCCGGCTTGTTTAAATGGTTCTGGGTTAAAACCACTTTTTCTAGATAATTCCCAAACCTCACGAATGGTTCGTCTCATGCTGGCACGCATGTACTTAAAGCATGACTGTTCCATGTCACGGGCTTCATCATTAAACTGTTGAGGTCCGCGTGATTTCTCGGTCTTCATATTGCGCACATTACGCAGTGTCATCTTAAGCATGGACTCTTTGCTTGATATACCGCTAGGTGCTAGCATCGCCACCTGCGCACCCTCAAACACCGGATCACCGCTTTCAGCCATTTTTTGTACGACTAAACTGCCCATACTATGGGTCACGAAGTGAACGGTGCCTGTTCGACCGCTAATTTTATCAAGAATAGCGTGGTAATAGGTGGCTCGCGTTAAGAGTGCGTCTTGTTTTCCGGCAGCATTTTTTATAATTGGACCGTCATAATAACCCGGGAGCACAACGTCAAACCCGGCCTGTGCCAGGGTAACCGCCAATGGCGCATTCGAAATAGGGTTCTCGCTAAAGCCAGGTACATAGAAAATTGTTTCTTTTACCTCAGTTGGCTTTGACGAATCTTCTTGCCCCTCAAACAGAGAATACTCTATCCCCGTATTGTTACCGTTTTCTAAATACACAATATTGGGCTGCCGTAAGGCATCCATATGCTGCTCGGTTGCACCATGTTGATGGAGGTTGTTAACAAACTCTTGGCTTACTTCATGCCTCGGGTGTCTCATTTATTTTATTATAGCACAGATTGTAAATTTAGTCAATATGCTTCATACTAATACATCTGATGAAGAACAATAAATCTCAGGTTAAGCGAATCACCAATAAGCGCGCCAAATTTGATTACGATTTAGGCGATTCTATTGTGGCCGGCCTGGTTTTGACAGGGGCAGAAACAAAAGCTCTTCGATTAGGCCACGGTCACTTGCGCGGAGCGTACGTGGTCGTAAAAGGCGATGAGCTTTATTTATTAAATGCTACTATTACCGGTTTTAACGGGGTAACACTCGAGGAATCCGAACAAACACGCAGCCGCAAGCTCCTTCTTAAACGCCGCGAAATCAATGATTTAGTGGCAGCAAAAAAACAAGGTAAAAGTATTATTCCGACCGAACTCCTTACTCAGGGACGCTATATTAAGGTACGCATTTCAAGTGGTACTGGCCGCAAGCATTACGACAAGCGTGAAGTAATTAAAAAACGCGACCAAGACCGGGCAAACCAGCAGGAGCTTAAAAGCCGCTAAGAATTTAATTAAAATTTAATATTTAGTGTGTAACATAAAGTTATGAGTACTCGCGCTAAAAAGATAGTCGTGTGTATGCTGACAGAAAAGACTACCTAGTAGTTGCTGTTTTAAAACGAAGACGTGCTGTAAAATTAAAAGCTATTCAATATTTGGGCGGTTTCTGTAAATTATGTGGCTACAATAAGCATCCTGGTGTTCTAGACTTTCACCATATTGATCCTACGTCAAAGTTATTTGGGATAAGCAGCGGGGGACTTTCAAGATCATGGGATAAAATCCAAAAAGAGCTAGATAAATGCATATTACTATGCGCAAACTGCCATAGAGAAGTAGAGCTTAGTGTAAGCAAGCTCCCATTGAGTGTTTACAGAAGTGATAGTAATAGTTAGAATAAGTGAGTTCACTAGAATGTTCCGGGGTAGCTCAGCGGTAGAGCGGGTGGCTGTGAATACGCAGCTCTCGATGGCAACATCGGGATGAAAATAGGGTGAATTGCGGGGAGCCTACGTGTGCAGTGCATATGGTAATCCGCAGCCAAGCCAAGGCTAGGTTAAAAGGCCTTGGAAGGTTCAGAGACTAGAGAGTGAGCCTAACAATAATCTCTCGGACAGCGCCCTACATCCCATGCGGATGATGATATAGTCCACGCCATTATGAAAATAATGAATACG
>CAZIMF010000002.1:0-46017 GCA_964540445.1 uncultured Candidatus Saccharibacteria bacterium
AATATGAGTTATCGGCTAAACGTTTCTCGGAGCAAAAAAGTGAGACGGCAAAACAACTTCGAATTTTGGCACAGACAACAAAAAACAAAAAAGATACTCTCGAAAAACGTAACCAAGCCCTTGCTAATTACATCAGTATCTTTGATGCCTCGTACAGAAAAAACTTATTTGAGATATATGACACGCTGCAGCAAGAACGCGCTAACTTACATGATTTTTTAATAAAAGCCTTAGCAACGATTCGTATCAAGCTGTTAGAGCATGACACAGAGCTTCAACTACATAATACTGTGTGGTACGCAACCATACCCGAAATACTTGAGGAACGCCCGCCAAACAAAGAAGAATTACAGAGAAGAAAAGACCACTGGCAGATACTCCAAAATCTTCAATTGCCCACGCCCAACGAAATAAATTCGTGGGCTCAGCTAGTGCCCTTAAAAATTACCCCCACGTCTCATACTATTGCAGGAATTGAGTTGTCGAGCGGGTATGCTGCGGGCGTCGTCTGCGAAGATATAAGCCACGATCATGCTGAGCAAAAATCAATTCTAGTAACGCAGTCATTATCGAATGAGATTATGTTAAAAAAAGATACTCTGGCTGGCGTCATAACAGAGAGAGGTGGAGCCCTTTCACATGTCAGTCTACTGGCCCGTGAGCATAACCTGGCGGTTATCCGCGTAACCAACGCCACGAAGATTTTTCATGAAGGCGACCATCTGCTGATTGATACACGAGCTGGTCTGGTGAGTTTTCAGCCGCCCGAAACACAGTAAGCAGTGGTAGGTAGTCCTCCGGTGATACCGTATAATCGTACGTGTGATTATTGTTCTCTTCCTTGCTTTTGCCCTGACCATTTATTTATTTATCAAGTTTATTGTTAAAGCCGACCGAGGTAGTAAAGAACCGACGGGAGCTTTGTTTGGCGCAATGGGCTTTGGTATTTTGGCAGTTATCGGAGCCAGTTTCTTAAATGAAATCTTTGTCCCATTTGAGGTTCTAGATCAAATTGGAACCGAGGGAGGTGTTGGCGTATCAAGTGGTACGTTGCTTGGAGCGGCACTAACCGTTGGTGTGATTGAAGAGTCACTGAAAGCGCTGCCGCTGGCATTTTTTATTTATAAAAAGAAATACTTTAACGAACTGACCGATGGGATTATTTACTTTGGAATTGTTGGTTTAACATTTGGTGTTATTGAAGATTTTACGTATGCCTTACAGTATGGCGGCGGCGTAGGTCTGCTGCGTGTTATATTCTCGCCGTACTTACACGCTGGCTTTTGTGCCATATTTGGTATGTATTTTGTTCAGAAAAAGCTATTAAAAAAATCGTGGTTACTGGTAGCGCTTGGTTTTATGGGAGCTATTTTGGCCCACGCAGCTTTTGATTTTGCTGCATTCAATCCGGGGCCATTATCTCTACTGGTACTACTAATCATTACCGTCGTTGTTAATACACTGCTGTTTGTCTTCTTTAGAAAAGCCAAACAGATTGATGAAACCAGGGGTATGAGCGCCATCGGAACCAATAAATATTGCCGAAACTGCGGGCAGCCTAACCCCGATCGTTATCTTTTCTGTATGCGCTGCGGCAAACACACCTAAATTCCTTACGGTTATTGACTTAGCTAACAGGGAATGACAAGATACATGCATGCTATGCGGTAACTGTGGTCACGAACTTACAACAGGAGCCACTTTTTGCGGTAACTGTGGTGCCCAAATCGCTCAGCCTCCGCAACCCTACGTTGCTGGCCCGCCACCCCAGGCTACACAGCCCTACGCAGTACCATCGCCGGCTCCCATACCGCAACCCGGCCAGCAGCCTCCTGCGCCGCCAAGCCATACCCAACCGTATCATGCACCGGCACCGCAGCAGCAACCGTTGCCAACCTCACCGGCGCAACAAGCTCCCCAGCCCTACCCTGCTCCCGGACAACCTATTCAACCAGTCCATATACACCCTTCCTCAAAAACAAATGAGATGGCAATAATTTCGCTCGTTCTGCTCGTTTTTTTCCCGCCAGCCTCACTTGTCTTAGCTATCATTGCTCTGAGCCAAATTAAGCGCAGTCACGAACGTGGGCGTGCACTGGCAATTACTAGCCTTGTTGTTGGTGGATTATTTATTGCCTTCTTTGTTCTAGTGATTGCTCTGGCTGCTACCGCACCGACCGACGGCCAAACCTACTAAGTGCATTGCTCAATACATCTCACCCTAGTACCATAGGGGTGTGCCCTGGTAGCTCAGCTGGATAGAGCAGGAGACTTCTAAGCTCAAGGCCGCTGGTTCGAATCCAGCCCAGGGCACCAATAAAAATAGCTCAGCGTAAGTTGGGCTATTTTTATTATTCGGAGCTAGATGCGAACCATGTTGAAGACGTGGTTCGGTGGAGCGAGAACGCGCGCAGAAGCTTACTTCGAGCACGCCGGAGTGGAAAAGCTATCCAGCCCGGGCACTAAACTGCTTAGAGTGTACTTAACTTTAGTGAGTAGTCAGCAACACGCCTAAGATCACTAAAACGGCACAGCCGATTTTTAATAATGGCCTATCCCTCTCTTTGAGAAATATGTAGGCTGCTAGCACATTCAAGAGCACAGAGGCTGCCTGCAGGGTGATTATGGTATTTACTTCGCCAAGCTGAAAAGCCCGCAGTGAAAAGAAAATTGTTAAGGCCCATGAAATACCGGTTATTAAAAACAATACGGGCTTACCTCTTTTGAGCTCATTAATAGATTCTTGTGCCTTAATCCGCCCGGCTAAACCAATCATTAATGCTGGTATCAACAACGTAAGGCTTATGTAGATAGGCAGATTGAAGTTTTTAGAAATATCAATGTCAATTGAAATAGCCGTAGCAAATACAAGAGCAGCTAGGATTGCCATTGATGAGTATTTGTTTGCCTCAAATTTTCTTCTGCCGGGTTTATAAAATATTAAAACATTTGCACCGATTATGAGTGCCGCCCCAGCAAGTTTTAATACAGAAGGCTGTTCTTTAAATAATGTTAAGCCATATAAAATTATAAAAACGTTAGATAACTGGGTAATCACCGAGTAGGTGGATACCTGGAGATGCTTACGAGCAGTCAGCTGCAAACGATCATTAACTGCATAGAAGACACATGCCAAACCAAGGATTGAAAAAACTGCAATCTTTTCGGGCCAGGTAATTGGTAAAAAAGGAGCCAGCCCAAGAATGCCTATTCCGGCAATAAACTGGAGCAGTATTGTAGCTGCACCATCGTTTTTTACATTCTTAACCGATAATTTATAGCATTGAAAGAAGATAACTACAGAAATGTAGAATAATATAAGGTTTGGCAGCCAGGTATTAAAAATAATAATCGGTATCCTTTATAATTAGTATAGACTAGGTACTGTAGTAATGGCCGGGTATTTATCATCTTGGCCTTCAACGACAATAACGCAAGTTAAGGAACCAGTTTTGACAGAAAAAGCAAAAAAATCCGAATTTCATCGTTTTGTATCCTACGTGGCACTTGGCGCCCTAGCATTATTTGGTTTTAGCGAGTTGATAGATTAATCGTTCTTTGTTTGCGATGACGGTATAATTACTGTATAATCACCCCTGTTTTACCACTCAAAATTCACTCGTGGCGGGTGTAGCTCAGTTGGTTAGAGCGCCGGGTTGTGGTTCCGGAGGTCGTGGGTTCGATCCCCATCACTCGCCCCATATAGAATAAAATGAAGACTTCTGTGCCAGAAGTCTTTTTATTTGTGGCGGTGTTTGAAAAAATTAGATGGCTTGAACGTAGGTCTGAGTAGGATCAATTCGCCCGTACTTGAAACTGACAACTAATTCCAACGCAGTTCCACCTTTACGACGGCGAATTGCGTCACGACCGTAGAGAACGAAGTTAGAATTAGCAACAAGTTTAGCTGCCCATTCCTCAGCAGGAGCAATAGTCGAGAGAATGCTATAGCCGCCATCATCTTCTTCGGGAGTAATTGTAATTTTAGTAGTACCTGTGTAACTTTTACCATTAAAGCGTGCTTTAATGGTCCCAAGCTCATACAACACCAACGATGTAAGGATGGGTGAGCCACCTTCCACATTGTTCCTAAGTTTTGCATTATCTACATAAACACCACGGACTGTTGTCTTAGTACGGGGCATTATCTCAACGGAGACATCATCTACAACACTTGGGAGGGCAAGACCGGCTAATGCTTCAACAGGTAATTGCTCGCCACGCTCTTCAATAAAAAGTCGTGTTGCAGCCTGAGTATCAGGACCACGAAAACCAATTGCTACCGCATTCTCTGCACCGTTGCGAAGCAGAGCTTCTCGAGCATCAATGGGTAGTTGATTAAATTTAGCAGTACCCGCCCCTTTAAATCCTGTCCTGGAAGCAGTCCCTATTATGAGTTGACCAGCGTCATTAATTAATCTGTCGGCAACTGCTATACGCGGATCGGTTGGGAGAGTTTGCGATCGTAGCACCGTTTCACGGTCAGCCCGTTTACTCGTACCTGTGACTTTTGAAAGCAGTCTGTCTATGTCTTGCGTGAAGCCGGTGGCGGGCACTACGGTATCGGCTTCAATAATTTCGCCTTTTCGATTACGGATGTTGGCATTACCAGCAAATAGTACAAGCTTATCTTGTTTACCCGATCTACTCCGGCTAAAGGCAACACCGCTGACTCGTGTAGGTACAATTTCTAATAGATTAGCCTGCCCATTTCGAGCTAATAAGTCCTGTGCGGCAGCATAGCGGGGCCTTTTACTCAAATCTCTGTCAGTGACTACATATACTTTTTCAATATTACGAATCATCTTGTTACCAGTTTCAAAAATTCTACCAAGGTTAGCAACGAAGGTATCCGTGGTATTGCCACCACCGTAAACTACAAAAACCTTGCCTGGGGCAGCTCGTTTACCTTCTCGACCTACTAAGGCGCTAAAGATAGACAATGGAGTATCAAAAATAGGGAAACCACCGGTTGCCGTAATTTCTTTGCTTCGGTTAAAAACGGCTTCGGCGGAGCTGCCTTTGAATGGGAAACCAAAGTTCGGAGAGCCTAAGCCAGTTGGCAAGATAGCAGCATCAGTGCGAACTTTACGCTGCGTTATGGTTCCATCGATGTTTTGCCGTTCTAAGACAATAATTTTATTGCCAAGTCCGTCGTCGTCAACTAAATATTCATCGACAACCATTGTTCGAATTAATAACTTATGTACAAGCATTGCAGCCTGCATCTTCAATGCAAGCGCTTCGTCTTCATTTGTTGCATAACGGCCATCAGAAATATCATCAGCGGCAGGTAGATAGTCAACTGACATATTAATACTGCCTTCCCGAAGACTATCAGCTCTATTGCGTTCGCCCGGATACCAACGCAGTGGGCTACCGTAAGCTCGTACGGTACGGGTTTCTATCTCAGCATTTAATGCTGGTAGCGTATACTCAAAACCAAACTTATTGGCACTATTAAGTCCAAAAGCAGGGCCATCAGGAACAGCGAACGGACCGCCGATCTCCCCTGCGTCAATGAAAAGTGTTTGGCCGGCAATATCTGGCCGCTTACGAACTACCTCACCAGCGGAAATTAATCCCTCAGCACCCAGACCAATTTGAACGAAAGGAAAATAATCACCATCGGATATGCTATCAAAGGTATCGCCATCGAGAACATCAAAGTGATTCTTCAGGTAGACACTCAGTATGCCCGGATCGGTGTTGGCTAGACCAACTAAGTATGGATTAAATAGCGAAAGTAGTTCAACGCTTTTTAAGTAATTCTCTTCGATTTCACTTAATGCGCGCTGGGAGCGCAAGCGCTCAACATTAATAAGGTAATTTTGCCGCTTTATGACTTCTCCATTTACTCCGTCAGCTAAGTAATCTTCTATACCTTTCGTGTCTTCGTCGTTACGAAATGCATCCACAATTGGCTTAAATACCTTTTTAAATCGTTCCGCCAAATAACGAGCTGCTTGTTTGTTATTACCAAGCCCCTCATTAAAATCATAGGTAGGACTTAACTCTTCTTTGATAGCGGATACCTCTTCGGAAAAAAGAAAGTTATAGTTGTTCGGCTGTGAGCCCCGGCGCGCTGCAATATATGCTTTATAGCGATCAAGCACAGCCATTGCAATTACTTCGTCACCTGGCTGATTAAAGGAAGCTTGGATTTGAGTTATTATTTCGGCAGGCTGTGAACGACCAAAATTGCTTAAGACCCTTACGACGGCACGGCTCAGAATTGTTGTTTCGCCGTCCTGCTGTAGAGCGTCCTCTATACGAACAGCCTGCTCAATATAGTCAAATGTACCTGCTCTACGACGAGCTGGGATAGTATCTATAAAGTCTTCTAAATTTTGTCTGGTCGCTCTTGGATCGAGTAGTATTCGATAACCAGCAAGCTGAAAGTTACCGAGCTCAACTTGATATAAGTTCTCCAGTAGAGCGGTAAAACGATCATCATTCGGCTTGTCACTGCCCAGAATGGCATCAATAGCACGTCCAGGTTCGGTAATTAAACTTAGTGCACGTCGAGTTTCCAGACTTGTTTTTCTCACCGCCAGGCAAACTTTGACATCATTTGTCATTGCAGCATCATCAAGATCTTTTTCTTCATAATCAATGGATTGGGTTAGTACCTGCTGTAGTTCACTTATGGTTGATGCCTGCTCCGTATTAACCAGTAATCGTACTTGTGCACGGGTGCGGGAGACTTGCGATAACGCTGTATTAATAACGGTTTCGCATCGGCTAACTTCATTTATTTCAGTCGTTGTTTGGGCTTGAGATTTTCGCGCCTCAAGCAACTGACGCAAGCGTTGTGCACCGCGATTTTGCAAACTATTGGTTAGTGCTGCTTTTAGTTCGTCGTCCAAGGACTCAATCTCGTTAAATATGCTAATAAGGCTACCTTTTTGTGATTCATCAATACGACGTGTGTCTCTCACTAATTCTTGACCCTGTGTAAGATAGTTATTTTTAATCAGTACTGCCCCGCCATTATCGGCTGCTCCAAGTCTGCCTTCAAGTTCATCGATTGTGCTTATCTTACCGGTAACAACATCCTCTAAAAAGCTGCCGTAGTCTTTAGCTGCATTTATCTTCTGAGTTAGTTGTTGTTTAGCTGTAAATTCAGCACGGATAACGGCGGCTAAAGGTTCGCTTACTGCGCGTTTTTCTCGCAGCAGTGAGCGTCCGGAACCACGTGACTGGCCTTCCATAATATAGCCAGTTTCTGTCTGCCCAGCGGCCAGACGAGTCTGGAGTTCATCTTCTGTACTTATTTTCTCGGAGTCAATATCCAGAATATACGATCGGGTATCTTGTAATTCTTTTTGGCTCTGCTGAACCCGCTTTTTAGTGTCAAATAGTTCGATTGCAATTTCTTTTTGGCGATCATTCAAACTTCTCTTTTCTTTAACCATACTACCCCGGCTCATAAGCGGCCCGTCTTCGAGTAACACAACCTTTGATGCTGTATCCATTGCCCTGAGCCGGCCTGTCAATTCGCTTCTTTTGGCTATACCTTCGTCATCAATTACGCTGGACACAAAATCTCTAAAGTCAGTGAGCTGGGCAGCTGTCCTCTCAAGAGATCTCTTGGCCAAGAATTCTGCGAGAACCGTTTCTTTTTGCTCTTCAGTTAGATTTCTTTTTTCACGTAATAGTCCGCCTTGTCGGGTAGTTTGTACTTTGCCATCTACTATTACAAGGTTTTTTAGTATGCCTCCGGCTGGGCTCAGTCGAGCCTGAAGCTCGGCGATTGACCCAAAGGCACCGCCGTCAACTTGTTCAATAAATGAAATGAAGTCCTCATTGGCCGACACCTCGGCAATCCGTTCGGGTCCGATAGGCGTTGATCCATTTTTTGCAATCTCTGCAACAGCTTCAAGGCTCATACAATTTCTTTCGGATTAGGGTGTTACAGAAACGGGTTGACGCTGAGCAACTTGGGCGGGGGACAGCCGTTGGAATACAAGTCGGGGATCGTCGCTACGATTTAATTCTTTGGCGCCTCTTCTCCAGCAAAGCGAAACTGAATCGTCTTTAACTGTGACTTTAATAAATCGTGTTCTTTCGGCTGACATATCTGTGGCAGCTAATATCCCGTCATTAGGTGTAATAAAGTTTACGTTTGTTGTTTCGCAGGCAAGTTCACCTTTTTGCTTTGGTTCTGACGTGCCCAAGACAATTTGTCGCGGGTATTTAATGTCGGCAGGATTTTGAGCTGAAATACCATTTACGTCAGGCCCAAAAGCATCTTCCTTATCACCGTTGCTGGAACCTCCTGTTGGATGGCTCAGATCTCCCAACTCAGGCACAGTATTTCTAAATAGGAGTCTGTTTTGAACAAGCTCAAAAGTATGTCGTGGACTGGCAGTTTGGCCAATTCTGATAACTGTTCCTTCGGTGAGGGTAGGACGCTTTGCATCATATTCTTTTATGTCGCACCTATCTGCACAAAGTGTCCGCTGAGCATCTTCAACAAAATCTGGCCCATAAAGCACACCGGGTAGTACTATTGCGGCAGCCGTTAGAGTTCGCAACCCAGCTTTTACAATAGTGCGGCCATTTCTCTTAAGACTCTGAGTAGCACCCGCAAGGGCACGAACTGCAAAGTTGCGATTCTGTAGCTTATTACGTTGAAAGCGCTCTTGACTTTCTGCCGATTTTTGAGCGGCTATTTCTTCCCTTCGTGCTGCTTCATCTTGAGCAGTAAAGGCGGCTTGTTCACGTGCTCTGCGAGCTTGCCGGCTTTCCTCTTGTTTTATTGCATCTTCCTGTTCAATTAAGTTATCTACAATGAGCAGAGCCAAGCCAATATCCGCTGGGCTATTTATGCCATTCATCGAGTACAGGCCGGGTTCTTGACCTTCTTTATCTCCTACTTCAACTCGGACCAGATTGATATTTCGCGTATCTACTGTTTCGTATCTAGGTGTTTCATCAAAAATAAGGTAAACATCTTCCCCAGCCTCTGAAGTTGCGCTAAAACGAACCGGGCGAATGTAATATGTTACAGGAGGCACATCTGAGCCCTCGTCGCCAATAGTTAATTCATATGCGGACCTAATAGTGGTTACTGGCTCGCTATTTGGATCGGCGTTTGTGTCAAAATCAAGTTTTCTTCCACTGACTAAGGTAGCTTCTACCCCGTATCTGTCAATTAACAGTCTCGATTTTTGTACTAATTGTTGAGCCTCAAGAGCAGCTCTTTGTCGCTCTTGGTCAAGTAATGCTTCTGCGCCAAACACTCCGGTAGCCAAGTCTTTCTCGTAACTATCGTCTGCCATCGAATTAATTGCTCACTTTCTTTGAACTATTGTAACACGTATATGTAAATAATGCAAGTATCTTTCTCGGGTAGCCGGTGTGGCTTGATTTGTAGTAATCCGCATATGAAATCTAGTTTTTTGCTATACTGCAGACACTATGAAAAAAGCAAAAGCTAAAAAACAAGCGAAACGGCTTAATTGGAAGGTGCTGGGCATTTCGGCTAGTAGCTTGGTGTTGCTGACTATCATTGCGGCGCAGTTTGGTTTTAATGTTTTCTTATTTAATAGAGTGAGCAAACTTGAAGATGCGTCTATTAAGACGCTCATTCAAAGTGCTATCGAAAACCTTAATAAGCCCGCCATTGTCGAACCAAAAACGGGCGCCGTATATCTGCCTGAGCCCAAGTTAGTACTCCCACCCTACCCCGAAGAACTTTTTAATGGCATTTCGTATCGTTACAGCCCGCCTGGTTCCGATGGGCAAGACGAAGAACTACAAATTGCCTCAGGCCAGGCCATGAGCAACGCTATTGCCGTCCTCAATAATTATCAAAGCGACGGCCGAGTATTTGAGGCGGTGCCGATTGCCCAGGCGTGTGCCCGGCAGATAATCATTAAGTTTAAAGCCGCAGACGACCCGGGCTTTGACAACTACACAAAGGTAGGTACGCGGCAGCTGGCAGACGGGCGAACACTGTCATTGTTTTCGGCCAATAACTGTACTGTCAGCCCCGAAATGACGGTGAATTACTTACAGCAAATTCAAAGCTATAATTAAAAGTTAATGAAGTTATTTGTTTGGGATTTTCATGGTGTGCTGGAGAAAGATAATGATTTGGCAGTACTTGATATTTCAAATCAGGTGCTGGCCGAAGCCGGCTATACCGAGCGTTTTAGTGAAGCAGATAACCAGAAATACTACGGGCTCAAGTGGTACCAGTACTTCGAGCGGTTGCTGCCCCACCTGACTCCAGAGCAGCATATGGCTCTGCAAACTGCCTGTTTTACCTACGCCGAAGCTAACTGGCACATTCTTGAAAAACATATTAAGCCGAACGATAACGTGCCTGAAGTGCTAACAGCTATTCAAAGTGCCGGGCACGATCAGATAATCCTTTCCAACACTCGACCGACCGACTTACTCTGGTTTGTGCCGGCTGTACACATAGAGCGGTATTTTCCACCCGACAAAGTTATCGGAGTTAACGCGCACGAGAAACATGGTGACAAAAAAGAAGCGCTGCGCCATTACTTACACGGTAAAACCTTTGACGATATTGTTATTATTGGCGATTCGCAGCACGATATGGAACTACAAGAGGTAGCCGGCGGCGTTACCTACTTTTATAATCATCCGCATTTGCCAGCCACCAGATTAGTAAAAGCCGACCATACCATCACCGATTTGCGTGACTTGCTGCATGAAGTATAGCCATACAAAAACCCGGGCTTTCACCCGGGTTTTATTACTCAGCTTTTTTATATTGTAACTAAAGGTTTAATGCACCTGCCGGTAGATTTTTACCGTTGGTTGCTACAAAGCTCACGCAATCGCCTTGGTTTTTAAAGCCATTGGAAAATGATTTCCAGCCATCTTTTTTACAGGCGTCCTTATTTAATGGGCTGGTTGGTGAGCCAACTTCTTGACCATTAACACTAATGTTATCGATGATGACCGTCCCTGCCGTACCAATCGTACCGCCGGTTGGGGTATCGGTGCCTTCATCAAAGATGATGTACAGATCTTGTAATGTTGCAGTTGCCGGATTATTAATGCCGGCTGCTGTATAGGCTGCGTCTAGTTGAGATTGAGTGAATACTACATGAGTCCAACCATTACCAAGCGAGGTTTGTGTACCGCCGGCACAGCCCAAGAATGCAGTTCCCTGGTCGGTCTGGACATTAAAGCGTGGCGCACCAGCACCACAATGACCACCATCCTTATAGTCAAAGTTCAGTTCGGTGAGCGCGCTCAAACTACCGCCTTCCAGCGAAGTTACAATATCAACTCCGGCCGCCGAGCAGTTGGTGGTTGGGCCATTTTTTTGCAACAAAATGGATGGCGATGGATTGCCGGTACTAGTATCCCATTGTGCAGTAACAATATCGGTGCCAGCAACACCGCCACACTGTTCGGCTGTCCCAACAAATTCAAACGGACTTAAGCCAAAAGCGGGCACGGGAGCCGCATAGGTTACAAGTGGTAACGCAAGCGCCCCCAGAAAACTTGCTGCGATGGACGCAATTATTACTTTTATTCTCTTCTGCATTTGTATGCCTCCTAAATTTAGGTTGAAAGTAACAACTTTAGCACAAACATAAGCGGCGTGTTTGTTAAAAAACGTATATCAATAGTTTTTACAACTCCTTATGATTGTTTTTTCAAATAGACATTACTACTAGCGGGGAGTACACTTTTAACAACAATAAATGGAGTCTATGGTTATGGATGCAGAAATCAACGTATGGGCAGTTATTTTGGCCCTAGCTAGTTCAATGATTATTGGTAGTGTTTGGTATTCGCAGTCGGTGTTTGGCAAAACATGGATGAAGCTTGCCAAAGTAAAAACAATGGGCAAAGAGGGTGGCAGCGTAGCTAAGCCTATTGCTATTACATTTGTAGTGAGTCTTATCACCGCCTACGTCTTGGCACATGTGGCGTTTCTTTCAAATAGTTTTTTTCATAACAGCTTTTTGCAAGATTCATTAACAACCGCTTTTTGGATGTGGCTTGGCTTTACCGCTGCCCGCATTATTACCCATGATGCATTCGAAGGCCGGCCAATGAAGCTAACCGCTATCACCGTCAGTCACGAATTTGCTACCATTATGGTTATGGGGCTGATTATCGGCGCAATTGGCGTTTAAGCGTAATTAGTTACGTTATTTGCAACAATTAAAGAGGTTACAACGACCTCTTTTTTTGTGTTGGTTATGCTTGCAATCGCATAAAATTGATGTCACGCTAGAGTAAATGACAGTGAGCAGATTCGAACATGGGCCATCCGAAAGACAAGCTGGTTTAGAGCATTCTATGGTCCCGCACGAGCAGCGAAATCACAACGTGCGACCCCGCAGATTACGCGATGATACAGTCCACGAGCTAGGCGCAAGTGCCGCCGAAGAAGCACTCAGTGCTGAAAACCCAAGCCCAACAACCGGCACACCGCCAGTAGCTGAATCAACCCCGCCAGAGATAACAGCCACTCCGCAACGAAGACGGTTGCGACTGCCGATGACTTCGCTAAAGTTTGATACACCCTACGTAGACTATGATGTAGCCAAAGAGGTGCACCCGGGTGTTTTTAGGATGCGTTACGACAGAAAAGAGAAAAGCAAAGACCGACCAGCCTTACGTTCAATGGTTAAAATGTTTAATAGTCATGCAATAGCTAACCGGGTTGAAAGAGTTTACGCAAGCGACGAACTACCAGAAGATTTTAGACCCATACTATCTCATGATGGCTTACAGGACTTTGCCCAAAAGGCCAAGATGTATCGTCTGCTAAAACCCGAGGAAGTTATTGTGCTCACCCAGCATATGAAGCGTGGGGTGGCTGCTTTTAGAACTATGGAACGAAAAAAAGACTTCACTGACCCTTTGCTTATCGGTCTTGCTAGAGAAGGTGTGTTTGCACACCAAGCGCTTTTTACCACCAATGTACGACTAACTCTTAAACCAGCTTCGGGATTTGCTCCCAGTTTTCCGCATGTACAAAAATGGGATATCGTACAGCTTGGAATGGAAGGTTTGCAGGTAGCAATTGAAAAATTCGATGAGAAAAAGGGTTTTAAATTTTCTACCTATGCCGATCATTGGATCAAGCACTCTATGCAGCGAGGTCTACAAAAGACCGGCCGAATGATTACCATTCCAAACGACCGGGCTATCCAGAAGCGCAAAATAGACGTTACCATCAATAACTTCATTGGCGAGCATGGCCGGGAACCAAACATTGATGAAATTGCGGCGGCGACTAACTATGATGCAGACACCGTAGTTCACCTGGAGGTTGTAGGTACAACTCATATGACATCATTAAATCAAAAAGTAAGTAGTGACGGAGGCACTGAACTTGGCGATCTTCAAGAGGCTAGAAATAACGAACAAAAAGCCGAGGAAGCAGAAGAAGCCAAAAACAGATTAGCCAGCATGCTAGCTAATACAACCACACTCGATACAATCGATAGATTAATTCTCAGTCTGAGGCACGGCGTGTTTCTAGAAGAGTTAATTGGCGCACAAATTGGCCCCGATGAGGTTGAATATGTAGATGCGTTTTATGATTTGCCGGGTACCGACGGCAACCCGCCAACCTATGCGGTAATTGGCAGATTATTTAAAATAAGTGATGCAATACTACGCTCACGAGTACGATCTATATTCGAGAAAATTGAGGCAGCTAACGACCCTGTGCAGCTTTATAAAAATACTGCGTAAGGTAGTTGCTAAACCGGTTTTGCTTATATATAATTTGGACATACAAAAATAGCAGTAGCTTACAGGCTACAAGGAAATAAAAACAATGAAAATGAGAAAGAATCAAAAAGGCTTCGTGCTGCTGCCTCTCTTAGCTGTAGTGGTAGTAGTTGCAGTAGCTGGTGTGAGCCTCTTTGTAGTGCAACGCAGCAACGACAAGTTTCAAAAAGCAGCGGACGAACCCGAAAGCATTAGCAACCTCGAACCATTGGCAGATAACTTACTAAGTCCCGAAAAAATTAAAGTACTGGCAGCTGCCGAAGTACCCAATGTTGAAATTAATGGCATAGAGCTCGAGAAAGAACACGACCAAACACTGTTTAAAGTTAAGTACGCAAATGGCACCGTAGTACTGTTTAACGCTCAAACCGGAGCCAAAGTAAATCGCTCTTCTGGCAGCAATAATGACAACGGCCAGGGCACCATTCCAGCTGGCTTTACTACCACCCTCGACTTTACTAAAGCCCGCGAACTTGCCAAAGCTCAAAAACCAGACGGCACTATCCGCAAAATCCACCTCCAGATGGAAAACGGCAAAGTAGTCTTTAGCGTCCGCTTTACCGACAACGCTCGTATTGACGTCGATGCCAACAGCGGCGCCATTGTCCGCAACGACCCAGGCAAGGGCAAGTCTAGCACCGCACCAAACAACAGTAACAGTGGAACCAGCAACTCCAGCACGAACTCCGGCTCTAGCACAGGAACATCAAACAGTGGTACTTCCGGCTCAAATTCTTCTGGCAGTTCTTCTAACGACGACCCTGCTACGCACGATGTTAACGATGACTCATCGGGACATAACCGCGGCAGCGGATCTAGCGGTGGTGGAAGCAGTACTGACGACTAAGTAATTAGGTTGATAACGGTAGTTCAACATAAAATGTAGTACCTTCTTGATTTGATTCAAAATAAATATTACCCTTAAAATCTTCTTCCACTATTTGTTTAGTTATTGTCAAACCTATGCCAGTCCCTCGATCACTTGTTTTTGTGGTAAAGAAAGGATTAAATACTTTATCTTTTTCTTCTTTTAGAATACCCATGCCACTATCTTGAATTAATATTAATATTGTATCTTTATGTTTATTAACTTTTGAAGTTATCAACACTACACGTTTATTTTTATTAGTTATGCCCATATTACTATATGAGTCAATGCCGTTTGCAATAAGATTCGCTATAATCTGACTAAATTTTGCGCTATCTCCCATGACTAACTTGTTTGCCCCGAGTCGACTCGTTAGCTTAACTTTATTGTAATTAGCTTTAGACGCCAAGAAGTTTTTGACTTTCTCAATTTCATATTTCGTATCTATAATCGTGATGTCACTTTGACATCGCAACTGTCGACGGGCTGATTGGAGATATTCTTCCATGTGCGTGACGCCTGCACGAACTTGATCCACTGCTTTAGTTTTTCTTCCGCTTGACAGCTGATCTAAATTTAAGGATACCGCTGTTAGCGGATTAGCTATATCATGAAGTAAGCTTGAACTAAGTCGACCAAATTCTGCAAAGCGATACAATTCCATACTCTTTTCTACCTGGGCTTTCTCCAGCTCTTTAGTTCGATTTCGCACTTTTACCTCAAGCATATTACGTTCTAGCAGTAGCTCACTCTCTGAGATTCGAGCGCGTGTCAGCGAAGCTTCCATTTCTCGATTGGACAACCATGAAATGCTAAAAATAATGCTAAAAATAAAGATATAAATAATTAGATTTTCTACATTGAGAGGTGCATTTGATTCGTTAATATATGGCATCTGCTTATGGTTGATTTGCGTGCTTGCCAATAGTGATAGGCTTGTAAAAACTAATGCCGTTACGAATAATGAAGCTTTAGCAGATATCATTACACCTGACATAATAATTACTAATACGTAAATCAATAATCCTTGCGGCAATATATAACCGTATATATATAAACTATATGTGCCAAGTAATGCGACTAGAAGTATAAAGAGGTACGCAAGATAATCCTTAAAGTCCTTGCGAGATAAAAAGTATAAAGATACGAACACAATAACAGGGACAACGAGTAAAACTACCGGTACATGGTGTTCACCATCCACTGGACCCCATGAGCGTACAAAGGAAATAAAAAAAGCAGATACGGTAAGGACAATGAAACCAAGCATTAGAATATTAAATATGTATTCGCGACGCGCAATATCTTCGTCAGGATTTTTAGCTGCGGTTAGTCGTTCGAGAATCTGCAATGGTGGCGATTTTGCTTTTTTGTACATAACAATTCCACTAGGTTGCTTATACTATATATCGATTAACAGATTGCACAAACCTATGCTCCGTATGCTTATATTTTTACCTTGGATATATGCTCAAGCTTATACCCGATACCATGAACAGTTTTAATTAGATTACTTTCAAATGGACGATCGATCTTATCTCTTAAGTGTTTTATATGCACATCCACAACATTTGCCCACAGATTCTCATTCATATCCCAAATGTGTTCGAGTATCATAGCCCGTGTCAATATTTGACCTTTGTTACGCATAAGGTACTCGAGTAAATCAAATTCTTTACGACGCAAAACTATCAAAGCACCTTTTCGAACTACCGTTCTTGTAGCAGGGTTGAGGGTTAAGTCACTAACTGTAAATACCCCTGAGGAAACTACATTTGCTGGATGCCTCATCGCAACATTGATACGAGCACGAAGTTCATCAATATTGAACGGTTTAATTAAATAATCATCCGCCCCCATATCTAGTAAGTTTACTTTATCCTTGATTTGATCATTGCCACTAATAACAATTATTGGCGTATCTATAGCTTGTTTACGAAGAGTATGGCATATCTCCTCGCCATTAACATCTGGTAGGTTAAGATCGAGTAATATAGTGTCGTACGGTGTTGATTGTGCACAGCGCAGACCATCCTTACCGGTGTAGACAATATCGATAGCATAGAATGATTTCAAATTATGGTTAATTACCTTTGCAATGGATTTATTGTCTTCGATTATTAGTACTCTCATTTCAAGCTTAACTATGACATCTATTTATTAAATTTATATTAAATTTTTTTCATTTATTTTAAAAACTTACTTAACCAACTGTACGCCACCCCTTCACCCAAACCTCAATCCACGTTAAACTAGTAGCAGATGGCACAAACAGAAATAACTACTAAGTTGCCGAAGCCGTTTTTAAAGTGGGTTGGGGGTAAGGGTAAGCTTGCGGGGCAGCTGCAGGCACTGATGCCCGTTGGCTATAAGACTTTTCACGAACCGTTCGTTGGTGGTGGCGCGCTGTTTTTTCATGTACGGCCCCAGGTGGCCACTCTGAACGACATTAACCAAACGTTGATGGGTGCGTATAAAAGTATTAAAGAGCAGCCAGAGGCGCTGATTGCATGCTTAGAAGCTAAACAAACGGCCTACTATGCTAAATCTGAGGAAGAACGGCGCAGGTATTACTATCAGATGCGCGACCAGTTTAATGCTATTACCGATCTTTCTAGTTTGCAGAGGTCGTGTTTGCTCATTTTCTTAAACAAAACCTGCTATAACGGCATGTACCGCGAGAACTCTACGGGTGGCTTTAATGTGCCGTTTGGCAATTATAAGCAACCGAATATTTGCGATGCCGAGACTATTGTGGCTGATAGCCGGGCGCTGCAAGACGTCACACTAACGTCGGCGCCATTCGAGGACGTCGTGGACCACGCTCAAAAAGGCGATTTTATTTACTTCGATCCACCCTACTACCCCACTACTAAAACCGCTAACTTTACCGGTTATTCCGAATTTGGCTTTACCGAGCATCATCAGATTACCCTCAAAAAAGTCTTTACCCAGCTGCATAAAAAGGGTTGCTATGTAATGCTTAGCAATTCGAGTACTGGCTTTATTAAAGAGTTGTACGGTGAATATCGCCAAGAAACCGTACTTGCCAGCCGAGCCATCAACTGCAAGGCTTCTGGCAGAGGAAAAATAGAAGAATTGGTAATTCTAAACTACTGATATGGCAAGCGCAACCTTTGAGCTTTGGGAGAAAATATTTAAGGCAAAAGCGTTTGATGTTACGCAGGACCTGCATTTTATTACTTCCAAGGAAATAAAAGCTATTATCGGCAAAGGGCCGCGTCTTTTGGCTAAAATGGATAGCACTAGTGATGTGCCGCCTATTTTTAAACAACATGGTTATTTTTTACTGTCGGTAAGTAGAAGAAAATATGCCATTGTGCGTGGCAATGGCTTTCATCGGCTCGAAGCGATTGAGGCTGAGCCCGAGGAATTTACCTCACGGATTGCCTTTAACCTTACTACTGCCGACCGGGGCACCGGCGAGAGCCAATATATAGACTATTGTGCCAACGCCGGATTAATTGAGCACATTATGGGTGATGGCCTGCTCTACCCGTGCATCCGGGGCCGCGAAGGTAGCGGCCTATTTAGCTTTACCGTTGGTGCGGTGCCAATTGAAGTAACTGCTGCTCAAGTCGAAATTGACCTGGGGCTAGAGGGCAAAAATAAAATTGTTGTCTTTGAAGCAAAGTCTAAAGTGCCCGAGGATTTTATTATCCGGCAGCTCTACTATCCATACCGTCGGTTCCGTGGCGTATCACCAGATAAAACTATCGTCCCTATCTTTTTTGCCTATAACGATATAAATAACACGTATAACTTCTGGGTTTACAAATTCTTAGACGATACCGATTACAACTCAATTCAACTGGTGAGCAAAAAGTCATACAAAATTGTAACTGCTAACGAAGTAGCAATTGAAGATTTAGAGCCAGCCGACGATGTTATGTATAAAAACTTAATCCCGCAGGCCAATAGCTTAGAAAAAGTTATGGATCTACTGTTTAGGATTAACCAGGGGATGACGAACGCTGCCGCAATTGCCGAGCACTTTGGGTTTGATGCCCGCCAAAGCAGCTATTACCGCGAGGCTGCCGAGGCCTTAGGGCTGGTTGATGTTGAGAACGGGCAGTACCGTCTAACAAAAACCGGGCAGCACTTGTTGAGCTTGGGCGCCGAAGAACGCAACATTACGTTCAGTAAAATTGTTTCTGAGTTCAGCTTGGTGCGGGCTGCCCTGGATGTGCTTAAAGCCAATGGCACACTCTCGCAACCGGATTTAGAAGGATTGATAAGAGAACGCTCGAAGTTAGCCGACAGTACAGTGGAGCGGCGCGCTCATTCGCTGGCGGCCTGGCTCAAGTGGATTGCGGCCGCCACCGGCACCTTCACCATCCAAGATGGTGTCTTCACCCTCGTTAAATAACTGTACCAACGAGCGACCCAATACCGTAGGTCACAATTGAAGCAAAGATAATAATCAACAACTGTCGGAGCGCAGACTTTGGGACACTGGTGCCACTAGAATGACCAACGTAACCGCCGACAATCAGACCGCCAATAGCGGTAAAGATAATTGAAAGCAAGCTGGCGGCATGACCTTCGGTAAAAAACCACGGCACCAGCGCAACTAAGGCACCGGCCGTAAACAGCAAGAACGACGAAAAAGCAGCCGTCCACGGGGAACCGAGTTCGTCAGGATTAATCCCCATGACATTGCGGGCGTATTCACTGCACAAATGTCCGTCATCGCTTGCAATTTCCTCGGCCGAAGCTGAGGCGGTATTTTTAGCTAGCCCGCTCGTTTCGAAGTTTGCCTGCAGTTGGTTCATCAGTAATTCGCGGTCATCACGGACTAGGCGTTTTAAGTCATCTAATACGCCGCCAAATAATTCTACCTGGGATTTAACCGATATCCACTCGCCGGCGGCCATCGAGATTGCGCCCGCTACCAAGCCAGCGAAACCAGCAATCAATACTGCTTGTGCCGAGCTGGCGGCTGCAGCTACGCCCAGCACAATACATAACACGCTTACCAGACCATCGTTTACACCCAGCACGGCGGCGCGCGCTGCCCCACGCTGAATTTGCAGCGCTCGCCGGTTTAGCAGCGCGCTGTCCTCGAGCATTTGTTGTTCTTGCGTCATAAAGAGTAAGTATAGGTTAATTTAGATAGTTAATACAGGGGTTACGTTGGAAGCAGCGTTAATATAATAATTACACTCACCGGCACTGTAATATCATCAAGCCCGTACCAAGAAATGTTCTCAACAAAAGTTACGGCCAGAGCCGACCATAAAAACCAACCATAAATATTCGGTATGGTGTGATCGGACAGAAAAAAGGTGGCGCTAACAAAAATAACGAATGAAACTATAAAGAATGTCAGCGATCCTACCAGCGACTTGCCATGGCTCAATAAATGATACCGAGTACGCTTGCCATAGTGAACGCCAACAATCGCTGCCAGACCGTCTGCTACCGCTAAGTGTAAAATGGCCGCTGCAAATACCCAGGGGGCCGGTTCGAGTAAAGCAGCCACCCCAATACCTATCGGGTACAAGACTTCTCCAAGTGTAATGCGCTTAATGGCATGGATAGATTTAAAAATATGCAACTTGTATGAAACCAGCACCACGATAAATAACGCCAACGCTGCCAGCTGAACGATAGTCCAGTTTAGGTAAAACGGCCAAAAAGCAACAACAACGCCGGTACCCATATGAACAATTTTGCGGCTAACTTCAATGGTAATTTTTTTGGTACGCCACAAATACTCAGTAGTCATAAGCAGTCCAAAAATTGCAAACAGACTGGCTGCCAAAAGTAATAACATCCTTCTATTGTACGTCAGTTTGCTGGCAGAGATACATAAAAAAGACTCTTCTCAATTTGGAAGAGCCTTTTTGAATGTTACAGAAAATTAGTAGCTTATGTATTGCCGCCAGAACAGTTCGGTTTCATCTTCAATATTCTTGATGGATGTCCGTTTACGCTGACCCATAGCGTTTACTACCTCCTTATACGTTAAATTCGATTACTGCCACGACCGCCACGAAACGCTTTTACGATTGCGAGTAGTATGACGGCACCAAGTATGGCCACCAGTAAGCTCCCAAAATTAAAACCACTGACCGTATCTCCGCTGATAGCACGAACAATAAAACCACCGATAAATGCACCAAGTATACCAATTACGATATTACCAAAGGCACCCTGCTCTTCGTTTGTGCCCATAATCATTGAAGCAATCCAACCGGCAAGTGCTCCAAATAGAATCCATAGTACAATATCTACCATAATTATTATTTCTCCTATTTAGTTACCCACCGTATTATGTGACTTTTAGCAATAAATAGCCGTTAAGTTTCTCACACGGTCTTTTAACGGAGAGCAGCCCGAGCTGCTAGTAGTTGCTTTCTCAGCTTCATACATTTACGTATCCATATAATGATTTGTAGTGCCAAGAAAAATCGTCCAAATAGTAGTTTCAAAATTTTACTCATGCCGCCAGTATACAAGGGCGCATAAAACCTTGCTGTTACAATATTAACAACTCATGGACTATCAGATACTTGCCATCACTAATCCTCACAGCAGTAATGCAACGCGCGTTAAAAAGAAAGTTCGTAAGCTTGAGGCTAAACTTGGGGCACCTGTTGTACGACTTTCAAGTGAACGAGATCCGCATGTTTTTAAGAAGAAGTTTGCACAGGCACTACAAGAATTTGAGCCGAAACCAACCATTATTTTAATTGGCGGAGGAGACGGCACCGTCCATCAAGTAGTTAAGGCAACTATTGACTTACCCGAGTCCCAACGTAAAAATACTATCCTGCTGCCTATCTGGGGCGGTAATGCCAATGATTTTGCCTATATGTTAAACGGCTTAGCGGTTGGCAAAGATTTGTATAGCGTCATGCGCCGTGGCAGCATTGTCAAAATTCACCCTCTCGAAATTGAACTTACCCACAAATCTTCAAAAACTATTGCTCATGCCATCTGCTATGCCAGTTTTGGCGCATCGGCCAGTATTGCCGAAAGTTTAAATAAAAATGGGGCAGCCCGTCAGGGGATATTCCGTAATATTCCCCTGATAGTTATGAGTAGAGAGTTTTTATGGGCAGTAAGTGCCCTTCTGCACACAACCCCTTTTAAAGCCCGTGTGAACGGTAAGCGGGTATCTATTTTTGAACAGGTCTTTGCTAACGGATCACGAATAGCTAAAATTGACCGTCTGCCAGTTAGCCTAACAGACAAGGCTTTTTATAGTGTCGGCCACGAGCACCAACCAAGCAAGCGTCCGATTGTTTTTATCAAAATCTTAAAGATACTGTCAGGCAAAAAAATTGGTGAGGTAACCAGCAAACCGGTAAATTTTCAGGTTAAAGAACCTGTTCTGGGGCAGTATGACGGCGAAGTAATTAAAATACCGGGCAATACCCACGTTGAAATTCGAGTATCTAAGCAACACATTTACGCGCTAAGTACCCGACTTGGCAACTAACAATTCTCTGTCGTTACGCTAACATTACATGTTAAACCCCAGTAATGAAATATATAATTTGTGTAAATATACACTTTGTTTAGTTAGTAAACTTTTTTCGCTAAAAATTTACTAATTCAAGGAGTTTATAGGTTAAAACACTTAGTCTTTGTCGTCGTCATTTTCGGCGCTGTTTCTCTCATCTAGCTCTTTGCGAGCCTGTTCGCCGAGATCTTCTTGCATCTTTAAAAACCATCCCTTATCGTCGCTATTATCATTATCTGCCATACAACCTCCTTTCGCTCTATATTGTACCGATTGCTGCCCCAAGGCGATGTGAATAAAGTTACTAGCGTGAAATTCATCATTAAAAAAGAGCCTATAAAGGCTCTTTCACTCTTAGCATTAGTTTTGCCTGCTACGGCGTAGTTAGGTTATTGATGGTAATCTGAACACAGGCTCGAACAAATCTGCCGGTGCGCGAACCTCGTGGTTCTGCTGGCTCGCTTGCCTCGCCAGTTGCTGCAACTTCACTTGGTTCTAGAGCATCAGTGCCTGCGACTGCAGCTGCCTCTGTGCTAGGATCATTACCTTCTGGAGCAACATAGCGCCGGGCATGAGCATCAGCAATTTGACCATACGCTGCAGGTACGCCTCGCTGTAAAACTTCGCCTACTAAGTCTCTGCTTTCGGAATTCATATTTATATACTAATCTTTCATTTACTATTGGCAAATATTTCTCAATATATCGTACTGTTTTACCATACTATATCACAAGGTAGATATAAATACAAGTCTCCGCCAGGCTCGTTAGGCACCCTTGCACTATGGTTCATACTGCAACATATTAGTTAGTTTATTAACAGTACAATTCCCTGCTAACCGTTATAGTCCTGCTTATTATAGTAAGGTAAGCGGAGTAGTAAAAATGATTTATACAATTATAGTTATACTGTTAGTTTTATGGTTACTCGGATTCATAGGTCATGTGGGCGGCGGCATAATTCATCTGCTACTCGTTGTAGCGTTAATTGTTTTTATCTACAATCTTATTGTAGGCCGAAGAAGAGTTTAAGCGGCGGCTCGATTCATTTTTCTAACATCCTTGGAGATATTTGAGTAACGAGGATAGTCTTTTTTACCTGACTTGGCTTTGATATCAGTTACTGTTACATACGGCAGCCTGCTGTCTGGGTCATAATCTCTACCTTCAATATGTGTAACTACGTGTATATTATGACCCCTTGGGGTAACCGGCCCCCGAACAGTTCGATTACCACTTACATGGTGATGAACAGGATGCCAGCCATAGTCTGCTGTATATCCGAGTAATGCCAAAAGAGTTCCTGTTGCAAAACTGTACCTTCTAGAAGTGCGCTTCCTAACTTCCTCCCAAAGACCTACGGTAGCCGCAAGCAGCTCTGTATCATCTGGGATTCCGGCATGTATCACATCCAAAAGCTTTGGTCGATGTTTTGTTTCAGCGCCAATTACTTCCTCTCTAGGAGGAGTATATTTTACTGCGGCGGCGATTGAATCAATGTGTTCTGGTAGACCTGTAACGTCAATGCCGTGCAGTTGGTACCAACTCTCGCGGGCAGCTTCCACATCTGCTCTGCTCCCGGTAGCCCTAAGTTTTACATCAACTGGACCATCGGGAGTCATTACTGTATCTTCGTAAAATAATCCAAAGTCGCCAACTAAAAGTTCAGGTCGCTTGCGGACTGCGATCTCACCATCAATACAATACATAATTGTTTAGTATAGAAAATACCCAGGCACTTGCAAGCATGAGCAACATGATTATCTACTTAATTCAGCTGTTAAGTCTGGCTTTGCGATCACTGGCCAAAAGCCCAGCGTATGCCTGAACGCCAATGTAGACAGATTCCACTAACCCCGGCATTGTTCTTAGTATCCTGTCAGTTGTTAGCGATCGGCCACTTTCACCAACTACCGGAACAGGCTCACCTTGAAGTATTGCCTCTGCCGTTCTTACAATGCATGCACCGTTAAAACTCGGCGGCTCAGCCTCATGCTCCCGCCCGGCTAACTCATTCAATTCATATTCAGATGCCATAACTTACGTAATGTTACCAAAGATGTCTGTTTTTTTATAATATTGCATGTTATTACTCTCGATTTATCATACTTTGTCAATATTCAGATCAAACAAAAACCTCTGTGCGAACAGAGGTAAATAAGTATGGTCGGGGTGAAAGGACTCAAACCTTCGACCTCTCGGTCCCAAACCGAGCGCGCTATCAACTGCGCCACACCCCGATGATTATTTCGAAATGAATAACAGAGGTAAGTATACGGTAATTAATCAGTTGAATCAATGATTCGCTGAATTGGAGTAATTGAACGGCTTAAACCGGTGGCCGTATCGACATCGACTAATACTGCATTAAACTGCAGTGGTCCGTTTTCTTCGATGACGTTTTTACTGGTCTGGCCAGTGCCCCAGCGCTTAGTAATAACATCGATTTTTACACCGAGCGAGGAATGAAGAGTCCCGCACATGCCTACGTCGGTAATGTGGGCGGTTCCATTTGGCAATATCATAGAATCGGCGGTAGGCACGTGCCAGTGATCGCCGATTACACCAGAAACGCGACCATCCAGATAATAGCCAAATACCCGCTTTTCGCTCGAATAGTCACCATGAAAATTAACAATTCGAGCTACTAGTTTTTCGTCTTTGGTCTGTTCTAAAATTGTATCAATCTCGTGTAGCGGGTTTCGTATTTCTATAACCTTGCCAACAGTTAAGCCAAGCATGCTAACCACCAAAACCTTGCCAATGCTGGTTTTTACAATTTTATAGCCCTGTCCAACAGCATCTACCAAATTGGCCGGCCGGATAATTGGTACTGTTTCATCTGCGTACAGCTCGGCTGAGCCCGATCCTTTTAAGCTGTGGTTGCCGCCTGTAAAAAAGTCGATACCCAATTCTTGCAGCGCGGCAATTTCTTTTGTGCTTGGCCCTTTGCCTTCCGGATTGCTGTTCTCGGCTTGGGCGATTATAAGATCCGGCTCGTAGACGTCTTTAATCATTGGCAAAATTTCAGACACAGCCTTTATCCCAGGCCGGGCCATCACATCACCAATATACAGAATTTTCATTCAATAATTTTCTGCTTAATAATATCTAATAGTTCGGGAAATGTTTGAAAGCGTGGATCCAGCGTCTCGCTAAAATGCCCCATACCCGGCATGAGCATAAAGTCTGCGTCTAGTTGCTTGGCAATCCACTCGGCGCCTTCAAGTGGACAATTAGGATCGTTGTCGGAATGCATAACGATAAACGTGTCTGCTTTTGTTTTAATTTTTGGAAAATCAAAATCAATCGCAACATTCTTTAGTGCCTGCCAGCCTAAATCGCCACGAAAGACTCCGAGTAATATAGCTGCCCGCGCGTGTATGTCATCATCAAGCTCTTGCAATAAGGCGTTAATAGCCACTGCACCGGATGAGTGACCTATAAGAACTGCGTCATTGAAGTCATAGCCACTATCGAGAAGAAACGTATTGTAAACAGATAAGTCCGGCATATTGGCATTCGGTAAATCAGGTACCCATACTTCATGGCCAAGGGCTTTAAGTTCCTTTTCTAGCCAGGGGAACCAATTACTTTTTGAATTAGCACTGGTACCATGCAATATTACAAATTTCATGACAATTTCCTAACTATTTAGCGAATTCGATAGCACGAGTTTCGCGGATAACGTTTACTTTGATCGTACCGGGATACTGCATGGTGGATTCGATTTTAGTGGCCACGTCGCGGGCTAATTTGATTGATCCAAGATCATCGAGGTCGGTTGGTTTTACAAAGACACGGACTTCACGGCCGGCGCTAATCGCGTAGGCTTTTTCGACTCCGCTAAAACCAAGGGCTACGTTTTCGAGGTCGCGCATGCGTTCGGCAAAGTTCTCGGCACTGACGTTGCGGGCACCGGGTCGGGCGGCGCTAATCGCGTCTACAACTCGTATAACAAGTGCTTCAAGAGTAGTGGCGTCAACATCGTCGTGATGCGCCTCAATCGCGTGAGCGACTTCTTCGGGGACACCGTACTTACGCGCGATTTCGGCTCCAATGTGGTGGTGCTTACCCTCCATCTTGTGGGTCAATGCTTTACCAATGTCATGCAATAATGCTGCGTATTTAACCGTACGGGTATCGGCTCCGATTTGTTCGGCAATAACACCAGCCATGTGGGTCATTTCGGTACTATGCTTAAGAACGTTTTGGCCGTAGCTGGTACGGAACTTAAGTTCACCCAGGTACTGCATGATTTCTTTTGGGATACCAACGATACCAACTTCGCGGGCAGCGTCTTCGGCAGTGCGCATAACATCTTTTTGAACTTGTTTCTGGGCTTTTTCAACTACTTCTTCAATCCGACCCGGATGTACCCGACCGTCTTTAAGGAGCATTTCCATTGCGACACGAGCGACTTCACGGCGGACCGGGTCGAATGAGCTAAGGATAATCATGCCCGGTGTATCGTCGACCATAATATCGACGCCCGTAGCACGTTGTAGCGCCTGGATGTTACGGCCTTCTTTACCGATAATGCGGCCTTTCATTTCTTCGTCTTCGAGCTTGACAGCAGTAACTGTACGTTCGGCAGTTACTTCGCTAGCCATACGCTCCATGGCTTCGGTGATAATAACGGCTGCTTGTTCTTCGGCAACTTCTTTGGCGTCATTTTGTAACTTGGCAACTAAACCGACTAAGTCATTTTTAATATCTCGTTCGGTCATGGCCATTAATTTTTCGGCAGCATCACCCTTGCTTAACTTAGCGATTTTTTCAAGTTTTTCCTGCTGACGTCCTCGAATAGCCCGAATTTCATTCTTAAGCTCTTCAACTTCATCTTCGCTTCTTCGAAGCGCCTCGTTGCGCTTATCGATGGTGTCGAGTTTCTTATCGAGTGATTCTTCACGTGATAGCAAGCGAGACTCAATATCTTTGTACTCATTACGCCGAATTTTCTCGTCTTTGCGGGCAGTCTCGGTTAGCTCATGCGCTTCGTCACGGGCTTGCTGAACCAGTTTTTCGGCTTCTTTTTTTGCTTTTGCAAGTTCTTTTTCGGCCTCTTTTTCGGCACTTCCTAATTTACGCTTGGTCGTTACAGTACTTGCGCCATAACCGGCGCCAATACCAATAAGAGCCAATATGATGGTAATTGGATCCATATTTACTCCCCTTCTAGCTGCACACTCGCGCCATTTGTGTGTTTGATTTTCCGCGGGAACTGCTGTTTTGTACGATCACTATCACTTCATTAGCACAAAAACAGTAGCTCGGGATTAGCTCAGCTCCAAAGTGGCGCAGGCAGACAATATAACTAATTTTATGTAGACAACTAAAGTCAGATTTATTTATCAGAGGATACATAATCGACTACTTATAAACTATACGTTCGTATACCCAAACTTGCAAGCGAAGAAACTGCTAGTATAGTTGGTAGCTTTCTTAGCGTTAGTCAGCTTATTGCTGAACTGCAAAAAGCACCACATGTTGACTATGCGTTTTGTCTTTGGCTGGATCGGCATTTGAATACGCAATTATATTAAGACACGGTTTACTAGCCTCAGCCGGTACCGCCGCCGACGTCATGTCAACACTCTGACCTGGTTCATATAATTGAATGCGGGAAACTTTATACGTAAGTAGTGTTCCGTCACCGCGCTCAATAGTTATCGGATCATTTTTTGCTAGTTGGTAGATATTATAAAAAATTCCTGGTTTAGTTGGCCCAACAATATACCCGTCAATTACACTTACGCCTGCCTCACCTGGTTTACTGGTTTTTTGATACCAGCCTGTGTCATAGATACTCCCCGGCGGCCGTAGATGCTTATCGCTAGCTAAATCTACCGGCACAATCCGGCTGTTAAGTTTTAGAGCCGGAATGGCAAGCCTCCTCGGCATATCGGGCGCTGTTTTGTATGTAGCAAGACTGTCTGCAGGCAGCTCGGCTTCTTCCGGGCTAAATATTATTGAGTTAATTTTTTGCTTATGCGTGGTAATGCTCTTAATTTTATTGACGGCGTGCGGGCCTACCTTGACGACAATTACGCCGCACATAGTCAGCAATAAAAGGCTTATTACAACGGTTAGCAGCAACCGTGTTCGCTTACCAAAACGCTTTTTTGGTTCCACATCAAAAACCTTATGCTGAACTTTTGGAGGCAAATTCTTGGCATTTGCCGTATGAGATCGCGGGTGGGGATGGTTGTCCACGGGTCGAACCGGAGGCGAAGGTGCAACTGTGGGACGACCAACCGAAACAGGTCGGTTCACTTTTCTGGCAGGCACTATAAAGTCATTGAATGGGCGCCCTCTGTTTACGTTAGGTTTTGATCTTTCTTCCATACAATGTTGATTATTTTACTATACTTGAGTTACGACAGCCATAACACTAGTGCTATTTTTTAGGGTTAGTAGTTCGGGGTTCTGATCCATACTCCGGCACTACAATCTGTTCAGTTTCATCTGATAATAAGCGCAAAATACCTTCGCGTACCCAATTATCACCGTTTGCACTTATTATTGATACCCCGGGGTCAGAAGCCAACGCATTTGCAACAGATGCACCAATTCGCAGGCCCGTAAAACTGCCGGGGCCTTTATAAAAAACAATCCCTTGAATGTCTGTCCAGTTTTTATCGGCAGCGACCAACAAATCCTGGATCTTAACATGAAGCGTAGACGATAGCTGCCGATGAGCTTCCCAGACCATATAGTCTATCTGCTGATCATTGGTATATAACCCAACCTCAGCTAGCGGATTGTCTGTTTTTATTGTAAGAATTAACATCGGATATAGCTCATTTCCTTCGAGAAGGTCACTTCCAATTTCCGGCCCTCATTCGCAGTTGCTGAAAAGTTAATTGCTACCCGCTTGTCGGGTAAAATGTCGGCTACCGTATTTGCCCACTCGATTACAGTTACCGAATCGGGTTCGGCCATCGCTTCGGTAAGCTCATGACTAACTAAACCGGGTTCTTGCAAACGATACAGATCAAGATGATGAACAGTCAGTCGGCCATGATATACGGCGCTCAGGGTAAATGTTGGACTTGAAACATGATCAGTACTCTCGATTCCTTTTGCTAGGCCGCGGACAAATGTGGTCTTGCCAGTACCGACGTCGCCAACCAGCTCAATAACTTCTCCACCTCTGAGTACTTGCCCCAAGCATTGACCAAAAGCCATAGTAGCCTCTCCGTCAGGACATTCAACCTCATATGTAGCCGTACTGTTCATAATTATTTAGTATACTAAATACAATATGCTTAAGTTATATGAGTCAACACCGGGGACAGAAATACTCTCGTTGCGCACTGGCGGCGCAATCGCTACTATCTTGGGGCCGATTATAAATCCTAATAATTTATATATCGAGGGCTGGTACGTTGAGGATGCCCGCAACCACGAACATTTAATTTTGCTAAGTAAGGATGTGCGGGACATCATCCAGCAAGGTTTTGTTGTTAACGACCACGAAGTGCTGAGCAAGTCCGACGAACTAGTCAGGCTCAACGATATCTTAAAGCTAGAGTTTGATTTACTGGGCTTACGCGTTAAATCCGAAAGTGGCACCAAATACGGCAAAATTAATGACTATGCGTATGAAACTAAAAACTCGTTTGTTCAAAAACTATATGTTGCCCGACCGCTCGTAAAAGACTTCAGCGGTGGTACTCTCAGTATTGATCGTTCGCAAATTATCGAAGTAACGAATCGTCAGATTATTATCGAAGAACCAACAGAAAAGTCTGGCGCCCGGGCCACATCACCTAGTATCGCCGGATAAAACACGCTTGATATCGTCATAGGAATAGCCCTGTCGGGCCAGATATTGCATCAGTTTTGTATTGTCTTGATAGCGTAATTGGCGACGTTTTTTTTCGACTTCTTGTCGCAAAACATCAATTTCTTCAGTATCATCCTGGCTTAATACATGCTGTATAACACTATCGCTCACCCGCTTTGCTCGAAGTTCAAGCTGGAGCTTACGTTTGCTGATTGGTTTTAGCAAACGCCTGTTTTCCACCCATCGCCGAGCAAAATCAGCATCGTCAATGAATTTTTTTTCAAGTAACCGGGCGACAATTGCTTGACGTGCATCTTCGTCAACTTCTTTACCTCGCAAATAATTTTCAATTTCCCACTGACTGCGTGGGCGACGTGCGATCAACCCAAGCGTCATGTTATATATTTTGTCAGTATTGGCATCCTGTTTTAACTTGTCGAGTTCTTCTTTAGAATACTCTTGGCCTATTTTTAGGCCGTGCTCTATCAGCCCAAGTTCACTCATGCCGAACGCGAAAACATCATCAACGAAAACCGAGTATCGCCCTTTTGTTTTAACCTGCGCTTCAATCTTTGTAATTTTCATTGCAGATATCTATAGGCAACGTTTGTGCCCGCCATGGCACCATCTAGCCTACCTGAGCAACAGCCTCACGAATTTTTTTAGCGACCTCTTCCATAGTTTTTGGATTTTCTTCGAGGTAGGTTTTGGCGGCTTCGCGGCCTTGGCCAATCTTAGCGTCGTTGTAGGCAAACCAAGCGCCTGCTTTTTCGATAATTTCATGCAAAACGCCTAAGTCGACAATATCACCCGAGCGGCTGATACCCTTGTTGTACATGATATCGAATTCGGCCTGGCGGAATGGCGGTGCAATCTTGTTTTTGACAACTTTGACACGGGTACGATTACCGATAATGTCATCACCTTGCTTAATTTGAGAGATACGACGGATATCCATACGAACTGAAGCGTAGAATTTAAGTGCATTCCCACCGGTTGTTGTTTCTGGATTGCCAAACATAACACCAATTTTCATACGAATCTGGTTGATGAAAATAACAGTTGTGTTAGAACGGCTAATAACGCCCGCAAGCTTACGGAGCGCCTGACTCATTAAGCGAGCTTGGAGGCCCATGTGTGAGTCGCCCATGTCGCCTTCGATTTCGGCTCGTGGTACAAGAGCGGCCACAGAGTCAATGACGATTAGATCTACGGCATTGCTGCGGACTAAGGTTTCGACAATTTCTAAGGCTTGTTCGCCATTGTCTGGTTGCGAAATAAGCAGGTTGTCGGTGTCGACACCCAGTCGTTTAGCATAGGCAGGGTCGAGTGCATGCTCGGCATCGATAAATGCAGCTGATCCGCCCTGTTTTTGAGCTTCGGCAATTGCATGTAGCGTTACTGTAGTTTTACCAGAGCTTTCCGGACCATAAATTTCGATAATTCGGCCTTTTGGAATCCCGCCGCCAAGTGCAATATCAAGACTTAGGCTTCCTGTGGATACGGTTTCTACATTTACTTTGTGCGCTTCGCCAAGTTTCATGATAGAACCCTTACCGAACTGTTTTTCAATTGTTTCTAATGCTAAACCCAGTGCTTTTTGCTTGCCACTCTGCTGGGTGTCGTCAGTGTTGGCATCCACAGCGGGCGCCTTCTTTGCTGTTTTATCAGCCATGTATTAATCCTTCCATGTCCCAAAGAGATGTTAGTTTATATGTTAATTATACCAAAATAGTACTGTTTATTACTACTGTTCGCCTCCTTTTTTACAAACCTAACTATACCCATGGGTTATGAACCAAAGATTAAATCAGATGATAATAATGCAAATTCAATAATCTACTAGATAGTGCTCATGCTTTTTATGTATACTTAAGAGTAACTATGCGAATATCCGACAGCTTGGTTGAGCAATTACTTCGTGACGCTGAAAAAGTCACCGAAGATCAGTTGGTCAGCTTGCGCGAACAAGAAAAAACCGAGAAGAAACCCCTGCAGGATTTGGCGATCAGAAACGGTATTGTTAACGAGAAAGAACTAACTAAGCTGTATGCTGACGCCATAGATATTCCGTTTATAGAGCTAAATGCCAAAGAAATTCCGCACGAGGTACTGCGTCTTATACCCGAGCGAATTGCCAATCAGTACAAGGTTATATTGTTTGGCGTTGACGATAAAGGCTGCAAAATGCTGGCGATGGAAGATCCTGACGACGTGCAGGCGCTTAACTTTCTGCAAAAACAACTGGGCAGCGACATCAAGGTGCATGTGGCCACTGATTCAAATATCAACACTGCACTCGACCAATATCGTGGCAGTTCCAACACCGAACTCACCAAAGTACTAACTCCCGAAGAAACCGATGCCGACGATGATGAGGAGTTGCTTGATGAAGCCGACTTAGCCGAAGATTCACCTATTGCACAAACCGTTAATCTTATCATTGAATATGCTGTTAAGTCTGGAGCTAGCGATATTCACCTCGAACCGCGCGAAGATCATGTCGTCGTTCGGTATCGGGTTGACGGTATTTTAAAAGAGGCTAATAAATTACCAAAAAAAGTGCACAGTGCTCTGGTAAGTCGTATTAAAATTCTGAGTAACCTCAAAATTGATGAACGACGCGTACCTCAAGACGGCCGATTTAAAATTCAGGTTGGCAACGGCGTATACGCACTGCGTGTATCCACCCTGCCCATAACCGACGGCGAGAAGGTTGTTATGCGTATTCTTAATGAGTCCACCAGCGCCGCAACCCTAGAAGAACTTGGATACTGGGGTAAATCCCTCGACACAATCAACCAGGCAATTACTCAGCCGCATGGCATGGTTTTAGTTACCGGCCCGACTGGTTCCGGTAAGTCCACTAGCTTGTTCAGCGTTCTCAGTCTGTTAAACCGGCCTTCGATTAACATTTCAACTATCGAAGACCCGGTAGAATACCGAATTAATGGTGCTAACCAAACGCAAGTAAACCCAAAAGCCGGTATGACTTTCGTTGCTGGTTTGCGAGCCCTGCTCCGGCAAGATCCGAACGTAATTATGGTCGGTGAGATTCGTGATAGCGAAACAGCCGGGCTGGCGGTGCAGGCAGCACTTACCGGGCATTTGGTTTTTGCTACGCTACACACCAACAATGCTGCCACTTGTTTGCCGCGTTTACTTGATATGGGCATCGAGCCTTTCCTGATTGCCAGTACGGTGCGGGCCGTAGTTGGTCAACGGTTAGTTCGTCGATTATGCGTCGATTGCCGTGAGTCATACAAGCCCGACCAAATTGCTCTCAAAGAAATTGCCCGCACCTTTAATATTGACGATCCAAAATATATGGCTTATATCCATGACCTCGAAAAACAAGCCTTGCATGGTGGCATTGGCAAAACATCAAGTGGCAAAAGCTCAAAGTCTTCAACCAGTGAATTGACGACCAGCGAAACCGCAATTTCAGTGCTCTGGCGGCCGCATACTAAAGGCTGTGAATCGTGTGGCCATACTGGCTACAAAGGCCGGATTGGTATTTATGAAGTGCTTGGCAATTCTGAAAGTGTTCAAAAATCAATTGTTGGCAATGCTACCAGTGAAAAAATCCAGGAGGAAGCAATAGCCGACGGAATGATGACCATGCAGCTAGACGGCTTTGTTAAAGCGTTGCGCGGGCAAACGAGCATCGAGGAGATCCTGCGCGTTACAAGCTCGGACTAACATTATGAGTCGATTTGCATACACCGCTACAAAAGAGGGAAAGCCAGTAACCGGCAGTCTTGAAGCTGCCTCTAAAGAAGCAGTGATATCATTGCTATCTAAACAAAATCTTCATGTCTTACTGGTTAAAGAAGAATCCAATCGCCTAGCTTTTTTACGAAGAAAAAGCGGTAAAGTTAAGCAAAAAGATCTAGTGATCTTTACCCGGCAACTTTCAACGATGGTTTCTGCGGGTGTCCCGCTTGTGCGCTCACTTGCCACACTTCAGGCTCAGACAGACAATAAGTATTTTGGCAAAGTAGTAGCCGGGATTTCTAAAGATATAGAAGGCGGGCTGGGCCTACATGAAGCGCTCGCAAAATATCCTAATGTATTTAATGACATATATGTAAATATGGTTCGGGCCGGTGAAGCAGGTGGTATTCTCGACGAGATTCTTAAGCGTCTGGCGGCCCAGGTTGAAAAAGATGCGTCGATACGAAAAAAAATAAAGAGCGCCTCTGCTTATCCAACAGCGATTCTTAGTATTACTGTTGTGGCGTTCTTTGGCATTATGATTTTTGTAATACCTAAAATTGGTGCTATCCTGACCGATCTGGGAGGGCCTGATGCCAAGCTCCCAATCTATACCCGGGTACTGCTTAGTTTTAGTGGTTTTGTTCAGCACAACGCCATTATTATTATCGGCACCATGGTTATTGCTACCTTTTTTATCAAACGCTACATCAAAACTCCCAAAGGTAAGTACAACTTACATAATCTCCTACTCCACACCCCCATTATGAAAACGGTTATCACCAAGATTGCAATTGCCCGCTTTGCACGAACATTTGCATCATTAATGTCAGCCGGCGTAACGGTGCTTGATGCACTCGAAGTTACCGGTAGCGCAATTGGCAACAAGGTTATCGAAGCCGATCTTAAAGAAGCTGCTAAGCAGGTCAGAAACGGTAAGCAGCTGTCCGAACCGCTGGCTAATAGTCCCTACTTTCCTGCCATTGTCAGCCAGATGTTAGCTATTGGCGAAGAAACCGGTCAGACCGATACGATTTTACTTAAAGTTGCCGATTTCTACGAAGAAGAGGTTGATGCCTTAATTGATGGACTCAGCTCTCTGATAGAGCCAGCTATGATTATTATGCTCGGGGGTGTAGTTGGGCTTATTGCTGCAAGTGTTATGGGACCAATTTCGTCACTCAGTCAAAATGTCAGTGCCGACAATTAGCCAGAACGGATATAAAGCACTTGACCCCAACGTGCTTATGCTTGATAATCAATTCCAGATACTTAGCCGGTACAATATTCTATTGACTACTAAGATCAAATTAAAAATTTAAAACAAGGAGGGTGGGTCCTTTATGATCTCACTTAAACGAAAACAGAGTGGTTTTACCATTGTAGAACTCTTGATAGTGATTGTCGTAATCGGTATCTTGGCAGCATTGGTAGTAACGACATTTAGCGGTATCCAGCGAAAAGCTCGAAACGCAGAACGTGAAAGCGATGTAAAGGCTGTACATACGCAACTTGAAGCATATTTCAACGAGCAAAATACATATCCTACATTAGCTAACATGAACGACGCTGCATGGCGCGCAACTAACATGAAGAGTCTTGATGCAGAAGCATTAAAAGATCCTCAAGGTAGTGCACAGACACTCGTTGCTGCTCCAGTTGTAAAGGCTTACAGCTACGAACCAACTTGTGACGCTAACGGTTGTAACGCATACACCCTAACAGCCACCGAAGAAGGCGCTAACGCTTACGTTAAAAAGAATCTAAACTAGTTTTAGTAAACTTTTTATAAAGCAAAACCCCGGTTTTTCCCGGGGTTTTTAGTTTGAAGAGTAAGGTAGCGAATCAATCGAAGTCTTGTTGGTAACTAGTGACAGTCCATGAGCGATTGCCCGAGGAGAGTATGGTACCGAACGTAACCGTTCCAGTGCCAGTTAAATCTACAGTCTGACCTATTGCTGCGCCCATGTTACCGCTGCCTCCTAGCGAGATCTTGCCCCAATAGGCCTGGAATATCATCCCGGGTTGATTGGCGCTACCCGTAACAGTAACCGTTTGAAGCGCCTGAGAGTTTTTGAGATCAGTTCCTGTCGGCGCACAGCTTGAGGCAGGTGGATTTGTAGTACAAGCAAGCGTACTTTTAAAACTAATAAAGTGGGCACCCGTACCGGCTGAATTTGCAAGTATGCGCACTGACCCTGCTGTTGATATAGTGCCATCAACAATAATGACTGGCCGGGTAGTGCCTAGGCTATTGTCAACAGTTACAACCGTAGAACCGCCAAAATCTAGATTGCCGGTAATATAAACGTTCCCCGTAATTCGTAACTGGCAACTACCATTGGTACTTACATCGCCAGTTAGTTTAAGATTTGCAGGCCACGTTTTAGAAGAAGAACCTCCGCAGCTATAGGTACTGCTGCTGGCCGATCCACTGGTTGTTACTGCATTTATTTGCGCGCTTCGGTCATAGGTTGGGGTTGCCACTGCCGGGGCTGTACAACCGAGCTTGAGGCCTTGACCCCCAATACCTGTTTTGATGTTATTGTTTGGGCCGGTAGAGGTTTGGCCAGTAGCGCAGACGGTGCCATAAATTGCCGTACTAGCCGTCATGCTAATTGGTTGGCCAGTCGTACATAGCATCGGATAGGTTGGGCCTGGGGTTGCGGTAGCAGGACAGGCAATATGCGCAACATCAACGTTAACCGGTTGTGCATTAGTACCAATCTTTGCCGATCCAGATAAGGTGAGGTTACCATTTACGTAGACATCTGAGTTGGTAATATTGGCGCTACCTCCCAGTATTAGGCCGCCCGGGCCAGTGTGCACAGAGTAACCCTGTGAGTTTGTACCTACAATAGTTACTTTTATCTTTCTGGTGCTTACAGGTGTTGTCGGATTTGATTGTCGATAGATTTTGGCGGTTGAGGTAAGAATTTTAGCGTTGCTGTCAGGAGTTTGGGCAACTACGGTGGTATACACTCCCCTCCCTTGCGTCGAATTATTAATAAACTCCTGTTCAGTAGCAAAACCTGTGAATGATTCGTCTAGATTAATCTGATATAACGACTGTTCAATCCCTGCTTCTGCTACCTGGGTAGCATTAGCCACAAAGACATTTGTTCGGGTCCGGCCATACTGACCTGTGGTGTAGCTTACTAAGGCCAGTCCGACTATTGTAAAGGCAGTCATAAGCATAATAAGCGTGGGCAAGATCATGCCACGTTCTTTATTTATTTTTACTACTTGATGCTTGTTAATCATTTCTAAATACCGCTCTCGTGGTGTAATCACTGCTTATATTTCGTTTAAACTTGTAGATCGACGTCTTAATGGTAAGTTCAATTGAGCGAGCATCGGTTGGGACAACCTCTACCTCATCTCCATTCAGATACTTAATGGTGAAACTTGTAACATTTTTTAAAAGCGCTCTGTCAGACGGGCAAGTTGGAGATACGGCTGCCGTAGGGCAGGTAGTCTTTGCGCCGTTATTCGCAACTGGCGACGCCAAAATCCTCTTGTATAGCACCTTGTTTTGGACAAAATAAATTACGTTATTTTTTTCTGATATATATTTTGATGGGTCGGCAAAAATAATATTATTAGCCGGATCAACCACGGCTGTTGCCAGCACTACTGAAGTACTATTGGATTGCCAAGCAAGATCACCGTTTGCGTTATTAACGTCAGCCCATCGGTTATTCTGCTCGGCACCAGCAGACAATCTGGTGTCATTAATCACTCGATCCATGGCAATTTGTGACTGGCTGAGTAATTCGGCTCGCGTAGCTTCGATTGAGCTTTGGCTAAGTGTTGTTATCGAAAAGGTAGCAATAATACCAAGCAATATACCTACCACGGTAAGTGTTATCAGTACTTCAATTAAGGTAAAACCGTTAGTTAGGAGTTGCCGTATCTTTGTCATTGCGTTATCCCTAAAATACCTACTAATGAACTTAGTTTCACTTCTTGACGATCGGTACCTTCATAATACTCAACGGTGATATCAATTCGTTTTAGACCAGGAGAAGGCTCACTAACTAACACAGTCCCTTTACGCTTTGGCAAATCTACCGGTAGCTTACTCGTAAAATCAATGGTTTGTCCTGCAGTAAGGTTATTGAAGTTATTATTACGCAGAGATTCCATTTCTCGTTGTGATGCGCGAGTAGCACCTTCAACATACACCGTGCGTCGCTGAGTACTTTGAACGGTCAAAAAAAGACTGATTACACTTGTTATTACAATGCCTATAACAGTGATACTAACCACTAATTCAACGAGCGTGAACCCGGCAGATTTTTTTTCAGACATACTTACTTCTAATTATATGCATAAGCAGGTATCTAAGCTATACTTATTCTTGATAATCATATGCATATGAACAGTTATATATAGGGTGGAATGAATAGTTCATCACATTTTTTTAAAGACAAACCATTGTTCGGGCTTGATATAGGCTCGAGCAGTATTAAAGTCATGCAGCTCATCAATAATGGCAGCAAAGCTCCAGTGGTAAGTGGCTATGGTTTGGCTGGTTACGATGTTAGCACCATTAAAGATGGGGTTATTGTTGATTTTAAATCGCTTGCTGCATCAATTCAAACTCTTTTTAAAGATGGCATCATCGGTGAGATAAATACCCATCGCGTCGCGGTGTCAATTCCGGCCAGCCGCACATTTACACGAGCCATGAGCCTCCCAATAATTCGTGACAGCGAGTTGCTTCAAGCCGTTCAAATAGAAGCCGAGCAATACATCCCCATGCCTATCGAGGATTTATACATTGATTACAGCATCATCGATCGAAACGATAAAGGTATTGAGCTGCTGGCTGTAGCAGCCCCTAAAAAAATAGTGGATTCATACATGTTACTTGTTCGCATGCTTGGGCTAGAGCCAATTACCTTTGACACAACAATCCTGGCAGCCGGCCGGCTCTTTCAACAGCAACTTGATTTAAACAATATCCCTACCGTTTTAATTGATTTTGGAGGTAGTTCAGCCGATATTACCATCCATGATAAAGCAGTGGTAGTAACAGGTACGATTAATGGCGGTGGCAATGACTTTACTGAATTAATTGGCAAAAAACTAGGTATAACAAAGCAAGAAGCTCACATAGTTAAAACAAAATATGGGCTTGGCAAAAGTAAAAAACAAGCTGAAATCGTCGAAGCGTTGCAGCCTCGGCTTGATACACTTGTTAAAGAAATTCGACGCATGATTCGTTACCACGAAGAACGATCCGGATCAAAGCAGAAGATTGAACAAGTTATTACTATGGGCGGTGGTGCAAACATGCCTGGTCTAAGCGACTATTTAACCAACGCTATGCGTATACCAGTGCGCACTTGTAATCCATGGCAAGATCTCACTATCGGAAAGCTGCAACCACCGAGTACTATCGAAAAGTCAGTCTATGTAACTGCGGCTGGCTTGGCCCTCATCCGCCCTAAGGAGTTATTCGTATGATTAACTTGCTCCCACAAGATATTAAAGAAGATATTTTCTATGCTCGGCGCAATACTCGCTTGCGTAATTGGATTATTGCAGCCATCTTTGCTTTGCTTGGTGTTGGCGTAATTGTTGCCGGTGGCCTGATTTATATGCAGCAACAAATTAAAAGTCAGTCAGCCTCAGTTACACAGTTAAAGCAAACTCTGCAGGATCAAAAAGTTGACGAAACCCAGAAGCGAGTTGAAGAAATATCAAGTGATACTAAACTTACACTTGATGTTTTATCGCGGGAAATCTTATTTTCCAAGCTACTAAGACAAATCGGTTCGGCATTACCTGCAAATACAGCACTGCAATCGCTGCAAATTGATGCAGTTCAGGGCGGTATTCAACTTAATGCGTTGGCGGCCGACTTTAACGCCGGCACACAACTACAGCTCAATTTACAGGATCCAAAAAATGGAGTATTTGAAAAAGCCGATATTAACAGTATCAGTTGTGCCGATCCGGCCCTCCCCACCACTCCAAGCGACCAGAAACTCTTCCCGTGCAGCGTCAACTTACGTGCTTTGTTTGGCAAAAATAGCTCATATGTTTACATTACTCCCACAGCATCAAACACGGGTACAGGAGCATCACAATAATGACGCCTAAACGATTCTTCTATCTGCAAGTCGGCGTATTAGTATTAGCTATCGCCCTTATCGTTGGAGGTACCGTCGGAGGGAATATTGTTTTACAGGAAAAATCTCGTAAGTTATCGGCTCTCAAAGTCGAAAGTGGCTCAATAGAACTGCAGCAAAAAGCACTAGCCCAAGCAAAAAAAGACATCGAACGATACAGCGATCTAGATACAATTGCTAAAAGTGTGGTGCCGCAAGATAAAGATCAAGCAAAGACCGTTCGAGAAATTGTAGCTATTGCTGCCGATAATCATATTCCTATCAAATCAATAAGTTTCGAAACTTCAAAACTAGGAGAAACGCCGCCAAAAGCAACAACTACCGAGGGCGAGTCAAGTACACCCAAACCAGTCGTCCCAAGTGTTAGCCAGGTTAAACCTGTTGCAGGCATTACGGGTGTATATACATTGCCGATACAAGTTGAGTCCGCTGGGCAAGTAAGCTACCAAAACTTCCTTAGTTTCCTGGAAAGCCTTGAGAAAAATCGACGCACCGCTCATGTTGGTACTATTAACCTCAATCCGAGTAATAATGGTAAGACTCTAAATTTTAATCTAACGCTAAACGCATATGTAAAGCCATAAACTATGAAAAATCTTGATATAAAACAACTCGGATCAATAATCAGAAGCGCATTATCTAGAATGCAAGGCTACGCTACGTTTATATTTATCATCAGCATACTCCTAATTTATGCTTTTCTAATCGTTCGCATTAGTGCTTTATCCCAAGCTACTCCCAATGAAGATGCCATAGCCGAGCAGTCAAATACAATTAAGCGGCTAAAGCTCGACGAAACCTCTATTAAGAAAATTGAAGAGCTTGAAAGTCAAAATGTTGGCGTGCAGTCCATCTTTGAAACAGCCCGAGACAATCCGTTCCAGGACTAGCTGTTAGTGCTTTGGATTTTGTGTAATAAACGCCAGACGGGAATCTAAAATTGCCTTGGCATAGGCATTTGGGTGGGGGCAGTAAATAAATACAAAGTTATTTTGCTCACCGGCTGTCTCGATGCGCAGAGTGCCATAATTGAGTAAGGTTGGGAAAATACCCCGTTGCTGTGCCGTTACATCTTCGACATTAGCCATCGAAAGTTCTGAAACCTTGCGATCAAATAAGCCAATTTGCAGTACTTGCGTTACGTTCTTATCGCTGACTATTAGCTGGTTTCCCTTGTAAATACGGGTAGCTAGTACGATGAATATCAAGCCAAAGGCAATAACAAATAATGTAACGGCGGCGGCAATAGAATTTAGCGTGCTGGTACTCACACCAAGCGTATCTGATAGCGAGGGTAAAAAGACGCCGAATAGCAGCAACGCTAAGCCAAGACCCACAAAAATTTGCAAATACAGTAAAAATAATCCAAACGGATGACGACGCACGTCAGCAACTAATGTTTCATCATCAGTCAGCCCCTCAACGCGTCCTGTTGGATCAAACAGCCGCTTGCGCTGTTCTGCTGCCTTTGGAGCAATATCGCTCTGCTTGGGGCCTTCCTGTTGGTCTGCCGGCTCTTGAGGGGGTTGTTCTGGGTTCATATGTATACTTTACACCAATTTTGTCTGGTCGACTTGGGGTTCTTTGTTTAATTTATCGGTTTTACCAAGGTGTTCGTAGGCTCGGATGGTGGCTTTGCGACCGCGTGGTGTTCGTTCGAGTAAACCAATCTGCATGAGGTATGGTTCAAAAAAGTCTTCAATAGTTGCCCGCTCATCTCCAGTTAAGGCCGCTAATGTGTCTACCCCCACTGGTCCACCATTATGCCGATCAATGAGAGTTTCTATTACGCGGCGGTCGGCTGGATCTAGCCCTAGTTCATCAATTTCAAGCAGTTTCATGGCATCACGAGTAATGGCTAAATCGACAATACCGTCTCCGTTCACGTCAGCATAATCTCGTACACGTTTAAGCAACCGATTGGCGATACGAGGAGTTAGGCGCGCCCGTTTTGCTAAGTGCTCAGCTGCTGGTTGATTAATAGTAACTCCTAATATACCGGCAGCACGCGTAATAATTTCGGCAATTTCGGTATCGCTATAAAATTCGAGGCGATGCTGTAAACCAAACCGGTCGCGCAAGGGCGCTGCTAGCGAGCCAGTGCGGGTAGTGGCACCAATGATTGTAAACTTCGGTAAGTCGAGCCGCAGGCTGCGCGCACTCGGCCCTTTACCAAGCATAATATCAAGCTTAAAATCTTCCATGGCACTGTATAAAACTTCTTCAACGCTCCGGTGCAGTCGGTGAATCTCATCAATAAATAAAATATCACCGTCTTGCAGATTAGTAAGCAGGCTTGCCAGGTCACCAGCCCGTTCAATTGCCGGCCCTGAAGTAATCCGAATATTAGCATTCATCTCATGCGCGATAACACTAGCCATAGTGGTTTTACCGAGTCCTGGCGGCCCATACAGTAACACATGATCAATTGGCTCACCTCGCTTTAAGGCAGCAGTAATCGCTAACTGCATGTTCTTTTTGAGCCGTTCCTGCCCAATATAACTAGCAAAATCTTTTGGTCGCAGGGTAATTTCAATCAACTGCTCGACGTTGTCATCATCGTCAGTAGTCGGCTGCACAATTCGTTCAACTGCCATTAGTTTTGCTCCTTAATAACAAGTTCATCAAAACCTGTTGTTTTGTCTAATTCTCTGGTAAATAGTAGGCCCTGGTCAGCTATCAGGACTAATTCTACGGTTGTATGGATTATGCACCCATCTTTTAGGTGACCGCCGACTACGCTCCCTTCGTCATCAGAGATAGAAATATGGAGGTGTGATTTACCATCTGCGTCAATTGTTCCAATTAGTGAAACTATTTCAAACGATCCCTCATATAAGCGAGTGTCTTGTTTCTCAGGAGAAGCTCCCGCCATTCTAATTTGAGCTTTGCTCAAGCTGCCTACAGCGCTAACGACACATGCGCTTTTTAATTTTTTATTTGCGACGTATTCGCAAATAAATTTCTTTAAATCTTGACCTTCTTGAATCCTTACAGCAATCATCTGGATGGACCTTTCAGAGCACTAGCGACTCTTTCTTCGGTAGATAAGTCAGCATCAATTTTCTCAAGGGCTTTTTGGGCATCAAATTCGCTGTAACCCAGGGCCATTAGAGCTTGCACTGCTTCGTCTGCCAGATTAACTCCGCCGCGCGTAACAATGCCCTCGGCTTCGGAGCCTACTACGAGGCCAACTTTATCTCTCAGCTCTACTACCATCTGTTCGGCAGCACGCTTGCCAACCCCTTTGGCGCTTTGTAGCAGCTTCACGTCACCTTTAGCGATTGCTGAACGTATACTGTCTTCTGAGCCAATGCCCAGCACTGCCATAGCTACTTTTGGCCCCACGTTTTTAACGCTTAATAGCTGCTCGAATAGCTGCTTACTCGCTACACTCGTAAAGCCGTATAAATCATGGGAGTCTTCACGAATATGCTCATAGATGAACAGTTTTGCCGCTTGTAATCGAACAAGATTAGTATGGTCGTTTGGGCTTATTACAACTCCATAGCCAACGCCAGCAACATCAAGCACGATGCTATCCAGCTCTTTTACCGCAACAACCCCATTCAGATACGCAATCATTTACTACTAGTATAGCTTATTTAGAACAATAATTGGAGCTAAAATGCAAAAAACTAAGCGTATTGTGCCGTCATAGAATGGCAAATTGCCGCTGCTAGGGCATCGGCACAATCATCAGGCCGAGGCACCTCTTTTAGTTGCAAGATTACCCGAACCATTTCTTGCATTTGTTTTTTGTCAGCCCGTCCATAACCAGTAATGGCTTGCTTGATCTGCAGGGGAGTGTACTCGAATAATTCCAAATCATTTTGAATACCGCACAACAACACGACACCCCGCGCTTGCGCGACTGTCATGGCAGTTGTCACATTTTGTGCAAAAAACAATTTTTCAACCGACATAACGTCAGGCTTATGAAGCGAAATAATTTCACTTAATTCGTCGTAAATTGTTTTCAGACGGAGACTATCAGCCTCTTTCACCGGTGTTCGTATTACTCCCCCATCGACTAGGGTAACTTTACTTTGTATAGTTACATCGATGATGCCGAACCCTAAGATTCCGGTGCCGGGATCGATACCCAATATTCTCATTAGCTCAAAAGTTCTTCAGGGATATCAAAGTTAACGTGCGTGTTGCTTACGTCATCTAGCCCCTCGAGTGCGTCCATTAACCGGCTGATCTTGCCTGCTGTTGCTGCGTCGGTTATTTCGATAGTATTTTTTGGGATATACGTTAGTTCAGCCTCGGTAATTTTAATGTTTTTGGCTTTGAGCGCATCTCGCACCTGGGCTAATTGTTTTGGATCGGTATACACGGTCATTTCCCCATCTTCTTCAACGGCATCTTCGGCACCGGCATCAAGTACTTCAAGCAGGAGATCTTCACCAACACCATCGATAATAATCATGCCCTTATGCTCGAACTGAAAGGCAACCGCGCCTTTTTCGGCAATATTCCCACCGTGTTTACTAAAAGCCAGTCGAACATCAGGATAGGTGCGATTCAGGTTATCGGTGGCACACTCAACTAATATTGCAGTACCGGCTGGGCCGTAGCCTTCATACATAACTTCTTGAATTTGTTCGCCCCCGAGCTTGCCACTACCACGATCGATAGCCCGCTGGATGTTGTTTGCTGGCATATTGGCAGCCTTTGCCTTATCGATGGCTAGGCGCAGACTAAAGTTGGTATCTGGATCGGCTCCAGCCCGGGCTGCAACGGCAATATTGTTGCCATGTTTTGTAAACACAGCGCCGCGTTTGGCATCTTCGATTGCTTTACCGCGATGTATTTTTGCCCATTTTGAATGACCTGACATAGCCTGTATTATACCATATCAACAGAGTAAATCTGGCTAATCGCCTAGATCAAGTCGGCGATAAAGCCACAGTCCGATAAAGGATCCAACGGTTCCTCCCAGAAGACTCCAGAGAGATAACCCATCGGCACCCAGTAATACGGGGCCATACCCACCTATAAAGCCCCCGACTCCAATGTATAGCCACAATAAGCTCATAATAGCTACTAAAACTTAGCGCTTATGACGTCTGCCAATTGCTTAGCTTGGTCGACGGTACGATCAGCCGCCTTTATTGACCCATTCGAAAGAATGTACCAGTTCCCGTTCTTAAGTACGTTAAGCTGACCGAAGGCAGGATTCCAGAAAGCAGCTTCGCCGTAACCAGTTACCTCTTGCGCTCCTGACGGTTTTTGATCACCAAACTGCGAGGTATTGCTTTCAGCTCCGTCAGTAGATTTGGCAGCACGAACTAATACTGAGACCGTTTTACTTTGACCAATTGCAGAACTGCCGTCTGAATAGGTGCAAGTGCTGACCACTACGTCCGGTCCTTCTGTTGGTTCATCACTGTTAGTGCTGCCAGCTTGAGCTGTCGTACCCAGTACTTTCGTTGCATCGTCGGCCGTAAGTACATCACAGGCTTTTTTATCACCGGTATAGGCTGAATCTTTAACTTCTTGAACAATAGAAGCTTTATTGTCAGAGGACGACCCCGTGTCATCTTTTTTAAGAACAAAGAAAGCAGTTACCGCACCGACAATTACAATAATAGCGGCTAAGACGGGTAGTAATTTTTTCATATGTTTCTCCGATTAATCATCGATTGCAACAATGAGATTAATTTCTAACTAGAGGACGACCCTTTGCATCAGGTAGCTTATGGGTAGCAATTAGTACTATGTCAATAATAGTCCAGATACCAAGGCCGCCGAAGGTTACAAGTTTTAAGATGCCGAGGCCAGTATAACCGAGGTAAAAGCGATCAACGCCCAGGCTGCCAACAAAAACCGAAAGCAGCAATGCAATTAAAAACTCTTTCTGGTCACTAGCCGGAGCCGGTGCTACTGGTTGTGCCGGTGCTGGCGGAGGCGTTGTATAAGTTGGTTGTTCTTCCATAATAAAATCCTTTTTTTACGTATTCTTAGGTTTATTGTAGCTCATCTTTTGCATTACGGTTAATAGGTCTGGGCTTTTTTGATTTCTTCACTAATTTGCTGCGGTGAGACTGCCTGCCACGCCACCGCACATTCTTTCGTGTTACTGGCGTAGATGTTTAGCTTGCGTCCGTCAGACAGCACAACAGTAGCGTACAACGGCTGATCAGGACTATAGGCGTTGGGAGTACCTTCGATTTTAAGTCGTACCATGTCGGCACAGCTCATAACGTGCATCTGATGATCGGTCATATAAGAAGAGCTGATGCGAA
>CAZIMF010000003.1:0-39667 GCA_964540445.1 uncultured Candidatus Saccharibacteria bacterium
AGTTTACAGATTGACCGCCGCCGATTTCGCTTAGCTGCACAAAACGCCAATGCCACCGATGAGGGTGCGCTCACCGGCGAAGTGTCATTTGCCATGCTCCGAAACATCGTACATTACGTTATTATCGGCCACTCCGAACGCCGTATTTATTTCAACGAGTCACTCGAAGTTGTCCGCGATAAAGTAGCTGCCAGCGTACGAAATGGTATTATGCCAATCTTATGCGTTGGTGAAACGGCCGACGAACGACAAATAGGCGAGGCCAAACAGGTTATCCACGATCAGGTAATTTCAGCACTAAGCAATTTAACGGCTGAAGAAGTAAAGCACATGGCAATTGCCTACGAACCTGTCTGGGCAATTAGTAATTTTGGTGGCGAAATTGCAAAACCCGATGATATAGCCAAAACACTACAATTTATCAGACATCAGGTACACGAACTCTATGGCTCAAGTGCTGCCGAAGATATTCGTATTTTATATGGCGGTAGTGTTGACGAGCATATTGCCAGCGGCTATCTATCTCTCGAAGATTGCGACGGTCTATTGGTAGGCAGTGCCAGTCTTAATTTTCATAAGTTTAGCGGCATTGTAGACAGTGCTTATCGCAATAACCGAACCTAATTAATCATGGCAAACAAAGAAAAATCCGAACCAGAAACCACAAAAATCTCAAAAACCGAAGCTGAACCTGCCAAGTTGTTTGATGTGGCCGGGCCTGGTAAAACACCGGCCTTAGCAACTTCTCGCCCACTTATCGTTAAACACGGACCGATGGTTGCCCAAGATCCAATGGTAGTTAACGAAGAAATTGAAAAAGCCACCGAGGCAACTCCTGCTAAAGAGACTACCAGGGAATTAAAAATTCAGCCTGATACCTCGGCTGACACAGAGAACGCTGCACCAGAGGAAAACGATGAGCCAGTTGCTGAAGATGCTGAAGATACAGAAGAAGCAACAGATAATACTCACGAAGAGAGTACCTCAGATTCTAACCCCGAAACTTCTGAAAGTGGTTCTGGCGCAGTTGACGCACTTGCAAATGAAGTTGATGCCAAACAGGCCGATAAGAAAGAAAAAAGAGAACTTGACGAACGTAATGCTGAATTAGAAAAAAGTATTGCCTCTAAAGAATTTTTTGTTCCAATTGGTGTAGCCAGTCGCCGTCGCTCAAAAATGCGAATCCTATGGCTGCTAATTGTAATTATTATCCTCGGTCTAGCCGGCTTAAACTTTGCTATAGATGCTGAAGTTTTAGATCTCGGGGTTCAAGCGCTCACAGACTTGTTATAGGTTTAGTATTTTTTACTTAGAACCCAAACAGTTTTCTTGCTAAGATATATAGATGCCTCAAAACAGTGAAGCCTTTTTGGTTGGACTAAACCCAGAACAACGCCGCGCAGTAGTTACTACTGAGGGACCGTTGTTAATTCAGGCCGGAGCAGGTAGTGGCAAAACAAAAACTCTGACCCATCGTATTGCCTATATCATTGGTACTGGCAAGGCAACGCCGTTTAACATTTTAGCAGTTACCTTTACCAACAAAGCAGCCCGCGAAATGCGTGAACGGTTAGCTGAATTACTTGGTCATCATGCCGATGATCGAACATTTTTACCATACATGGGAACGTTTCATAGCATTTGCGTTAAGCTACTGCGTCGTGACGGATCTTACGTTGGTGTACCACCAAACTTTATTATTTTTGACCAAGCTGACTGCTTGGCAACGGTTAAGCAAGCGTCAAAACAGCTTTCTGTTGACGAAAAGAGTTATCCGCCGCGCCAAATCCTGAGCCTCATTAGTAATGCTAAAAATGAGTTAATTACGCCAGCTGACTATCATATCCGTGCCACCAGTCCGCTTGAACAAATAGCCGCCGATGTATTTCCGCTGTACGAACGTGCGCTACAAGAAGCGGGCGCTCTAGACTTTGATGATTTAATCGGGAAAACAGTCAGTCTACTGCAAAACACATCAGAAACACTTCAAAAATGGCAGCAGCAATTTAGCTACGTTATGATTGACGAATATCAGGACACCAACGCTGCCCAATATACGCTGATTAAGTTATTGGTCGGCTCTAAAAAGAATATCGCTGTGGTGGGTGATGACTGGCAAAGCATTTACTCATGGCGTGGTGCAGATTTTCGCAATATTTTACGTTTTGAAAAAGACTACCCAGACACTGCAATTATTAAACTCGAGCAAAACTACCGGAGCACCAAACATATTCTTGATGCCGCTCACTCAATCATTTCTAAAAATGCTAACCGTTCAGATAAAGAACTATGGACAGAGGCGGGTAATGGTATGCCGGTACAGATGGTCGCAGTTGGCAATGAGCGAGCCGAAGGCGAAGCGATTGTTCGTCGGATTAAGCAAGGACTTGACTCAGGCCGGCGCACCTACAACGATTTTGCAGTCTTATACCGAACGAATGCTCAAAGCCGCTCACTAGAAGAAGCTTGTTTGCATTATGGTATTCCTTACCGAATTGTCGGCGGCCAGCGGTTTTATGATCGCAAAGAAATAAAAGATCTCATTGCGTACGTCCGATTATTGTTTCAGCCCGAAGACCGGGTAAGTTTTGAGCGGATTGTTAACGTGCCAGCCCGAAGTATTGGTGCTAAATCGTTGCAGTCATTTTTTGAGTGGCAACTGGTGAATAACCTATCTTTAAACGAAGCGCTAAACAGAGTGGAGCTCTGTAGTAGTATTACGCCAAAAGCCCGCAATGCGCTCATAGAATTTTCAACTCAGATGGATAATCTCCGGCAGTCCATCGACCAAGCGCCGGTGGTTTCAATCATCGAATCATTAATTCGCCAGATTGATTACATGACTTACCTTGATGATAAAACCCCTCAAGGAGAAGCTCGCCAAGAAAATGTTCGAGAGTTACTTAGCGTTGCGAAAGAATACCAAGAACTAGGCCTCGAAGGTTTCCTTGAGGAAGTATCGCTGGTGAGTGACATTAATGCTACGGAGCAAGGTGGTCAAGCCATAACATTAATGACCATGCATGCTGCCAAAGGCTTAGAATTCCTGGTAGTTTTTATGCCCGGCATGGAAGAGACCATCTTTCCTCATTCCCGCGCGCTGTACGATCAATCCGAAATGGAAGAAGAGCGTCGTCTGTGTTATGTAGGCATGACCCGTGCCCGCGAAGAGTTATATATGTTCTACAGTTCATCACGTATGCTGTATGGCGGTGTCCAGCATAATCCGCCTAGCCGCTTTCTATCCGAAATTGACGGCGAGTTTATGCAAAACAATACCTTTCAATTTGACCTTGGCCAGGGTCGTCGAACTCCTTCATTGCAGCAAAGTACATTCGATAACTCTTATAACCCCTGGGAATCTAAACCGAGTGGGAGTGAGCTCGGTGTTTCCTCGAACGAACCGCGTTATGTCCCGGATATTCATGAAGGTGACACAGTGCGGCATGAACTTTTTGGCGTCGGCACAGTAGTTGAGCTGAACTGTGACGACGCAGTCGTCTATTTTTAGGGCAAGGGCAGCAAAAAGCTGAACATTGGCTTTGCTCCTCTAGAAAAACTTTAACCTATTCGGGCAGCCTTGCACACGTACCAATCGGTACTCTGTCTATGTTTCATTAAAATTTAATGAATTGAAGATATAGTACCGAAACAATGCATGTCAACAATACATATCTCTGTATTTAGCACATTTGCTCCGGTGAGCGTGGTATAATTAACTGGTCTGTGGCTTGTCCGCGAGCCATTATGTGTACGGTAAATTTTCAATAGTACCTAGCAGACAACTTACGTATGAATATATTCAAAACACGTCTTCGCTCTATCTTTCGGTTTGGCAATAAACCGACTATTTCTAAGAAGAAAAAACCTGTTCATGTACGACTACTCGATTTACACACGCATCCATTAGTTATACCGGTAAGTGTTGGTATGGCGCTCTTCTTTGTAGCCTGTGCAGGATTTATTGTAATGAGCGGCGAAACACTTGGAGCAAACGATTCCAAGGTTGTTAGTTTATTCGTCGATGGGCAAACACGCATTGTGCCAACGCGCGCTAATACGGTTGGGGATGTGCTAAATAAGGCTGGTGTTGAGCTGCGTGAGGGAGATGTAGTAGAACCTACAAGCGATAGCCAGATTGCTACCCAAGACTTTAATATTAATGTATATCGGGCAAAACCTGTGACAGTTGTTGATAACAAAGGTGGAAAAGTCATTACTAAAGTTATTGAATCCACTCCAGCTGAAATGGCAAAAAAAGCCGGCGTAAAGGTGTATCCAGAAGATAATGTAACAATTGCTGCACCTGCCGATGTACTGCGGGACGGTATAATTGGTGCAAAGGTGGTTATTGATCGAGCCACGCCAGTATTCATTAATCTGTATGGCGCACCCATTCCTACTCGTACCCATGTTACAACGGTAGGGGATTTGCTTAAAGAAAAAGGCATAAAAGCCCTCGAAGGCGACACGGTTCAGCCGAGTCTGGGCACTCCGCTGACCGATAACACTCAGATTTTTATAATTCGGTTTGGTAAGCAAGTAGTTAGCGCCGAGGAAGAAATTCCGGCACCGGTTGAAAAGATAAGTGACCCTAACTTAGTTGCCGGTTCATCAGCCGTAAGAGAACCGGGTGCACCAGGTAAAAAACTCGTAACATACGAGATTGAACTTAAAAATAATAAAGAAGTTTCAAGACGCGTCATACAAGAAGTTGTAGCAATCGAGCCGGTAAAGCGGGTAGTAACGCAAGGCACCAAAGTAGTGATAAGTAACCCTTCAGCAAATGTTTTGCTTGGCCAGCAAATTGCTGCCGAGATGGGATACGCCGATCAATTCCACTGTATTTATCAAATTTTTCAGCGAGAATCAGGCTGGAGAACTAATGCTGGCAATCCTTCGGGGGCGTATGGTATTCCTCAGGCATTACCCGGTTCTAAAATGGGGGCTGGTTGGCAAACTGATGCCTCGGTTCAAATACGTTGGGGCATTGGCTACATGAAAAAATATGGCGGACCATGCGGAGCCTGGGAATTTTGGCAACTGCACCACTATTATTAAATGTATATGAGTAACAATACTCCCAAAAAAAGCCTTGGGCAACACTGGCTAAATGATGAGGTAAGTCTTGAGGCAATTTGCGATATGTCGGGTGCGCATGAGGCAGATACTGTACTTGAAATTGGCCCAGGCCTAGGTTCGTTAACTAAAAAACTTACTAATCGAGCCAAGCAAGTTATTGCGGTAGAATTTGATGACGATCTGGCTAAAGAACTTGTTAAACGAGTTCAGGCTCCTAATCTTACGGTAGTAAACCAAGATATTCTAAGTTTTGATTTAACTACCTTGTCGCCCGATTATCGGGTTATTGCTAACATTCCTTATTACTTAACCAGCAACTTAATTCGCGTACTATCAGAATCTTCAAATCCCCCTGTATCGGCTACGCTTCTAATCCAAAAAGAAGTGGCCGAACGGCTTGCAGCCGGACCGGGCGATATGTCGATGCTCAGCGTAACTGCTCAGATGTATTTTGAGCCGTCATTGGGAATTGTGGTGCCAGCCGAACTGTTTGATCCGGCGCCCAAGATTGATTCACAAATTGTTCACTTGCAGCGCCGAAGCCAACCGTTGTATGGAGCAATGGATTCAAAACAATTATTTCGAGTAGTAAAAGCAGGCTTTAGCAATCGTCGCAAAACCTTGCTCAACTCATTGTCAGGCGGTTTGCATATGACAAAGAGCGATACCCAATTGTTATTAGAGCGAGCAGCTATTGATCCGGGCTTGCGAGCCCAGGCCCTGGACTTAGAAGATTGGATTAAGCTTGCTAAAACGTTGCAGTAATTTCAAGCGCTGTAAGTGCCAACAATTTCGGCTTTGTCGATAATATGATCATCCATAGCTTGATATAGAGCGGTGCGATCGAGTGCACTGGTGGTTTCGATCATAGTATCGAGTGCAAACAACTTAAAAAAATATCGGTGCGTGCCTGAGGGTGGTTTTGGACCACCGTATTTTGGCTCGCCATAATCATTGAGGCCCTGTATGCCGCTGACGGGGAGTTCTCCTTCAACGATTTGAAGTACGCCTGGTGTCATGTTGTAGAGGATCCAATGTGTAAATAGACCAGACGGTGCATCTGGATCTTCCATGATTAGCGCCAGGCTTTCGGCTTTTTCGGGAATTTCAGAAAAGGTCAGGGACGGATTAACATCGTCTTCATCGCGGCCGAAACGGCTTGGGATTGGCTCATTGTTTTGAAAGTTAGTGCTGGTTATTTGCATTAGTAAGTCCCTTCTAGTTAGTTAAGACGTAAGCTGTTCGCGAATTCGTCAAACTTTGCTTGATCACCGCCGATAATGATCATGGCATACATTCTGGACGCTTTAATAACATAACGAATATGAGATTCGTAAACTTTGTCTTTATCGGAGACATTGTAGGTAGCCTCAATAGCATTCAGATCACCGTATTTACCATTTTTAGTGGAGGTAACCTGTGCGCCTGGAGTATTTTGCATTGCACTGTTTAAGGCGCTTTCCAGCGCTTTTGGCTCATCTAACTGCACACCGCTATAGTCGTAAACAGCCAGTGTATAATTTTTTGAGTTATTTTCTATGACACGTTCGTATGTAGTAATCGGAATATCTTTATCGCCGGTTTTTTTGGTCGTCGTCGTAATTCTTGGGATGCCTGGCATTAAAATGGTAAATTTATTCTCTGGCGAAGAATAATCTTTCAGCTCTTCGCCCGATAGGACGCTTTTTATTTGATTGCTGGTGCTACCACCGGTGCGGCCATTTAAAAAGTTAACAGCAAAAGCTCCGCCGATACTAACTAACAGAATAAAACCAATCAATAAACTTATTCGTTTTGCACCGTAGCGGTGTTTCTTGAGATTTTTAGCTGCCTTAAAGAAATTACGCTTAGCCAACCGATCATTAAAATTAATAGGTGAAAACGCTTTCTTTATTTTTTGCGCTGATGCATCGGTTGTTTCTTCGTTTGTGCTACTCATACTCTGATCCTACTTTCTTAACCATGGTTTGAAAAGGATCGGCTGTATCCAGTATCCTTGCTGACAGTACTAGCTAGTGTAGAGATGTCGGTATAGGGCTATCTGTGAGAAATGCCACAGCGAGCCTGGCTATTTATGAAACGGCTTAACTATTTATAAAGGTAAGTGCGTAACCAATTTTACCGGCTCGTCCGGCTCGTCCGACACGGTGTACGTAATCTTCGTATGACTGTGGGGTAGAGTAGTTGATGACGTGACTGATGTCGGCGACATCAATACCGCGGGCGGCTACGTCAGTTGCAACTAAGATGTCAATTTCGTTTTTCTTAAAACGACGTAAGGCACGTTCGCGCTGTCCTTGGCTTTTGCCGCCGTGGATTGCATCGGTTTTAAAGCCGCGCTCTAATAGTTCGTCGCTGAGTCGTTCGACGCTGCGCTGTGTTTCGTCAAAGATAATAACTTTTAGTACATCATCTTTAAGTAGAATATCATGCAGTTTGTCGAGCTTGTCGTATCCATGAGAGTATCGTACAACGTCTTGGTGAACATTTTCACTGGCGTCATTATTCACTTTTAGGGCAATGCTGACCGGGTCGTTGGAGAAGGTGTTAATCAGGCCACGGACGCGGTTATCGAGAGTAGCTGAGAAGAACAATGATTGTCGTTCGCTGGCTGAGCTATCAAGAATAGTTCGAACATCATCAACAAAACCCATATCAAGCATGCGGTCAACTTCGTCAAGAACGACGTAGTTAAACGTGCTGAGGTCAAGGGTGCGACGCTTCATATTGTCCATGATACGACCGGGAGTACCAATAACGATACTCGGACCGCTGCGTAAGTCGCGCAACTGGATGCCCATTGAAGATCCGCCGATAAGTAGAGCGCTGAATAAACCGCTGCCCTTACCAATAGTCCGGCATTCTTCTTCGATTTGCTGGGCAAGTTCGCGGGTTGGGGCAACCATAAGAACGCGGCTGTTTGGTTCGTTGACTAGCTTATGAATAAGCGGAACAGCAAAGGCGGCCGTTTTACCGGTGCCGGTATTGGCGATGCCAATCATATCTTTGCCAGCCAAAATAACAGGGATGGCCTGGTCTTGGATAGGAGTAGGGTCAATAAAACCCTTAGCGCTTAAGTTCTCTTTGATTTTTTCGTGAACATCAAAGTCGACGAAACGGTTCGCTGGAACGTAGGCTTCAGTCGCAACGACTGGCTTAGCTGCTTTGACAAAACGCGTTGGGTCAATGTATTGACCGGTTCGGCGTCCGCCGCGTGAGCCGCCGGAACGACGATTACCGCCGCCTTGGCCACCAAATGAGCTGCGACGGCGCGATCCGCTGCCAGCTGAATTAAACGATTGCGATCGCGTACGTGTGTTTGTATGGAAGGGCATAAAAAAAGAATCCTTTGTTGTTTAATTTGGTATGTAACGCTGTTGTTCTAAGCTGTTTCGTTACGAATGCTTCTGCTGTCTGATAATGAAACCTGAGCAGTAAACCAAATAAACTCGGATTCATCTTATATTTCAAAAACAATACCTGTATATTAGCATAATAATAATTCGCTGTCAACGATCATAACTTTGATTTTACGGATTTTACGAGGCGGTATGGTGGTTCAGCGCTATAGCTACGTTTCATTAAATTTTAATGAATTCGAGATATAGCACTGCAAACTAGGGAACGTTCGCCTTAATCATCTATCATTTTGAGTATTGCTGAAATTTCATATTTTGATAATACCTATGGCGTATAATACGTTTACGATGATTAGAGTACCTGTTAAGTCAACCAATATTCTTTCGATCGGCTATGATCAAACGTCGCAAATGCTTGAGATAGAATTTCAGACTAAGCGCGTTTATCGTTACAGTCATGTTCCCCCGCATATCTACGCCGGTTTAATGAAAGCCTCATCGCATGGTAAGTATTTTCAGACACATATTGCCAACACATTTTCTAGCATTGAAGTCAGGTAAATTTTCTTACTGTGTTTTTTGGGCAGGTGGCGCTATAATTTAACTACTTAAATACGGAGAATGTTTGCCATGAAGAGGATACTGTCATTTTTTATTGTTGGCGTTTTGCTAGCGCCATTTGTAACTAGCCTAAATAGTGTGTCGGCTGCAACCATGCGACCAGCTATGGTTAGAGCTGGAGGAACATATGCGGCGCTTGGGGATTCAATGGCAGCTGGTGCCGGCTTAGCCTCAGCTGGCGGTGACGCGCGTTGTGCCCGATCGACACAGGCGTACAGCTACAAAGTTGCTCAGTCACGCCAACTAGCACTTATGCATATTGCGTGCAGTGGCTCAACTGCCGGAGATTTAGTAACCCAGCAACACATCGCTGGTCCAAACGTTCCCCCGCAACTTGACTCAGCCTTTGCCAACGGAACTCCCAGCCTTATAACCATAACTACTGGTGCTAATGACATGCTTTGGGGTGATTTCCTTCGCAAATGCGCTGTTGCTACTTGCGGTACGGCGGCAGACGAAGCCGCTACTGCTACACTGCGGGCCGCTCTTAAAGTTAAGTTAGAGTTTGATTTTAGCGAAATCCAACGACGTAGCAATGGCCAGCCGCCACTAGTTGTTATCACTGGTTACTCTAACCCAATCTCTAATTACTGTAAAAATCGCCAACAATACGCAACGGTTGCCGAAATCAACTGGCTCAATACTCAGCGCGATAAACTTAATCTGACTATCCGTCAGTCTATGGCAAAGTATTCATCATTTGTCCGCTACGCTTCAATGAATTTCGATCAACATAGTCTGTGTTCGCCCAACACCTGGTGGCAAGGCGTAAACGACCCAGCACCGCTTCACCCCAACGATGCTGGTCAAGCCGCAATTGCTAATTCAATTAACCGTGCAATCGGCCCCGTTCCTCGATAAAATCTCTTAAACATACCAAATAAAAACTAGCTTTTGGTTTTGGCCGGAGCTTTGGCGCCTTTTTTGCGAGCTTGCGACAAACCGATGGCAACTGCTTGCTTACGGTTAGTAACTTTTTTATTAGAGTTTCCGGTTTTAAGCTTACCTTCTTTAAACTCATGCATAGCTTTTTCGACCTCTTTTTGAGCTTTTGGACCGTACTTATTCATAGTTATGTCTCCGTTATGTACTAAAAAAAGTATGCCAACTACTGAATCATCAAGCAGTTAGAAAAAGTACAAAACTAGTTTTTGTGTTTTAGTATAAGCCAGCTTACTGTTAATATCTTTACAGAGTGGGTACTAGATGCGGTACTATAATTCCAAGCTACACTAACTGGAGAAATTCTGTGCACTACAACACCTTGTCTGCGTTCCGAAAAATACAAATCTTTATCCTGGGGATCACTATCATTACTGCTCTATTGATCTCGCCGCTTGTTCAGGCTCAGACGGTCGTTAGTGTACAGCGTGATTGTGACAGTAATGCGGTGCTTCGGTGTGGTGCACATACTACAGCCGAACTCAAGCAAAAATATGACGCTCAAGCAGGTGCTAAAACTATATACAATCACTTTGGTATTACTAGCGCAGAAGTTAATGAGATGCATACTACGGCAGTCAGCGGCTTTGTAACAAAAGGCGGTCGAGTGCTTATAAAGGATGAAACAGTAGCTACGAATGCGCAGACAGCTGGCCGACAAAATATTGCAGGCAGCAAGGCCGTAACTGTAAATGGAACAACTTTTTATACCCGTACGCCGAGTGTTTCCTTTACTCAAGACAAACTGGATGCGTATGTAGTTATGAAAGGTGGTACGTTTCAGTATGCTGTTATAAAAAGCTGCGGCAACCCAGTAAAGGCCACTCCGGTAGAAAAGCCTAAACCCAAGCCGGCGCCCGTCAAGCCTGTTGTAACACCGACTCCAACTCCGCCGGCGCAGCAACCGCCGGCACCCCAGCCCGTGCAGACGGTACAAGTTGTCCAAAAAGTACAAGTTGTAGAAAAGAAAGAGGCAGTTACCGTTGCAGCACCTCCACCAGCCAAGCCAGCCGAAGTCGCCTTGCCAAAGACCGGACCAGGCGAAGTACTAGGTGCCTCGGCAGCAGTTGGGATGGCGAGCACCTTAGGTTATGGATTTTATGAATGGCTACGTCGTCGCTACGGGTTAGTTTAGCCCGTTACAGTTTTTCAAAGCCATTGTGATTAACAGGTGAGTGCAGCGAAGACTGAACCGACTGAACCATGGCGTTCTGTGGACCTTCATGGCACCACAGCAAAAACGTCTCGAGACCGTCTGGGTTGCCCTCCACTTCTATATACACGGTTCCGTCTGGCTGGTTGCGAGCAAAACCATGCAAGCCAAGCTTTTCTGCTTCACGCCGTGCGCTGCTACGGAAAGATACTCCCTGCACAGTACCTGTAACTATAATCTTGAGATGTTTCATAACGAGTAGTTTAACAGACTAGCCACTCATCTCCCTTAAGATTTGTAATAATATAAAAATATTGTATACTACTAACTAATAACGTATTGTTTGCTAATGACCCATCATCACGAATCACGAGAGACTCTGGACCGACCACCTACCCGCCGCGCACGGGCAGTTGAGGTTGTCCGGTCAATTGGACGTGCAATAGCCGGTGGGCACGATCACTCCCATGCTCACGCTCATGGCGAACACCATGAAGAGGCTGCAGTCGCAGTAGGGGTTGATCTTAACCCTTGTAGCGGTGGTCCTGGTTTAGACGCTGCTGTACGAGCACATAATGAGCTAGTTGTAATCCGGCAAGCCGAAGCAGCTGCTAAAGCTGATGTGCCGTTGCCTAATTAGCTGCTCACAAACGAGGTAAGCTCTTCCCAGATTGCATCGGCGATTTCGATTTCACCGCTGTCGGTGGCTTGACGGGCTAACTGGTCGCCATGTTCACCTGGAAGTATGACTTGCTTACCGGGGAGGGGCTTGGCCGCTTTAATTTGGTTTATTAAGTCGGTGGCCCGGCTCATGTATTCCTCTTTGCCTGCCAGTAAACCAGCATCAATTGCCAATACAAACGTGCCGGAGCCGTCATCTTCGTGCACGCCGGGTGTACCAGCCATAGAGAAGGGGCCACCCAATAGCTGCACCAGCAATGAAAGTCCAAAGCCTTTATGAGATGCAAAGGTTGCAAGTGAACCGTCAAGCACGGCTGCCGCGTTCGTGCTGGGATTACCGTCTTTATCGTAGCCAATTCCTTCTGGTAAGGCCTCGCCTTTAAGCTTAGCTTCGACAACCCCAAAAAAGGCCATGGCAGCGGTAGCGTTGTCGAAGACAACTTCGCCACCACTATACGGGAACGCATACGAGAATGGGTTGGTGCCCAGCTTTGGTTCGGCCGAACCAGTAGGAGCAACAATCTTGAACGATCCATTACCAACACAAACAAAGCCGATGTAGCCCTGCTTAGCAATTTGTCGAGAGAAATAACCAATAGCACCAGATGATGTAAAAGTGTGGTTAACGCCAACAATGCCGACGCCATGCTCGGCAGCAAGTTTGACTGCCAACTGCACCGCATTGTTAGTAGCCACCATGCTGTGGCCGCCCGAAACAAGCGCGCCGCACTTATTTTGCTTAACAACAGTATATGGCTGTACGTCAGTGGCATTTGGCACACCGCCGGTCGCAAATTTAGTAATCCCCTGGTTATTGCCGCGCAGCTGCGCATACATCAGTACTTCAGCAATAGTCTGTGCGTCTGTACCCTCATACCCAAGTTTTGTAACTCCTGCTAATACGTTCGCCTGTAAATCGCTAACCGCTACCTTCATGTCTGTGCCCGCTTTCTCGTTACCTTAGCTTTGCTGTAATTATGGCATAACAACTGTAAAAGTTCGACTGGTGCTTGGCTTCAATTAAAAAAGACCTTCAAAAATTGAAAGTCTTTACGTATGTACGACTAAATATCCTTTAGGGATGAGTGCTACTAGCAAACTGGCAATGCTCAGCTTAATTGTGGTGTGTGTCGAGTGTTTTGTAACCGTCGGGTTAATTTGTTCCATAGTCACTTCTTCTTTCTCTGCTGTTATGTTGAAAATTTCATTAATTTTTACGTAATTACACACATCACCAGTCTTCGAGGTATTTGCAACCCCATTCATACCGAGGACGAATCCCTAAAAGATATTTATTTTTAAAGTACTCTATTAATTTTATCACTTATGCTTACAAAAGTCAACGGGAATTCACCAATTAAAAAAGACTTTTCCTCGGGGAAAGGTCTCTTCTTAACTATATAATTTGCCCCTTATTGTCGCCGAGATATGTCGTTGGCGGTATTTACTCTGGGACGACTATGCAGACTATCTGCGAAGCAAAAAGCGTGGACAGTTGTCAGTATCTCCCTAACAGTATCCGTACCCTGTATACTAGCTTTATGAAACAAGTTGATTACAGGGTCGTACATCAATATCAAAAAAGCCCTACAAGCTGTAGCCAGACGGCACTATCGATATTGCTAAGTCATTATGGTATTCAAAAAAGCCAAGATGAAATTTTGCAGTCAGTACCCCAAGTTAAGGACGAAAATGGCAAAGATAGCGGAAGTATTAATCAGCAATTAGCCGGATGGTGTATATCTCTTGGATTTGAAGTTAAGTTCTATACCTTTGATTGTCAAGTTATTGATCAGTCATGGACAGGGCTTGCAAAACAAGACACCATTGCTCGATTACAAGCGGGCATGGGAGGGTACGAAATACCAAGTCTAGGGCAGCTCTGGTCAAATGCATATCGCCAAGCATATGTAGATTATCTGAAAGCGGGTGGTGAGCTGTATATCCAGCCTGCCGTCACAAGCGGATTGCTGTACGAGTTACTTGAACATGGACCGATACTTCCATGTGTAAGCTTTAGTACGCTATACGGCACCGGTCGCACAAACGAACAGTCTGAACCCGATGATGTAACTGGCAAGGCCTGGAATCACAGTATAGTAGTCCATGGCGTGGACGAAGCGGGGAGCTTTCGTATCTCAGACCCGCTTAGAAAACCTGGGTCACATATTGTTGAGCCAGAACGCATGATTGCTGCCATCTCCACAGCTCAACTTGAATGCGATAATCTGCTATTCCAGATACAAAAATAACCCCAATTAAGAGGTTATTTAAGCATAAACAATATGGTGGAGCTGGCGGGTTCTGCCCCCGCGTCCATCGGCTTTAGTGTGATTAGCCTTCTACGTACGTAGTTCATTTGAAGTTTCTTAACTAGGTAAGCGGTAAACAAACAAAAACTTACACAGTGCAGTTCTTACAGTCTTAACTAAGTGTAGAAGAACGGGCTACAAGTAGGGCAGTCAGATAATATGACACGGAAGACTCTATCTGGCGTCGAGTAAACCATGCAAACAAGCTAGGCTGTTTGTAGTGTGTTGAATGAAAAAGCAAGCTTGCTAGAAGCAAGTTCCTTGATCATAGCAGCACGTTTAGATACTGTTGCATCTATTGTGTGTTGTCTATAACGCTGACAAGCGGTACGCGAACTAATCTGTAAAGGTCCAATGTCGAGCTTAAAATCAGCCCCATACTTATATTATACCACGAAATGCAAGATAAATACAATAGCGGTTACGGTTATTTACTGATGATGCGCATTGATAATGAATATCTGCTGGTCGGTTGGTGTAACTACTTTGGCGGCTACGGCAACACGGTTCTCTTGGTTGAGCGCACCCCACACTAGGCGTGCCATTGCTTCGGCCGTGTCTTCGAGGGGTAGTTTAAAGGCTGGTCCATCATAAGGGGGGAGGGCCTCGCCCGCAGGCCGATCTTCTCTATACGTATGTAAAGCAAGACCCACACCTGAACCAGGGTTGAGGCAAGGATCATGCTCGGTCATGTAGTTTCGTACGGCGAGGTCAGAAACTCTAGCCCTACGAATAAGGGCTAGTCCCATTGGTGCTTCGTGCTCATCGGGATTGGCGTGGACGTCAAAATATCCGGCAATTCGTGGAGTCCAATTAGGCGCATCAGGTTCGTAGGTGTGCTCATCCATGGCCTGCCAAAAGCTTTTGCCCTCAGCCATGAATTCAGCTGCGGTTGTAGTTTGTCGGCCGTTTGAGACGAGATGAACAGAACCTTGCTGCAGCATTGCATCGTAAATAGTTAGGGAAGGATCGCCTTTTTCTTTTTCTTCATCAAAAACTTTGGTAGAAACGACACCGTCTTGTTCGGCCAATATGCGGTTACGGGAGCCTTCGCTGCGGCCCATTATTGCATAGGCTTGCACTACTACATCACCAGCTTGACCAACAACCAAAAATCGGCCGGGGTAGGGGTGGGCCGCTAAAATTTCTAAGTTCTGCTCCGGAGTATTTTGTGCGTTGTATAAGTGTGCCATCTATTTCCCTTCCAAGGTTCGTTGTGTGCTTAAGTTTTAAGTTTACTAACAGGGCAGAGGGGAATGCAAGCATAACCAAAATCTTAAATTGATAGATCATTGCTCATCATAACTACCTCTGTTATACTTGGGTAAATGTCTCAGAAGAAACCCTCCTTGTTACGTATTTATGCGTTGTCCACGATTATCTCGATTGCACTGGTTGCTTTTGTTGGTATCAAGGTCGGCGTTGCCGGCTTACTGCTTGTCATAGTGCTGGCGGCACTTGAAATTACGTTTAGCGTCGATAATGCCGTGGTAAACACGCGCATTCTGGAGCGCATGAGCCATGCCTGGCAGCAGGCTTTTTTGACAATTGGCATGGTGATTGCTGTGTTTGGCGTCCGGGTGATTCTTCCTCTGTATATCGTTTCGCTAGCCGCCCATTTAGATATGGGCTCAGTGATTGATTTGGCGCTCAATCACCCCGATGAGTATGGGCATAAGCTTGAGGATTCTCACATTATGATTAGCTCGTTTGGCGGTATCTTTCTCTTAATGATTTTTTTGGACTTCTTCTTTCAAAAGCGCCGGACCAAGTGGCTAGTGCGGATTGAAACCATACTCGAAAAAGCCGGTAAACTCGAAAGTCTTAGTGTTGTCCTGGCGCTCGTGACATTACTTGGGGCAGCATCTTTGCTGAACGGTGAAGATAGGCAGACAGCACTCATTAGCGGTGCTGTTGGACTCTTGTTATACCTGCTAATGAACTCGCTTGATACCTTACTCGAAAAGAGTAAAATCAGCACAAATCTACAGAGTCATGCCCAAGCTACTTTTAAAGCCGGTTTAATTGGATTTATTTACCTCAATATCGTTGACGCCAGTTTTAGTTTAGACGGAGTAATTGGTGCCTTTGCCATAACCAACCAAATACTACTAATCGCAGCTGGCCTTGGTATCGGTGCGCTGTATGTACGGGTAATTACGCTGCATATGCTGCGGCATGATGTATTGAATAAGTACAAGTTTATGGAACACGGGGCCCACTATGCCATCGGTATTTTGGCAGCCATAATGTTAATCTCGCTTAAATATGAAGTATCTGAAGTGGTAACTGGCCTGAGTGGTGTTGCGTTTGTGGTAACGGCCTTCGCTCATTCGTACATTTCTAATAAGCGCGAACAAGCAGCAACTACCTCAAAAGGTTAGGTAATCATGACTGAAGCGCCCGGCGAACCTGCGTTGCCTTGTGATGGCAAGCTACGCTTTACGACTCAAAAGGAAGCACAAGCGTCAGCCACCGTCGCCGAGCATCAACACGGCACAAAACTAAAAGTTTACCAGTGCCGCTACTGCAGTTTATGGCACCTGGCCTCGGCGTAACGTAGTACTTGGGCTGTTTTCGCAAGCAGCACACATCTTCCAGTACTATAGTTCCATCCCATTAAATTTTAATGAACACGAGATATAGTACTGAAATATAGCATTGAAACGAGCACACTAAAAAGCGCAGTATATTTTAGGTCAGCTTAAAGTCGGCACCAAGTCGTCTTAAAAAACAACTTTGAGCTGACCTAAAATATACTGCTATGGCAATGTATGACTCAACGCAATTAATCTGTTAGGCTAGTATTATATGCAATCAAACCCAGACAATACTTTTTATATCACTACATCAATTCCTTACGTAAATGGCGATCCTCACATTGGCTTTGCCATGGAGCTAGTTCAGGGTGACGTTCTTGCCCGGCTGGCTCGCCAAAAAGGCAGGGAAGTTCTTTATAGTGCGGGTACTAACGAACACGGGACTGAGGTAGCTCAAAAAGCGGCCGAATTAGGCAAGACACCCCAAGAGTTTACCGACGAAATGAGTAAAAAGTTTCATGACTTAGGAGTCTTACTCAACATTAGCAACGACCGGTTTGTGCGCACCACCGACAAAGGTCACATGCAGCGAGCGCAGGTTATCTGGAAAAACCTTGAAAAAGATATCTACAAGTCAAAGTATGTGGGCTGGTACGATGTACGCCAAGAAGAATTTGTGCCTGAAGGTCAGGTTGATCCGGCGCGGACAAAACCGGATCATCCCCAGGCGTATCAAAAGCTAGAAGAAGAAAACTACTTCTTTGCACTGAGTAAATATAACGATCGCATTCGACAAGCGATTGAACAAAATGAATTGCGGATTGTCCCCGCATCGCGGCGTAACGAAATTTTATCGTTACTCAAAGAGGGATTAACCGACATCAGTATCAGCCGGCCTAAAGAAAAATTAGAATGGGGAGTGCCGGTGCCAAACGACGACACACAGGTTATGTATGTCTGGTTTGAAGCATTAATGAATTACATTACGGTGTTGGGCTACCCAGAACACGCCGACTTTGCCAAGTTCTGGCCAGCAAATGTACAAGTAGTCGGTAAGGATATTAGCCGATTTCATGCCGCAATCTTCCCCGGAATGTTGCTAAGCCTTAATTTGCCATTAGCTAAAACACTGTTCGTCCACAGCTTTATCACGGTGGCCGGCGAGAAGATGAGTAAAAGCGTGGGGAATGTTATCCCACCTCAAGAAATCGTTACAAAATATGGGGTTGATGCCTTTCGATATTACTTTCTTCGTCACATACCAAGCTATGAAGATGGGGATTTTAGTTGGGAGCGAATGGAAGAGATTTATAACAATGAACTGGCCAATGAACTAGGCAATCTGGTCAGCCGTACTGCAGCTATGATAGCCAAATACCAAACCGGTCTGATTGGCGACATTCCAGAGTCTGAACACGATGCTGCAGCCTATATTAAAGCCCTTGAGGATTGTCGTTTCGACAAAGCACTCGAAGAGGTTTGGCGGCAAGTTCGCGGCATGAATCAGTACATCGAAGAACAAAAGCCTTGGAAAATTGCCAAAGACAGTGACCCGGCACATTTGCGCGAAGTATTGGCTTACATCGCCAGCTCAATTTTAGAAATTGCTGATATGCTTGAGCCGTTTATGCCCGAAACTTCTCAAAAGATTAAACATATTTTTAACACCGGCGTTATTCAAGCGCTCGATCAAACACTTTTCCCTAAACACGAGGCCTAAGCTGGGGTTTTACAGTTGTTCCCATTCTTTTAGGTGCTGCAACGCTCGTTTATAGGTTGGATTCTCTGGCGTTTTGGCAAAATAAGAGAGGTTAGCCCATTCGTTAACGTACGCCCATGTTTTCACCGTTTCTATGTCGAGGTGTTGCCCGCCACCGCTATGATAGCCAGCAATGGCTGGTTGTAATAGGCGGGGGTTAGTCATAAAAACCTTTCGAAAGTCTTGGTGGGGATCCCCAATCTCCATTTCACTTAAATCAATCACGCCTTGCAACTTATTTGAGCTGTTTATGACAATATTAAGACCATGCAAATCACCATGGACTACCACTTGCTTTGTCGTGCCAAGACTGGCTGACAAGCGCTGCAATTCACGGTTGGCTGATTCAAAAAAAGGAGTCTCTCGGTTCCCGGTAATACGCTCGTTGTAGTATTCAAATAAGCTGGTAACTTGCTTCGTTTTTTTATGCTCAATTACTGTCGGGTCAAAGCGGTGAAACAAGGCCATAAATGCACCAAGCTCCCTACATATCGCGTCGAGCTCACTACCGCTCAACCGATTAATCATTGCATCGTCTAACACCTCTCCTACTATTAAATTGTAAGAAGTAAAAACGTCGTTATGTTCACGCATTACCGGTAATTCAATCGGCCAGCTTTGGCTATGAATTGCTTTTAGTACAGCGACTTCATCAGCTAATTTAGCTGCCGCAGCGGCGCGGCGCGGATACCGATACACAATACCGGCCGCTGCATCAATGATTACATGCTGTTCCCAGCCCTGCTCAACTATCTGTAAACCCTGTGCCTCAGCCGCTGCACGGGCTGTCTTCCAATGTTCTGTATAGATATCATGGTTCATACGGTTTTGTTTTGCCCGGCGTTCGTATAGTTTAAGGGAATATGGCGCATAGGTAAGTACTATACTAGCGTTTCATTAAATTGTAATGAAGTGCATAATAAATCTTTGTGAGCAATTCTACCCCACCAATTGAATATTTTGACACACATTCTCATACCCAGTTCCCTACGTATGAGCTTGATGCTGAGGAAGTCTGGCAGTCTGCCCAAGAGCAGGGCGTTAGCCGGATGCTGTTGGTCGGATGTCGGCTTGATGATAGCCAGCTAGCCATCGACTTTGCGAAAAAACACGCGAATGTGTGGGCCACAGTCGGTATCCATCCGCACGAAGCCGAAGATTTTTTAGCAACCAAAGGGGCAAAAGAGGCATTTGAAGCATTACTTGCCGACGTTGCAGGTAACAAAATCGTGGCTATTGGCGAAATTGGCCTAGATTATTACTACAACCACTCAAGTAAAGCCAAGCAAATTGAGTTGTTAGAGTGGCAATTAACACTTGCGGTGAAATATGAATTACCGGTAACCTTTCATGTGCGCGATGCCTTTGCTGATTTTTGGCCAATTTATGACAAATATAAACTAAAAAAGAGTTTAATCCACAGTTTTACTGGGATAAAAAGTGATTTGGACGAGATTTTAAAACGTGGACTTTCGGTGGCACTGAATGGTATAATTACATTTACCAGTCAGGCAGCACAGCTCGAAGCAGCAAAAGCTATCCCGCTTGATGCGTTGGTTCTCGAAACTGATGCACCCTACTTGACTCCAAAGCCATTTCGTGGTAGTATATGCAAGCCTGAATATGTGACGTTAACAGCTAAGTTTTTAGCCAAATTGCGACACGAGTCACTCGAGGATTTGGCTTACCAGACAACACACAATGCTCGAGTGCTTTTTAATGTCAATTAACAGAGAGAGAAACAGATGTTAGGTTTAGGGAACAATCAAGAAAATCGATTCGAAGCGCTCCGCCGCCAAGTCGAAGGCCGCAGTGGCGGGTTCGATATTATGCGTCTCCGATTTACGATTGTCCGCCAAGGACTTATCAATGCTGAAAATTCTCCAACTATTGCTCGTGCCCACGATAACATCCGTCGGGCACAGGTTCTTGCTGATGAAATGGCCTACCGGGACGAAGTAAAACGGCTTGCCGAAGTAGCTGAACTAGAAAGTGCCGTTGTAGCAGCCGAAGGCGTTTCGCCGCACGAAGCCGAAGTTGAGGCACTTAAAGCACAACATAATCTAGAAGCTGTACCTGGTTCTGGCTTAGGCTTAGGCGATCAAGCAACCATGCTTCAACAAGCCCAAGCTAATGTTAACCGAATTCACAGCGATCAAACCCCATCACATAACTATCCACTACCGAGTTAACACATTATGATTAGTAAATTCCTCCAACTCACCGGTATCAATAACGAAGAAGAGCGTAAAGCAAAACTGTATCGTGACTTACTCCAGCACGAAGCAAAAATCGGTGGGGAACTGTTTGGCCGGATTCCTACCGGTGGCCGCCGTGAATTCTTCTGCCTCGATGAGTATACCTGGGTTTGGTATGAAGAATGGATGGATAAAAACAAGCAACGCCAATCCAAGACCACGCGCTACGAAGTTCGCCCCGGTGGTATCACCAAAATTCAAGACGGTCACAAATACGAAGAGCTAAGCGATAACGAAGCCGTTCGATTACTCGATGCCATGCGTAACTACGAACGACGAGTTAGCAGCGAACTTTACCGAGCTGTCGCCCAGTAACAAACGTACAGCGTATACTGGTACCTATGGCAATTTATCTCGACCATGCGGCAGCCACTCCGGTTGACGCTGAAGTACTAGCGGCTATGCAGCCGTTTTTTAGCGATCAATTTTATAATCCTTCGGCACTTTATGGTCCGGCTGTTGCGGCCTCACGGGCGCTCCAAACTGCTCGCGCTGATATTGCTTTGCTGCTTGGTGCAAAGCCACCGGAGATTATATTTACCGCCGGTGGAACCGAGGCCAACAATCTAGCGATTCACGGCGTTATGCGCAATTACCCCGACGCGCACATCGCTATTTCGGCAATTGAGCATGATTCGGTGCGCGCGCCTGCCGCTCGGTATACAACGGCGACTATTCCCGTTAAAGACAATGGGTTAGTCGATGTCGCTGATGTTTCACAAAAAATTAATGATTCTACGGTGCTGGTGAGCATTATGTATGCCAATAATGAGGTTGGAACAGTGCAGCCAATCCGCCGGATTGCAGCTGAGCTGGAGGCCATACGGGTAGAACGTGGTAAAAAAGGTAATACTCTGCCGCTTTATTTTCATGTTGACGCTGCCCAGGCCGGAAATTATCTTGATATGCACGTGCACCGACTGGGCGTGGACTTACTGACAATTAATGGCGGGAAACTATACGGTCCTAAGCAAATCGGCGTTCTGTTTGTTCGCAGCGGTATTGTGTTGCAGCCAATTATCGAAGGCGGCGGCCAAGAACGCAATCTACGCAGCGGCACCGAAAACGTGGCCGGAGCAGTTGGCCTAGCTCGCGCCCTGCAAATAAGTGTCGAAAAACGCCATGATGAATCAGCTCGATTACAACAACTGCAAACAGACGCAATTAAGCAGCTAAAACAAGCCTTCCCAGAGGTAATTATTAATGGATCACTTAAATATCGATTACCAAACAACCTGCACATAACACTACCGGGCACCGACAATGAGCGCATTCTTATGGCGCTTGATATGCAGGGCATTTATGCCGCTGCCGGTTCAGCCTGCAGTGCCAGCCACGACGAACCCTCACACGTACTAAAAGCCATGGGCTTTGATGATGCCTATGCCCAAAGCTCCCTGCGTTTTAGTATGGGCCGCTCTTCGACTGCCGACGCCATAACCCACCTCGTTACCACGCTCAAACAGATACTCAATTAGGTTTGAATAATGCCTATGATATTGCTGTAAATTTAGTGACGACGTACATGCCATAACTATGTAATCGCGTACTATATCTGTTTTTCATTAAAACTTAATGAAACACAGATATAGTACCGGCAAAGCATAGGCTCAACAAAGTACTAACAGGAATATCGACCAGGAGCATTGATAAACACTACAAAAACAGTATAAAAAACACATCTAGCGGAGCAAGCACTTGCATGATTCCAGCGTTTAGATCATACTAAGCGCTAGTATTAACTAAAACAAAAATGAACAGTAAAAATCGGCTCAAATCTCTATTCTCTTCACCGCGCGTCCGGGCGTCGTTTATTCTGAGTGTTCTTATTTTTCTAAGTACGGCTGGGCCGGCTGCCGCCCAGACAGTTTTGCAGGGCTATAACTCTGATGAGACATTGCAAAAAGGGATGTTGGTAACGCTCAAAAAAGACGATCAAACTAAAATTCAAGCCGTGACCAATGAAACAATTGATGACCTCAAGGGAGTTGTAGTCGATGCTAATGATTCTCCTGTTACTATCAGCGGTGATGGCCAGAAAATATTTGTAGCGAGTAGTGGTCGCTATGAAGTTTTGGTTAGCAATGAGAATGGTAAAATTTCTCAAGGTGACTACATCACGGGCTCGTCACTATCTGGTATTGCTATGCGGGCTGGTGGCGACCAGTCGGTCATACTTGGCCGGGCGATTGGCGCATTTGAAGGCGGCGGTGATGCGATTGGCAAGAGCGCAGCTAAAGATGGTTCGACTGTTTCTTTCGGCCGTATTCAAGTCGATATTGGTATTGGTAAGAATCCGCTTAAAAAACTGCCAGAAAAAGACAAGGTGCCGGATGCATTGCAGCGCATCAGTACAACGATTGCCGAGAAGCCGGTAAGTTCACTTCGTGTTTATTTAGCCTTGATAGTGTTGGCAGTGACTGCTATGGTAGCCGGAACCACACTGTTTAGCGGTGTTAGAAGCACGGTAATCTCGATTGGACGTAATCCGCTTTCCAAGGCCACGATTTATAAAGGGTTGATTCAGGTGTTGCTTTTGAGCTTAATTATTTTCATAACTGGCCTTTTTGGGGTATATTTACTTATAAAGCTTTAACCATAAACATTTACAAATTGAAGCCGTTTACAGAATGGAAAAAAGGGTGGGAAGAACAACGTAATGGATGGGTGGTTACAAACCGGATTAGTCGTCGGATCCTTGCTAGCTGTTACCGCAGCTTTTATTTGGGTGGCGCTTAGTCTTTCTGGAGGCGGTGGCAAAAAGAAAAAGGGCCAAGAAGATCCTGATTATGCCAAAGCTGCGCTCGCCGACGTTGAGGGTATCTTTAACGATGATTTCCGCGAAGAATTGCGTAACCGCGGCCGTTTACACTTCGAAAAGATTATTGGCGAGAACGCTATGTTCTTGCAGCAAGATTTGCGTCTGACAACCTCAGAAGTAAACGCCTACATGAAAGAAGAGATTACCAAGTCTCTCGAAGAGGCTTTTAAGAAGTACGAGGAATCAATACAGGATGCCAAGCAACTAGCCCTTGATTCGATTCAAAAAACCCAGGTTGCCGTTGAACAGCAGCGCGAAATACTGAACGAACAGCTCATCAAAGAAATTGCCAACGAAAAAGAACGGACAATGACCCGCTTCAACAACAATATGGCCGACGTAGTAAACCACTATGTGTTAGCTGCAATCGGTAATCAAATCGACCTTTCCGATCAACTAGAATTTATTCTTGGTGAGCTTGAGCGCAATAAGCAGGCAATTAAAGAAGATATAAATTTCGGAACGTAAGGCACTCATGACTGATACACCTCCCGAACAGATAGTATTACCGGAACGACTTATAAGTTCGGTAGATTTGGCGCGTCTCATTCGTGAGCTTAAGGCAGTCGATGAGTCATTACGTCAAACCGAACTTCGAAAGCCAGGGGAGCCAACCAAATTAGCCCGTACCAGCAGTACTCTCGAAGATTTAGCACAGGCTAACAAAATTCAACTTACCGATGAAACTCAGCGGGCACAGCTGCTCGCTCTGTTGAACAGCTTTAAAGATCACGCTCCGCGCATGCACATGAGCCTAGCTACCGAACCGTCTGCAAAGTTTACTCACAATATAATTATCTGGTTACGCAAAAATATTCACCCATTGCTGTTGCTTGAAGTTGGGTTACAACCTACGCTAGCAGCTGGCTGTATGATTCGTACAAACAATAAATTGTTTGATCTAAGTTTGCGGCATAAGTTTACCGAGAACAGGCCACTATTGGTGCAGAAAATATCTGAAATTAGCGAAAAAATTGAAGCTGAAGCCGAAGCTGCAGCTATGGCTGCGGCCAAGGTTGCTGCAGTTGCCGCAGTCGCACCGACTGCCGTTCCTGCCACCGCACCCGCACCAGCCCAAACAGCTACGGCTCAGGCTCCAGTGCCAGTCGCCGCCGCACCAACGGCGCAACCGCCTGCTGCTGAGCCTCCCGCGGAGGCTACCTCATGAGTGTAAGCGATAACCAGCACTTTAATCGTCTTGTCGAAAGCGGCCAGCCCGTTGGTGAAGTCATCGGAGTCGACCGGTTCCTCGTAAAAGTAAAAGGCATGCAGCCAATTAGCACGCACGCTCTTGTAATGTTCGAAGATGGTAGTAAAGGATTTGTCAGCCAAGTCAATGAAGATGATGTCTCGATTTTACACCTTGGCGACAAAACGCTCAGTGCTGGCATGGTATCGGTGGTTCAACACCAAAAGTTGGTCTGCAAAGTCGGTAAAGATTTTATTGGTCGCGTAGTTTCAGTTAATGGCGAGCCGCTAGACGGTAAAGGCCCAATTGCAGCCGACGATACCTGGCCCGTATTTAATGTGGCGCCACCGCTGTATACCCGTAAACTACTTGATATTCAGCTCGAAAGCGGCGTTACGGCGATTGACGCGCTGTTTCCGCTCGTCCGTGGTCAACGTATTGCAGTACTGGGCGACAGCAAGTCTGGCAAAAGTAGTGTCGTTACCCAGCTGACAATTAATCAGAAGAATACCGATCAGGTAGTGGTTTACTGCATGATTGCCAAACGGCGTAGCGACATCGACGCTTTGCTTTCTAAACTTGAGTCCACCGATTCGCTCAAAAGTGCCATTGTAGTCGTTTCAACCATGTTTGAATCACTCATTTTAAGCTATATTGCACCATATGTGGCCTGTGCCATGGCAGAGTACTTTTGGCAGAAATGCGATCAAGACGCAATTATTATTTATGATGACTTAACTAGCCATGCCCATGCATACCGAGAAGTAGCCTTGCTGACTGGTACCAGCCCGGGGCGCGACAGTTACCCGGGTGATATGTTCTTTGCACACTCCAGCTTGCTCGAGAGGGCCGGTAGGCTTGATAGGAACGGAAAGCACCTAACCAGTATTCCGGTCGTTCTGGCGGCCTCTGGTGACATCACCGCCTATCTTCCTACCAACGTTATGTCCATTACCGACGGCCAGTGGATCCTCGACATGGAGTTATTCCGTGCCGGTATCCGCCCGGCGCTTAATACTGGCCTTAGTGTGACCCGTGTTGGTGGTGTTGGCCACAATAAACGGCAAAAAGCACTGGCTGCCGGAACACTCAAAATGTTGGCCGCCTATCGTCAGGCCGAAGAATTTTCACACTTTGGTTCCGAGCTAGCCCTCGAAGCCAAGATTGCGCTCGAAAAAGGAGCCAACATCTTTAAGGTCTTAAACCAAGGCCCGGCCGAGACGTATTCGCTGTATTGTCAGCAGATGATGCTCGACATTGTTCTTAACCTCGAAGATGGTGTAAAAATCGACGTCGATACGCTTAAAACCAACGTCCGTGATTATGCCGAGCAAATTACAAAAGACGAAGATTACGACAAAGTCCGTGATGAGCTCAAGGCTAAGTCAGTCGTGGAGCTTAAAAAATGAGCCGGCTGCAAGAAATCGAAAAAGAAATGAAGGGCATGGGCGCCATGGTTGAGATGAGCAGTGTCTTCGAAGGCATTGCCAGTATGAAGATTGCTCGCATTAAAAACCAAGTGCTCCAAGCAACCATGTTTTTTGACGATTTATGGGCAATCTACACTCAAATTCGTGTCGACAGCCTGTTTCGTTTTGGCCGCAACACAAGTTCTGACGAAGTTATTACCAAAGAACTTTACATTATTATTACCGCCGAAGGTGGGTTTAGCGGTGACATCGACCAAAAACTGGTACGCTACATGCTCGAATCATACGACGAAGCAAAGCAAGACATTATTGTCATCGGTCACCATGGTGCCGTCCAGCTAGCCCAGCGAGGAGTGAGTTTTAAAAAGTACTTTAAGCTTCCCTCAAATGACAAAAATATTAACGTGGCGCCGATTATTAAATATGTGCAGCAGTATAAAAGTGCCAGCGTTTTCTACCAGGAATACGTGTCATTGATGGTGCAAGACGTGCGTAAAATTGAACTGTCTAGCGCTGTCAATAACATTGGGAAAAGTGCTGAAAAAAGCGATGAATACATTAGTGAAGAAACCTATATATTTGAGCCGAGCACCTTTGTGTTGGTAGATCATCTCGAACGCTCAATGATGCAGATCGCTCTTGAGCAATTAATCCTTGACTCCAAATTAGCGCAGTACGCTAGCCGGTTCCGCGCCATGTCGGCATCACACCAGGCAGCCGACGATCAATTTGCCGAAGCCCGTCTGCGGTTTAACCGCGGCAAACGAGCCATTAAAGATGAACGCCTGAAAGAGATTATCAATGGCATCAAGAAGGCGAGAGTAGCATGAGTAAAGGTGTTATTTCGTCTATTAAAGACCTGATTGTTTTTGTTAGTTTTGATGAAGACAGTCCAAACATCGGCGAGATTTTAAAAGTTGATAATGAATTAAAAACCCAGTTACTCGTAGAACGCATCGATGTTCATGGTCAGGTGCTGTGCCTGAATGTTCGTTCCGATCGCTCATTGCAGCGTGGTATGCCTGTCGATCGGACGCACGAGGGTATCCAGATCCCGCTCGGGGATAAGACCATCGGTCGTATTTTTGATGCACTTGGCCAGCCTCTTGACGGGCTTCCACAGATAGAGGACAAGGATTTAGCTTACAAAGACATCCTCAAAGTTCCGGCTCGTAGCACCAACTTTACTGTCCAGCAGCCCGAGATTCTCGAAACCGGTATCAAGGTTATTGATTTTATTACCCCATTTGTTAAGGGGCGTAAAATTGGTATTGTCGGTGGCGCCGGTGTTGGTAAGACGGTGCTTACTATGGAACTTATTAACAACATTGCCCAAAGCGGTTCCGGGCTGTCCTTCTTTGCCGGTATTGGTGAGCGTATTCGTGAAGGTCACGAATTGTATGACACGCTTAAAGATGCTGATTTGCTTAAAAATACCTGCATGTTCTTTGGGCAGATGAATGAAAATCCAATCCAACGTGCCTTGGTAGGTATTGCCGCCGTCGCCCTAGCTGAGGATTTTCGTGATAACCATAAAAAAGACATCCTGTTTTTTGCCGACAATATGTACCGTTACGTACAAGCCAAAAACGAACTGGCTACTATTTTAGGTCAGATTCCAAATGAAGGTGGTTACGAACCAACTATTTTCTCGGATATTAAAGTCTTGCAGGATCGCCTGACTTCCAATGAGAACGGTTCAATTACGTCAGTGCAGACTATTTATGTCCCAGCCGATGATAATTCTGACCCGGCCGTCCAAATGATCTCCCACGAGCTTGACGCCATTTTGGTGCTGTCCCGTGCAATTGCCGAGCAGGGAATTCGCCCGGCTGTCGATTTAACCCGAACCAGCTCATCTCTTTTGACACCAGAAATTGTCGGCGATCGTCATTATGTGCTTAGTGTGCAAGTCCAGGCTCTACTCCAAAAATACGAATCCTTAAAAGGCATCATTGCTATTATTGGCGAAAACGAACTGTCGCCAGCCGATCGATCTGATTACGCGAAAGCTAAAAAGCTCATTACCAACTTTACCCAGAGTATGCACGTAACCGAAAAACTTAACGGTATCCCCGGTGAATCATTTACCCGCGAACAAACGCTGGCTAGTATCGAAGAAATTATTGTCTAACAAATGATACAGGCGTAATCAATGTCTAAAAAAGATACAAAGAAACAAGATGAAGCTGATGGTTCGACTGAAACCGAAGCTACCACACCGACCGTAGATGAACAATCAACGAGTGCTGCTGCTCAGCCAGGTGATGGGACAAAGGATTCTGTCCAAAAAGAGGACATCGATCCAAATAGTATTCAAGTGAAGGTTTATTCACCATACCAAACATATTATGATGCAGCCGCCAAAAGTATTTCAGCCGAAAATGATACTGGTCCTTTTGACATCTTGCCACGTCACCACAACTTTATGACGTTAGTAAACCCGTGCGAAGTGGTTATCAGAGTAGATGAGGCCGAAGACAAGAAAATTCGCATTAGTCGCGGAGTTATGCACGTTCGTAGCAACAAAGTCACGCTTTTCCTCGACGTCTAGACTTGGGAGGCCTAGACATGGGTGTGTTTTCGAGTACTATACTTAGGTTTCATTAAAATTTAATGAACTCGAGGTATAGCAACAAAAAGACCTGGGCCCAAAAGACCTAGGCCCAGTAGTGACCTATATCTAATGAAGTAATTAGTGTGAATATAATTAGTCGATGGCGACGTAGTCGAAGGCGAAGCTTTGGCCGCCGGGAGGGGTGTTGGCGGTGCAAATACTAAAGTTGCTGCTGGTTCGGTTTATGTAATAGTTGAGGCTTGCAGCAGCTGAACCGACCGGTGTTATAACAACATGTGGAGTACCGTTAAAACGTTGAGCGAAGTTGACAGTTACAAAACAGCCGGGGCCGGGGCTACCACCAGTGTTAATGGCTACAGTTCCACCGCTGTCGGTGCCGCTCACAGAGCTGGTGCCGCCGCTGCCGAGCGCTGAACCGTCAGACTTACCCGGTGTGCCGCCGCCGGCATCGATGTGCTTGGTGAATTGGATATCGCCGTTAATCTGGAGCGCCTGAACGTTAAGGGCACCGGCTGTTAGGGTGCCGCCAAAACTACCCGAACCAGTTACTGTTAAATTATTCTGAATGTTAACAGCACCTTGGATGGTTGCGCTTCCGGCAACCTGAAGCTGGTTGGCTTGTGCCTGGCCAAGTGTACTTTGGCCAGAAACGGTTAAGCCGGGAAGATTAAGGGGCGCACCGGCTTTAATTTCCCCGGCAACCTCAAGGCCACCGCGAATTAGTACACGCCCTGCAAAAATTGCATTGGATTCAACGCTTAGGATTTGTTTTGGGTCGCCGACTTTAACATCGGTTTGACGTAGTTGGTCGAGCGCTTCTTGGCTGAGTGGTTCGGTTTTGATTTGAGTCTGGGAGTCGCCGCTGAGCTGACGACTTTTTAAAACGCTTATAGCAGTAACTACACCAGCAATCACGAGTAAAAATACAAACAGAAGCAGGTAGATATTAAATCGTTCAAAGGCTCCTTTAATAGAGCCCTTCTTTTTCTTATCTTTTTTGGAGTTACTGACACCGGGCATGACGACCGTTCCGTTGTCTTTGGTGGCGTCGGTTGTTTGCTCTCCCTCAACTACGGTTGTTTGAATCTCTAATGAATCATCGGTAACCGATTCGACAGCTTCATTTTCTTTGGTATCTTTTTTATCGTTTTCCATGTGCCCACGTAGTTACTTTTTGTTAGTAAAGCTATTACCAGTTAGCATACTATATTTGCTTTAAAAAGCATAAACGTGTTGTATTTTTTGACGACATAAGCCACAATAATAGAAAACGAGGATTATAGCTAACACCTAGCGGCAAACAAACACGAAACATACGCACTATGAAATACAATCAGCAGCTTAATTACCAGAAGCGAAAGCGCTTTATATTACGCGTAAAAATACTTGCTCTGCTGTTGATTATCCCTCCCATTGCTGTCTCGGTTTATCTATACTTTTCTGCAGTTAATCGCCAAAATTCAAATACTCCTCAGTCTACTACCTCTCAAGAAACCAGCGGTTACTTTGCCTCAACTGTTCAGGTATTTCGTTCGGCGTACTTTCAGTTTCAGGCAGATAAAACTTGGGCTGAAGTGCCAGCCGAGTCAACCCCGACTAAATTTGTCTACCGTAGTTTGAGGGCAACTCTTGTAGAACATGATCTAACGATCTACGTAAATGACATACCTGCAAACTTAACTGCCAATAGAGTTTTGCCGTCTAATATAAAGACTGGTTCTGAGCTGTTGCCAATCGCCGTTTCTGAGCATTGTCTTAAAGCGGCTAAAGTCTCTACCGCCGAGGATCGTGAAATTGTAGTAGATAATGTGCGTCTGCGGTGTAATGCCGACAGTACTAACTACACAGTATTGGTCGGACAGTCAGGGGGCAGTACGGTACTTAATTTGTTGCGACCCGATGGCAAGACGGCCAAATATTCAATTTTATATTCAAATTTGCGGGCTACTCCAGATGCCTCGCAGATAATGGATATCGTTAGTAGTTTTCAAACGCGTTAAGATAAAAGCTTATGATATACTTTTTGGTATAGCTTATGAGAAAAAATAAACAGAGAGTACGATTTAGTTACCTGCTTCTATGTGGATTATTTTTTATTCCATCGTTGGTAGCCGCTCAGTCGTCCTCGACTAACTATAAAGTTGAAGAAACTTACTTTGGAAGCGGCGGCAACGTTGACACGAGCTCGGCTAGTTATAAAGCGCGCCAATCACTTGGTTCGCTTGGTGTTGGTGATATTTCAAGTACTAACTACCGTGCCGTTGCAGGCTTTGTAACCCCCTCAGAACCATTTCTCGAAGCCGGTGTTACCGGTGCAAACGTTGATTTTGGCACGCTATCCTCGGGTGCTACTTCATATGCCACTTCACAAGGCGGCGCATGTAACTGCACTTTCTATGTCCGAAGTTATCTTTCCTCAAGCTATTCAGTTACAACTGCCTCACAGCCTCCAACGAGTGAAAGCGGAAATGTTATACCTGCAAAAACAGTCCAAGGCATACCTAGCGCTAGCCCCACAGTTGCAGAGTTTGGCATGAATCTAGTGCTTAATGCAGCATCCTTGGGAGCTAATCCCGTAAACGTTCCAGATGGTACATTTGCAGATGGCAAAGCAGCAAACGGCTACCAGACCCCAGACAACTATAAGTATAACGTTGGCGACACTATTGCTACATCACCGGCAACAGCTGGGAATCAAGCAATTGGGCAGACTAACTACACCATCTCTTATATTATGAAGATAGCTAATCTCACCCCCGCCGGACAGTACACCATGCGCCACATCATAATTGCTGTCGCCACTTTCTAGTCCTCCATATTTAAAGAGTAGCTTTTAGAGATATCTCTGTTATGCTTAAAGGCAATAACGGAGGAACAGTATGACAAATCTCAAGTCAGTGACACGCAATACTAAAAGGGTAGGGATCTTTATTTTGACCTTCGGTTTATTGGCTGTGCCACAGAATTCGTTGGCTTTAGAACCGCAGAATCAATTATCGTTGATAAGTGTTAATAATAACGGCCTCCAAGGTACACACCCTCAAGGTACGGCGGATAGTTCACTGCCTTCAATAAGTGGTGATGGTCGTTATGTTGCATTTATGTCATATGCAGTCGATCTTGTACCAAATGACACAAATAACAGACATGATATTTTCATGCGCGATATACAGGCTGGGTCAACCAGTAGAGTGAGCATAACTAACACTGGCCAAGAAGGTGATGGTACAAGTGTTACCCCGGTCATCAGTTCGAACGGTCGTTTTGTTGTTTTTGGATCGTCATCGTCTAACTTAGTGCCTGATGATACTAACAATACTTTTGATATCTTCGTTAAAGATCTACAGACTGGGCTGCTAACTCGAGAAAACACTAGTAGCAATGGACAACAAGCGAACAATAACAGCAACGGTGCGGTTTACGACATTAGTGCAGATGGTAGGTATTTGGCATTTAGCTCATTGGCAGATAATTTGGTACCAAATGATAATAATGGGCAATCCGATATCTTTTTAAAAGATCGGATAACCGGTATTACTAGCCGAGAGAGTACCAGTAGCAGTGGCCTCCAGGCTAATAATCCAAGCAGAGAGCCTTCAATTAGTAAAGATGGACGATACATTGTCTACTTATCTTATGCAAGTAACCTAATCAACAATGATTCAAATAATAATTGTGATGTATATGTGCGCGACAGATTAACAGGAACAACCAATAGAGTGAGTATAGCTAATACTGATGGGCAGGGGAATGGCTGCAGCAGCGAACCTTCAATTTCGGGTGACGGCAGTAAAGTAGTTTTTAAATCATCTGCTACAAATCTTGTCGCCCAGCCTATAACAATACCAGCCGACTTTCCGGACATGAACAATATTTACTTGCGAAACTTAACCGATAACACGACTACATTAATTTCGATGGGAGCTAACGGCCAATCTGGCGATAGCTATAGCGACTATGCCAAAATTAGCGAAAATGGTCGATTCATAACATATACTTCATTAGCAAACAATTTAATCGATAGCAATAATTCAGTAGTTCGTAATTCAAATATTTTTCTTTGGGATAGCCTTACGGGGAAAAACAAACAAATAAATAATAGTTACAATGGTGCCTTAGTGAATGAGGGCAGCTACAATTCAGCCCCAAGTGCAGACGGTGCGTTAATCGCTTTTATGTCTTACGCTTCAAATTTGGTGCCCAATGATCTCGGCCGGGCTGCTGACATTTTTGTATATAAACAAGCCTTGGATGCTGTGAATCCTACTGTCATTGGTATACCTGATCGTTCGCCAAATGCAGCAGGTTGGTATAAAGCAGACGTAACTATTGACTGGCACTCAACCGATCCTGCACCAAGTTCAGGGGCACCAACCGATCCGCCTAACACAGTAGCTTCGAGTGAAGGGGTTGCAGTATCGTATACGAGTAATCCTAGTTGCGATCCAGCCGGTAATTGTGCGACAGGCTCCATCTCGTTGTCTATAGATAAGACAAATCCCACTATCACGGCAGTAGCTTCGCCTAACCCTAACAGCAACGGCTGGAATAATTCAAATGTAACTATATCTTTTACTTGCAGTGACAGCTTGTCGGGTATTGCCACATGTCCATCACCCGTAACTGTAAGTAGTGAGGGCGATAATCAAACAATTACAGGCACAGTGACCGATATGGCAGGCAATAGCTCAACAATTTCAAAAACATTACGTGTAGATAAAACCAAGCCACTAGTCAACTCATTAACTTTAACCCCATCAGTTTCTCTATTCTTCCAGCCTGTGAGCATTAGTGCCGGAGTGTCTGACGCATTGTCCGGTGTTGATAACATTCAAAGTGGAGAATATTTTATTGATACTGATCCTGGTGTTGGCAATGCAATTCCTATGACTTATTCAAATGGTAATTTAGCAGCTACTATATCTAGTAATCCTGGCGGACTAGTGCTTACACCCCACACCGTATCTGTACGAACCAAGGACAAAGCAGGTAATTGGAGCACGCTCCGATCTGCTCAGTTTGTTGTTGTTTTACTGTAAATTCAAGTGCTAGCATTAACTATGCGTGGCTGTGGATAACTTTTATGGTTACGTATTGCGTGGGCAGTTAAGCTTATGGTATAACCAGGGGTGTACATAACTCAAAAAATTAAAACGAAAATATAAAAGGAGAAAAATAATGTTACGTATGTCTATCGGCACTCTCCGAGAAAGATCGGTGCAATCCGGCAATCTTCTGATCGCCCTAGCATTCGCCTTGTCGGGGCTGATGCCAATTATATTAATGAAACAGGCCAGTGCGGCCCAGCTAACAGCTCGAAAGGTATTAATTTCGAACTCTACGCCTGACGCCACTGGCGTAACGTATGACTTTACGTTTACTACCCAATCGTCTACGACTATTCAGTCACTTAGCTTCCAGTTCTGTAACACCCCGCTTGGCACGTGTGTTTTGCCTGGTACTGATGGTACTCCAACCGCAGCTGAGAAAATTGACGTTTCACAAGTAACTGCCAGCACCGGTGGATTTACCGGTACTACCGCTAACGGTTTTGCCGACTATACTGGTGCTGACGCCGGTGGCTGTACCGAAGCCGATGGTGGTTCTGGTGTTGCGACCCAATTCTGCGCAACCCGTACTCAGGCAACCCCTGAAGCAGCCGGTATTAAAACCTTCTCGCTTACCGGTGTTAGCAACCCGATCATTTCTGCCGGTAACAACGAACCTGTTTATGTCCGCGTTGTAACCTACTCTGACACTGCCTTTGCTACTGCTGTTGACCAAGGTACCGTTGCCGCTTCAATCGTTAACCAACTTACCGTTACCGGACGTGTCCAGGAACGCCTCGTCTTCTGCGTCTTCGCCCTTGACGATACGGCTGGTTCATCGGCTACGGTAGGTACTGCCGCAACAAACATGCCAACTGACTGTACTGCTTCTGAAGCGACCGCTAGTACAAGTGTTGACATTGGAACTATCGATAACTCTACTATTGCAAAATCTCCTGTTAACAACACACCTCCGACCTCACTTGGTAACGACCGCTTTGCTGCTGCAATGCTTAATACCAACGCCACTGGCGGCGTAGCCCTAACCTACTATCCAACCCTTGCTAGCTCTGGTACCAACGAACTGCGTGCTTTCCGTGTGGCCGGTGCAAGCTGTAACGTATCTGGTACTGACATCACCGACCAATGCTTTGTAAGCGCTGCCACAACCGGCACCGGCTTTGTAGCCGGCACCGAGAAATTCGGTACTCAGATTGCTTGTATCGCTAACAGTGCAACTAACTCTACTGGTACTACCGCGAATCTCGGTAAGAACGGTGCTGGTACCTATACTTCAGGTTCAGGTGCTGGTGGTTCATTTAACACCGCTTACAGCAACACCGACGACAGTATGGTCGATGACGGCTCCGACGACTGCGAAAACAGTGACATTGGTGTCAAGTTTGCCTGGGATGCTAGTGGTACTGCCGTACCACTCATCAGCTCAGTTACCGTTGTAGATGACGAACTGGTCAAGATGCGCTACGGTGCAACTGCCAGTGCTACCACCCCAACCGGTACCTACACAGTAGCTACTACGTATATTGCAACCGCAACCTTTTAATAATAATCAAATCCACAGCAAAGCAATTCTTCTGACGCACTGTGTATAACGCAGCTCATTTTAGTTATACAGTTATTTTAAAATTGCTTATGCTTAATACATAAACTAATTAGGGGGTGTGATGATTAAAAAATTTAATCAGATAGGCATTGTTTTAATTGCCTGCGTGATAACTGGGGTAATAGCAACGTATGGGCAAGCGTCGGCAACCGTTCCCAAGGTTAATGATTTAATGAGTGTTAATGTATCAGGCTCAAAACAAAGCATCCCAAGTACCCAGCCTTCGGTAAGTGAGGACGGCAGATACACGGCATTTACGTCTGCCGCAACTAACCTGGTATCGAGTGATACAAATGGATTTGCAGATGTTTTTGTCCGAGACAGGATATCGGGCACGACTTCATTAGTGAGTGTTTCTTCTTCAAGTACACAAGCAAATTCTGGCTCAGATAATCCTTCCATTAGCTACGATGGTCGCTACATACTATTCCATACAGGTGCCACAAATCTTGATCCGAATGATACGTTTGCTGGACCGGACGTTTACCTTCGCGATACCGTTAACAATACTACTACTTTAGTGTCTAAGACATCGGCTGGGTATCCTACAAATAGTGCAGTAAAGGGAAAAATTAGTGCTGATGGCAGATTTGTTGTTTATCAGGCAAAAAATCCAAATACTATTTATCAAGATATATTTGTTGTAGATCTTAGTAATAATAGTGTTGATTTAGTAAGTAAAGATGCTAGCAACAATGACGGCAATAATAGTAGTGCTGACCCCTCAATTAGCTGTGATGGGGGGATAATCACGTTTTACTCTAACGCATCAAATCTTGTGTCTGGTGATACCAATGGTTTAGTTGATGTCTTTATCGCAGAACGAATCGGTGGAAACAAAATTTCAAATATTACTATTGCGGGGAACGCCGGGAGTTTTCCGACAATCGCTGGAGTATCATGCGATGGTAACTACGTTACCTTTCAGTCGGATGCCACAAATTTAGTAAGCGGGGACACAAACGGTTTTAAAGATATCTTCAGGTATAGCCGAATTAGCCAGCAAACAGAATTAATATCAAAATCTACTAGTGGAACGCTGGGGAATGGTAATAGTGTAGAATCTTCGATAAGCGGAGACGGACGATACATTGCCTATAGCTCTGGCGCTACTAATTTGGTAGCAAGTGATACAAATGGTACCGAAGATGTCTTTATCAGGGATACAAAAGCTGGTACAACTCAGTTACTTTCGCAGAATGCCTCGGGTACGTACGGCGACTTTGGCAGTTATGCGCCATTTATTAGTCCGGATGGAAAATATGCCACTTACTATACTGCTGCGGATAATTTAGTATCTGGCGACACAGATAACGATGCAGATATTATTCTTTCGGAGACGGGTTTCTAAAGTGATAGCCATGCTCATTAATCAATAAAACAAATATTGCTATTGCACACACTACGCCGCTTATGGTATAAACAGGGGCGTACATACTAAAAACAAAAACAATAATTAAAAAGGAGAACTACATGTTACGTATGTCTATCGGCATTCTCCGGCAACGGGCAGTTCAATCAAGTAATCTTTTGATAGCTACTGCCTTCGCTTTGTCGGGACTGATGCCAATTCTATTAAGCGCCCAAGCAGATGCAGCGCAATTAGCTAGCCGTAAGGTAACTATTACTAGTTCCGAACCGAGCAAAACTAACGTAAGCTATGCATTTGCGTTTACCATACCTACAGGGGCGGGTACTCCTGTGCAATCAATTGCATTTTCTTTCTGTACTACACCTCTTGGCACCTGTACTCTACCTACCGGTATGGATGTGGGAACAACATCAGCTCAGGTAAATGCCACCCAGACTTTTTCCCAAACTCCCGTTTTTACCGAACAAACCTCAACAGCAGGTGCCTGTAGTGGTGTAGCCGCTAATAACACAGCTACACAGTACTGTGTAACCCGTACCGGTGGTACTTCTGGATCTGCCGAGACGGATGGTGCCGGTAACGCCAAAGCAATAACAGTTGATGGCATTACTAATCCATCAATACCTTCTGGTAACAATACTGCTGTGTATATCCGCATTGCTCTTTACAGCGACAATGCCTTCGCTACTCCTGTACAAGATGGTACGGTTGCTGCCGCTATCGTCAACCAACTTACCGTTACCGGACGTGTCCAGGAACGCCTCGTCTTCTGTGTCTTCGCTCTTGATGATGTCGCTGGCTCATCTGCAACTGCTGGTACTGCTGCAGGCAACATGCCAACTGACTGTACGGCCTCTGAAGCGACCGCTAGCACTAACGTAGATATGGGAGTAATTGACAACTCAACCGTTGCCAAATCCCCCGTTAACAACACGCCTCCGACCTCGCTTGGTAATGACCGCTTTGGTGCAGCTCTTCTTAACACCAACGCTACAAGCGGCGTAGCCCTAACCTACTACCCAACCCTTGCTAGCTCTGGTACCAACGAACTGCGCGCTTTCCGTGTGCCTGGCTCAACTTGTAACGTGAGCGGCACAAGTTTAGTCGATCAGTGCTTCATTAGCGCCGCTACTACCGGTGAAGGTTTTGTAGCCGGCACTGAACGATTCGGTACTCAAATTGTCTGTGTGGCTAACGCCGCAACTAACAGCATTGGTACGACTTCGAATCTCGGTAAGAACGGTGCTGGTACCTATACTTCAGGTTCAGGTGCTGGTGGTTCATTTAACACCGCTTACAGCAACACCGACGACAGTATGGTCGATGACGGCTCCGACGACTGCGAAAACAGTGACATTGGTGTCAAGTTTGCCTGGGATGCTAGTGGTACTGCCGTACCACTCATCAGCTCAGTTACCGTTGTAGATGACGAACTGGTCAAGATGCGCTACGGTGCAACTGCCAGTGCTACCACCCCAACCGGTACCTACACAGTAGCTACTACGTATATTGCAACTCCTACTTTCTAGTCCGAACATAGTCTTCAACTTAGAACAAAACACACCTTACACTACGTGAGGTGTGTTTTAGTTAGAAAAGAGGGGTACAGAATATAAAAAAGTCATTGCGCTGACAGTTAAGCTTATGGTATAAACAAGAGTAAATACATAATGCTACATGAGAAAATAAACATTCGATAGGGGAGTGCTAATCAATGTCGAGCATGCTAACCGGCAGATTCCAAGAAAGGGTAGAGCAATCTACTGATCTTCTGATCGCCCTAGCATTCGCCTTGTCGGGGCTGATGCCAATTATATTAATGAAACAGGCCAGTGCGGCCCAGCTAACAGCTCGAAAGGTATTAATTTCGAACTCTACGCCTGACGCCACTGGCGTAACGTATGACTTTACGTTTACTACCCAATCGTCTACGACTATTCAGTCACTTAGCTTCCAGTTCTGTAACACCCCGCTTGGCACGTGTGTTTTGCCTGGTACTGATGGTACTCCAACCGCAGCTGAGAAAATTGACGTTTCACAAGTAACTGCCAGCACCGGTGGATTTACCGGTACTACCGCTAACGGTTTTGCCGACTATACTGGTGCTGACGCCGGTGGCTGTACCGAAGCCGATGGTGGTTCTGGTGTTGCGACCCAATTCTGCGCAACCCGTACTCAGGCAACCCCTGAAGCAGCCGGTATTAAAACCTTCTCGCTTACCGGTGTTAGCAACCCGATCATTTCTGCCGGTAACAACGAACCTGTTTATGTCCGCGTTGTAACCTACTCTGACACTGCCTTTGCTACTGCTGTTGACCAAGGTACCGTTGCCGCTTCAATCGTTAACCAACTTACCGTTACCGGACGTGTCCAGGAACGCCTCGTCTTCTGCGTCTTCGCCCTTGACGATACGGCTGGTTCATCGGCTACGGTAGGTACTGCCGCAACAAACATGCCAACTGACTGTACTGCTTCTGAAGCGACCGCTAGTACAAGTGTTGACATTGGAACTATCGATAACTCTACTATTGCAAAATCTCCTGTTAACAACACACCTCCGACCTCACTTGGTAACGACCGCTTTGCTGCTGCAATGCTTAATACCAACGCCACTGGCGGCGTAGCCCTAACCTACTATCCAACCCTTGCTAGCTCTGGTACCAACGAACTGCGTGCTTTCCGTGTGGCCGGTGCAAGCTGTAACGTATCTGGTACTGACATCACCGACCAATGCTTTGTAAGCGCTGCCACAACCGGCACCGGCTTTGTAGCCGGCACCGAGAAATTCGGTACTCAGATTGCTTGTATCGCTAACAGTGCAACTAACTCTACTGGTACTACCGCGAATCTCGGTAAGAACGGTGCTGGTACCTATACTTCAGGTTCAGGTGCTGGTGG
>CAZIMF010000004.1:0-38832 GCA_964540445.1 uncultured Candidatus Saccharibacteria bacterium
AATGAATTTTTCCACGAGCCAGGGCTGGTTTGAGCATATTCCGAGCATCAAGTGCACCTTCGGCAGCACCAGCACCTACTATTAGGTGCAGCTCGTCAATAAACACGATTGTGTTTTTATCGTTCTCTAGCTCTCCCATAACTTTTTTAAGGCGTTCCTCAAATTCGCCGCGATATTTCGTACCGGCAATCATAGCGGCTAAATCAAGCATAACTATGCGTTTTTCTAATAAGCTATCTGGGACATCTTCGGCCACAATACGGGCGGCTAAGCCTTCAACAATTGCTGTCTTACCAACGCCTGGCTCTCCAATGAGCACTGGGTTGTTTTTATTACGACGACTTAAGATAGTGATAGTGCGGCGTATTTGATTGTCGCGCCCAACAACCGGATCAAGCTTCTTATTTCGAGCTAATGCCGTTAAATCTGTACCAAAAAAATCAAGGGCTGTTTTACGCGGCTTTTTAGTAGTTTTTTGAGCCTTGGCAATACCGCCACCGCTAGATTGCTGACTTTGCAAGAATTGATCGAGTTCTTGTACTAGATTATCTATTTCAACATTCATGTTCTTGAGTAATTCGGTGGCCCGGGCATTCTTTTGACTTAAGATGCTGTATAAAATGTGCTCGGTGGCGCAGTAGTCTTGATTAAAGTCTTGAGCAACTTCATAGGCCATACGAAGCGTAAGTTTAGCAACTTCGCTGAGACCTTTGGCTCCAAGAGCCTGCATTGGTCCAGGTGTAACATTTAAAGCAAGCTTGGCATTATCTAATGTAACACCGACGTTTTGCAGTAATTTGGCGCCCATTGAATTATCTTGAGCAAGTACCCCAAGCAAGAGGTGCTCAGTTCCCACATATGCGCTCCCAGTACCCCGGGCTATGGCATCGGCGTTGCGTAAACTAGCTAACGCATTATCAGTCAGATGGTTTAAGAATTCTTGAAAATCAGGCGAAGAAGGTAACATAAATTTTTATATCCCACTTTCTAGCGACTTTTTAGACAATCACTACATATATAATATCAATTAGCACTCTCGTGTCAAGAGTGCTAATTAACTTTTGTGTCTTCGGCGTCGCCGTGCTCTTCAATTGCTTCTAGTAAGCTACTCTCAAGTTGTTCTTTTCTTTTAAGTTTTTGGCCGCCAAGAGGTTTAGTGGTGGTAATTTCGTGGGCCGGTTCTGGAGTTGGCTCAGGCGCTGCATCGGAAACGATATCAATCTCATAGCCCGTAAGCTTGCTGGCCAAACGAACATTTTGACCGCCCTTACCAATAGCGATACTGAGTTGATCTTCGGGAACTTGCACGACTGCTTTATGAGCATTTTCATCAATTTTAACTGATGTAACTTTAGTTGGGCTAAGTGCGTTTTGGATAAAGGTAATTTGATTATCATCCCATACAACAATATCTATTTTTTCCTGTTCGCCGATTTCGCTCATCACTGCGTTTACACGAGTACCATGGCCACCTACAAAGGTACCAACCGGATCAACTCCCGGTACACTGCTGGTAACCGCGATTTTACTACGTACGCCGGCTTCTCTTGAGATAGCCTTAATAGTAACTGCGCCGCTTTCCATTTCGGGTACTTCACCGCGGAATAGCCACTCCATAAACTCGGTTGAGCCTCGGGAGACTACAAGTTGTGGGCCACGAAAGCCGCGTTCAACATCTTTTAGATACACTTTTAAGCGTTGGCCAGGATGGTAACGTTCGTTTTGAATTTGCTCACTCATAGGCATAATAGCCTGAGCTTTGCCAAGATCGATTCGCACAATCCGAGCTTCAACCCGAGCGACAATACCATTCACGACGGTACCAATCTTATCCTGGAACTCAGTCATAATAATTTCACGTTCAGCTTCTCGCAACCGCTGCAATATAACTTGCTTGGCGGTCTGGGCTGCTACCCGACCAAAGCTATCGGCTTTTTGGTGAATTTCGATTAAATCACCAATTTTAGCATCCTTTTTCATAACCTGAGCATCGCCCAATGTTATTTCAAAACGGTCATCTCCGACTTTTTCGACAACTTCTTTACTAGCGTACACGTCAATGTCACCGGTATTGGTATTGATGCTGACCCGAACTTCTTGCTCACGGTCACCAAAATCTTTACGATATGCGGCGGCCAGTGCTTGTTCAACCACTTCTTTAACTGCTTCTTCGGGCAGATTTTTTTCGTCAGCAATAGTTTTAATTACTAGGCCAAGTTGTTTAATATCTAAATCCATATTATTTCTCCTTTTGGTTATCACCGAAAATACTTTTCGTCTCTATGAAAAAAGTCGACCTGATGGCCGACCTGATAGATGCAATTATACACGTAACTGCTAGAAAATGCCACTATTCTAGAATGCGACGCAGATCTCGGGCAGGGTTTGCACCTTTTGCATTTGGATCATACGTTGAGAGAAACTCCTGGAGTTCAGGCGACAATGGTACTTTCAGCAAATCCCCTTTTACGAAAACTACATCTCCAAGATGCTGTCTAGTCTCTATTTCTGCCAACCACGCTTCTTGTTTTTCCAACTTTTCTTTAATTTTTGCATCATCCTCTGCTTTTTTGTCGGCAAGCGCACGCCGCCTTCTAAGGGCGCTCGGCGTGGTAAGTGAGTCCAAACCATAGTTGGTATGATCCACATCCAGACCACTATGGGGATCATCTTTTACTGTAGGGTGATCCTGCAAACGCTGTAATGCTGCTGCTTCAACCTTTAAAATTGCTTGTTTGGTAACACGTTGCTGACCCGGAATCTTAGTCAGCTCGACACTAACCTCTCGCAGCAGCCTAGGTCTTTCGAGACCAATACCATAACGCATGATGATAACCTGCCGTTCACGCTCTGGTAAAGTTTCAAGTAGTTTTTGAATTCGATCATTATAAATCTGTTGAGCTCTCATTTGAGCATCATCTATCTGCTGGTGCTTAGATTTATGCTGTAGCACCCTCAATGCTGCATCTTCAACGGGCCTAGCGCTGTCTACTATTCGCGCGTGGCTTCCTTTTGCGGAAACTGAGTAAACAGACGTATTGTTGCTTTGAGAAATACTAGGTACTAACTTCGATCGTGTTAGGCTTTCCCCTAACTTGGCAGGTATAGCAATATGCAACCTGGCACGTACAGCGTCAGGGCCACCCACTAAATCTATAGCACGCGCCGCCTCTATGACTGCCAGCACACCAATTTGCATAACATCATGTATCTCAAGGTCATAACGCTGCTGTAGTTCTGCTTGATTTTGTGTGTACCCATAAATCCAGCGAAGTCGCTGTGAGACTAGAGCCTGCATTGCATCCGAGTCCCCCATCTTAACTCTTTCTACCAATTGGTACTGCTCAGTTGTTGGTATAGTCGCGCGCTCATCAGGCATCATCCCAGTTAACTGACGAATTAGCTCGTCATTAGCCCGGTAGTCATGCGGAGCTTTCTCAGGATCACTCATATTGTATATATTATCTAATTATTATACACCTTTTGTCAAATACACTTGAGGTACGCTACAATGTATTGATATGACAAAACGGGTTAAACGACTGTACGGAGAATTTCATCCGCGCAACTATGCGCTGAGCGTTACTCCCGATGCCGAAAAAATGAACTTTACCGGAACGGTCACCATTACTGGCACCAAAATTGGCCGACCCAGCAAGCGCCTCACATTTCACCAAAAAGACTTAGTTATTACTAAAGCAACAGCTACAAAACACGACAAAAAAGGCACTCAACAAGAAGTAAACCTGGAACGCATTAACACCCATCAGACTTATAATGAAGTGCGGCTACACGCCAGCGAAATGCTTTATCCAGGTGAATATACGATAACACTTGAATTTAGCGGCACTATAAAAGCAAAGTCCATGCAAGGCCTATACCCCTGCTACTTTGAGCATGACGGCAAACAGAAAATGTTATTGGCAACTCAGTTTGAGTCACATTTTGCGCGCGAAGTTTTCCCGTGCATTGATGAACCGGAAGCCAAAGCAACCTTTGAGCTTGCGCTCACCACCCCCGCCGATTTAACTGTACTTAGTAATACCCCGGCTGTTTCCGAGACAAAACAACCACACGGTAAAAAACTAACCCGCTTCGAACCTACACCAATCATGAGTACCTATCTGTTGGCTTTTGTGATTGGGGAGATGCATAGTAGCGAGGCAAAAACTAAAGACGGGATCACTATTCGTACCTGGGCAACAGTGGCACAGCCTAACAGTTTTACCGAATACGCCACTAGGGAAGCCGTTACCATTCTCGAATTTTTTACTGATTATTTCCAAACACCATTTCCGCTGAAAAAACTTGATCAGGTAGCTTTGCCAGATTTTGAAGCGGGCGCAATGGAAAATTGGGGGCTTATTACCTACCGTGAAGTTGCCCTGTTGGCCGATCCGGCCAACCGCTCCCAGTCTTCCGAACAGTATGTTTCTATGGTTATTGGACACGAATTATCACATCAATGGTTTGGCGACTTAGTTACAATGAAGTGGTGGGATGATTTATGGCTGAACGAAAGTTTTGCCAGCTTTATGGAACACATTGCGCTTGATGCGCTTCATCCTGATTGGTTTCAATGGGAGCAATATACCGCATCAGATGTTATTGCTAGCTCCTCGCGGGATATTTTCAAAGATGTCCAGTCGGTTCGTATTGAAGTGAATCATCCTGACGAAATTAGCACCATATTTGATGGAGCAATTGTCTATGCTAAAGGTGGTCGCCTGCTTAAAATGATGCGTGAATACATTGGCGACAAAGCATTTAGAGCCGGGCTTGAGACATATTTTAAACAGTACGCCTATGCCAATACGACCCGCGATGACTTATGGCATGAGATGTCAGAAGCCAGCAAGAAAGACATTAATGCATTTATGGATCCATGGCTTGAACAATCTGGCATGCCGGTTATTAGTGTCACCCACCATAAAGACACGGTTGATCTAACTCAAAAACGATTTGTTTTGGATGCAGAAAATGACATAAGACTATGGCCGGTGCCCCTGCTTGCTAGCCAGCCCACAACGATTGATGTACTAACCACTGCTTCCGCAACTATTCCTCGACCGTCAGAGACGCCCGTTATTATTAATCAGTATGGCAGCGGTCATATGTTAGTTCACTACACCGATACGACCACACGAGATTACATTGCGGAGTCGTTTAAAGATGAGACGTTGCGACCAGAATCTCGCATCAATATCTTGAATGATCAACTGCTGCTTGCCCGCGGCGGGGTTGCACCATTAACTGAGTCACTCGACATAATTCGCCAAGCTACAAACGAACCTCGAGAAGCAGTCTGGCTAATCATGGCTCGAGCAATCGGGACTGCCATGAATCTTACTGAAGGAGACGACGTAACAGAGAAAAACATTAAGGCCTTTCGTCGCAATCTTGCCAGAGACTGGTACAAAAAGCTCGGCTGGGACGACGCAGAAAAAGATTCCCCCAACACGAAATCATTACGGCAGACAATTTTAAGCATTATGGTGGGCAGCGAAGACAAAGATGCCCAAGCCGAAGCCCTTCGTCGTTATCAGGCAGCCAAAGCTGTCGAGGATTTACCCGCCGAACAACGAGCCATGATAGTTAGTGCCGTAGTTCGCATGGGTGAAAATGTTATAGACGACTTGATACAACAGTATAAGACGTCGCCCAACCCCGATGTTCAACTGGCAATTTGTGCTGGCCTTACAAATACCAAAGACCCTAACCTTGGCGACCATATAATTGAAGCGGCTCTTGGCAAAAATGGCTTTGTCCGACCGCAAGATATTTTTAGATGGTTTGCGTATCTTATGCGAAATCGTTACACGAGGGAAAGCACCTGGAACTGGTTAGTCCGTGACTGGGCTAGGCTTGAGGCATTATTTGCCGATGGTAAGTCGTTTGAATATTTTGTAATGTACTCAGCTGCCCCTATTAACACTCCTGACTGGCAAAAAAAGTTTGTTGAATTCTTTGAACCTAAATCTCATATAATTGCACTAAAGCGGAACATTGCAATTGCAAAATCAGAAATAGAGGCCCGAATTGCCTGGCGTAACCGCGAAGAAGACGCGCTTAAAGAGTATTTTAAAAGTTAGTTAGATTTGCGATATAAAATCGACTTCAAAATCTATTCCGAATACACTGGCGCCACTTAATACATATTCGCCGTACCAATCGTGTTTGCAAACCCATAATTGAGCCGCATACTCCATGCGCCGCAGTTTACGTGTATCAATATAGTCGTAGCCTTTTCCTTGAACTGCACTTTGACGGTATTTAACCTCAACAAAATGAATTGTTTGGTTTTTATAGGCGATTATGTCTATTTCGCAGGTTTTAGTCTTCCAGTTTTTGGCAATGATATCGTAGTCGTTGTTTTGTAAGAACTCCGTGGCGGCGTCTTCGGCCAGCAAGCCAATGCTTGTAGTGTGCATTCCACCCCCTATTAAAATAATTACTGCTCGGTAATGAGTTGCCGAATTGGCTGAAAACTTAGGCGGTGCAGTGGCGTAACGCCGTGACTTATCAGCGCTTTTTTGTGTCTGGCAGTACCGTAACCAACGTGCAGGTCAAAACCATAGTCCGGATAACTGACTGCCTGGACGGTCATATAATCGTCTCGGGCAACCTTGGCTAAAATACTAGCAGCCGATACCGCGGGAATATGATTGTCTGCTTTTACTAGCGTGACCGACTTATGATTATCGGGTAGAAAATTAACCGATCCGTCGATTACAATATAGTCATGGATGGGCATGTCTTGGATAGCTCGCTCGATAGCCAATGTGGTAGCCGCTGTTAAGCCAAGCTCGTCAATTTCTGCCGGCCAAACCCAGCCGAGCGCGTACGCTTTTGCGTCTGCAATTATTTGTTTTGCTACTAAGTCACGAGTTAATTTATTGATTTGTTTTGAATCTCGTAAGCCAACTATCGGTGCACCGACATCTAACATTACTGCGCCCACTACCAAAGGGCCTGCCCATGAACCACGCCCCACTTCATCAATGCCTATAATTACCTTACGTTTAAGGACTTTTGTCAGCTGGTCGCTATTCATGGGTATATACACAGTAATATGCTAACATTATCAAAAGATTAAAATCAGAAAAAACGCACCGGAAATGGTGCGTTTTAGTCCGTAATGTAAACTTTATTCAGTTGTTTCGGCAGCAGGAGCTTCTGTAGCTGGCGCTTCAATTGTTTCGGCGTCGTCAGCAACAACTTCTGTTTTGGGTGCTGCTGGCGCATCGGGAACAGTGTTAACTGATTGACGATCAAAACCAACACTAGTAAGACGAGCAGACTTACCGGTACGAGCGCGCATATAGGTAAGATAGTTACGTCGAACTTTGCTTCGTTTAGTCACCTCAATTTTAACAACTAGGGGGCTGTGTAGCAGGTATGTTTTTTCGACACCAATACCGCTGGCAATGCGACGAACCGTGATGCTGCTGTTATGGCTGCCAGGGCGATCGGTTCGAATAACTAAGCCTTCGAAGATCTGGACACGTTCTTTGTTGCCTTCACGGATTTTTTGGTGCACCTTAACGGTGTCGCCGCTTTGAACGTCAACAACGTGATGCTTTTTATACTTTTCTTCAATCGAATTAATAACTGATGACATAGAAAATAATTATACCTTGTCTCTAAACTTTTTTCAAGTATATCACATCTGTTAGCAGAAATAAATGAGCAATTCAACTTTTAGCTATTGCGAACTGTATTACTAGGTATATACTTAAGCTTAACTTTAAATAATAAATGTAACTATTAAAGTGTAACCCAGTGGCTATTCCGCAGTTAGACACATCGCAACCAAGTCAGTTTGAAACTTGCGGAAATGTTATTGCCCTGCCAATGGAGTGGCAAAATGAAGTATGCGAACAGCAATATGAAAGAATGCTTGACGATTTCAAAGAATTACTCACAGTTATCAACGGCGGACCATCAAAGCCTGAATGTTTTGAATATCCACCAGAAATAGTACTAAGCCGCCACGATGACGGGAAAGTAGCCTCGAAAGTTATTTTTAATTGTGATTCATGTATCTATGGAACGGTGAGCTTTAGTAACGCGGACGGATTTAGAGTATATACCTGCCAATACTCTACAGACGGTATAGAGGAGCACACAGACTATGCATCTTTTTCTTTACTCGGGCAAAATGACACAAACGGGTCTCGCTACCCCAATAAATGGCAAAACCGCGAGCAAACAGCAGCCACCCAGGCATGGCTGGAAGAAAAATTATCGCTAAGCACCACGTTACTTGCTGAGTTATGGGATGCTGCAGCAAATCCTAACTTAAACCCGGTAATGGCAGAACGAGTCAAAGACATGGTGGTTAAACACGAAACCGAAATAGCAGTACCAATCCCCCTGCAAGCCTAATTAGCCAACAACCCGGTAGACTTCTTCGATGGTAGTGATACCAGCGATCGATTTAAGAATACCATCTTGCCGCATGGTAAGCATGCCGTCGTGAATAGCCCGTTCCTCAAGCATCTGGGTTGTTACTTGACCTGGAGGAAGCCGCAATAAATCTTGAATCCCAGGCGTCATCTGAAATTGCTCACGGAGAGCAATTTGACCTTTATAGCCAAACGGTACTTCGTTAGAACTACCTGGTTTATACAGTGTTATCTGATTAATATCCGGACGCTCAACGTTAGGCGGCAGCGTGTCAAGAACTGTTTGCAGCTGAGCTTTTAAATTAGCGTCTGGCTGATAGGCTTGTTTAGTTTCTGGATCGAGGCGACGCACCAAGCGCTGTGCCATTACAAGATGCATGGCACTGGCAAACAACGGATTAATACCAATGGCATCGAGCATTCGTGTTAGAGCAGCCGCCGCAGACGAGGCGTGAAAGGTTGAAAGCACCAAGTGCCCAGTGAGTGCCGCTTGCAGTGCAGTTCGGGCAGTATCTTGGTCTCGGATTTCTCCCACCATCACAACATCTGGGTCAAGGCGAAGCACAGCTCGCAGTTTTTCAGCAAATCCAAGCTTATTACTATCACCTTCGACTGGAATCTGAACAACGCCGGGCATAAAATATTCAACCGGGTCCTCGAGGGTGATAATCTTTCTCTCAGTGGTGTTCAGCGTATTAATTAACGAATAGAGAGTGGTAGTTTTACCTGAACCAGTAGGGCCGACAATGAGCACAAGACCAGATGGATGTTTAATTACATCATCTACGGCAATCCGTTCTTTTTCGCTTAAACCAAGGTTATCCAGCTTCAAAAACTCAAGCTTAAAGTTGAATAACCGCATCACAACGTCAATGCCATATACGGTTGGCACTGTTTCAACACGGAGATTTACATTTACGTCTTCGCCGGTAGCGAGCTTGTAGGTCGTATTAATGTGCCCGGTTTGAGCATCGGGGCTGCCGGTACTGACATTAGCCGCAATAGCAATCGATGACAATACCTGTCGGTATTTATCGTGAGCAATGATAGCGATTGGATGCAATACGCCGTCAACTCGAATTCGTACCCGAATCCCCTCTTTTTGGCACTCTAAGTGAATATCGGAACCTTTTAACTGGTAAGTCTGCTTAACCAAGTAACCTAGAATATCGTCGGCCAACACCCGGCTAAGTGTTGCGGTAACTTTGGTAAAGAGTTCCTCGTCGCTGTCAGCGCTAAAACTAACGTCATCATAAACCACTTGTTTGGGTGGATCGTACAACTTCATATAGTCCATAAAGCTAGTGTCTGAGATAAGTGCAAAACTTATACGCTGATCCTGAAACCGCTGGCGCAATGCCTGCATGGTTTGCTGTGAGGTAGTGTTTGTCACACCGAAGTTTATATTATGATCATCCAGGAAAATTGGAATTACGCGTAATGTACGTAACTCCTCAATAGTAAGCAATTCTTTGTACAACGGTTTTTCGGTTTGTTGAGAGGTGTCAATAAACGCCATTCCTAAAATTCGTGAACGGCGCTCAGTAGCCATCTCTTCATCGCGGCGTGCATCTTGACTCATTACCTACTATTTAAGCATAAGAACTGATTTAATTCTATCTGTGAAAGCAGAAAATCATTGAACTCTTGAACTATACTTGGGTTTCATTAAAATTTAATGAAATACGGGTATAGTACTACTATGTCAAACTCCCTTATCATTATTGCCCACAATATTCGTAGTGCTCATAATGTTGGGGCGCTGCTTCGAACTGCCGATGGTTTAGGTGTAACTAAACTCTACTTTACTGGCTACACACCTTACCCAAAACAAAGCAATGATCAACGCTTGCCCCACATAGCAGAGAAAATGACCCAGCAAATTAATAAGACTGCTCTGGGGGCTCAAGATTCACTCGTCTGGGAGCGTATAGAAGATATCCAGGTGGTACTTACTCATTTACGTAAAAATGGATTTCAGGTTGCTGGGCTAGAACAAACAAATGATAGTATTTCACTACAAAACTTTAAGCCACACCCTCAGTTAGCCGTTGTGCTCGGGAGCGAAGTTACCGGAATTGATAAGGAGCTACTAAGCTCTGTTGATTATTGTTTAGAGATACCGATGGTTGGCTCAAAAGAGTCATTTAATGTAGTTGAGGCTGCCACTATGGTTATGTATCAGTGTCTCGTCGTTAGCCAATAGCAGTTTGTATGGTATAGTACATAAAAATAACTAAACACAAACACCTCATGCCACTAAAAGAAAAAACTCGTAAATCCCACCATGTAGCGCATAAAAAAGAAAAACGCACGCATCACTTCATGAAAGTGTATGCCCCTTACATTCCGCTACTCTTAATTATTGGTTGTGGCATCTTTATCTCCGGCAATAGTGAGTTTAAGCGATTTAATGGTTCAGTTAAAAGCTATGCAACAAATACTACTGATGTTGGATTACTGGAAGCAACAAATAAACAGCGTCTTGCCCAAGGCTTACAGCCCCTAAAGCTTAATCCCCAACTTGAGGAAGCGGCCCAGGTTAAAGCCCAAGACATGGGGGCTAAAAACTACTGGTCGCATGTTACGCCCGAGGGTAATCAACCCTGGTCATTTATTGACGAAGCTAACTATAGCTATCGTAAGGCAGCCGAAAACTTGGCGTATGGATTTACAACCAGCGAATCAACGGTAACTGGTTGGATGAACAGCCCAAGCCATCGGGAAAATGTATTAGACCCAGTACTACAAGAAGTCGGCTTTGGCATTATCAATGTCCCCAACTATCAAGATCATGGTCCAGAGACAATTGTCGTCGCCATGTATGGGCAACCAGCCGTGGTAGCAAGCGCCAGCACAGCGCCACTTACTGTAGCCACAGCTACCACTCCTACGCAACCCCAGAATATCTCGTATATTCAGTCTGTGACCAACGGCAAGGCCAGTTGGAGCGGTTTTGCGGTGGGGATAGCCATTGGTGCCATTCTGATGTATCTACTCATCAAGCACGCACGCGTGATACGCAGGACTATACGTACCAGTGAACGGTTCGTAGTAAGACACCCGTTGTTCGATATTACTTTGGTTGCCCTCGCTGTATTAGGAGCAATGCTTAGCCAGACAATTGGTAGTATCTATTGATACTTAACGGCTGGTTTGCCGAAAATCTTGGCTAAATCAGTTAGTAAATCTTCATTGGGTTCTACATTATGAGGTAATTTGATAATTTTCTTGGATGTGTCAGCACCGACCACTAATACCACCGAAGTATTGCCGGTTTTTGTATCGATTAGATCTTTAAGTGCCATCAGTTTTTCCTGTTCGGCTGTGTGTTGAATGCGTATATAGATGCGCTTTTCAACTTCTGCCGCTATTGAATCATTTGCTTTCGTAGCGTATAGGGCTGCTTTGGTTTTAGGGCTGGCTTTAGGTTTTTTTGGTTTTTTACCTGACACCTGATACGCAACAGCCTGTTCGATGGTAACTTCACGTGCATCGTCAACCATAATTTTTATATCGCTGCCAACATTGCCTTCACGATCTTTGGTTGATATTTTCCCGTTTACCAAGATTACATTATCTCGTTCCCATATGCCTACTGTTCGTTGATAGGTGTTGGGGAACAATATAAGTTCAATTTCGCCACCCATGTCGGCAATTTTTACAAAGGCCATTTTTTGACCATTCTTGGTGGTTATCTCGCGCGATTCCGTGACCGAACCCCCAATACGCACAGCTTTACCGTCCATTGTTACTTCGAGTTCTTTAATAGGCACACACTGTTCAGAGAAGAAAGTTTCGTATTCACCTAATGGATGTTGGCTCAAATAAATACCCAGTAATTCACGCTCCCATACTAGTTGTTCTCGAGACGAAAATGCCGGACCGCCTTGGTCAAGAGCTAAGGTTGGTACTAAGCCATTGTCTTCGATGGCACCACCAAATAAATCAGTTTGCCCGCTAGCTTTATCTTTTTGAATGCGGTTAGCGTACGCCAATATATTGTCGAGATTATGCAGAAGGGTACTACGATCTCCAAACCTGTCGAGCGCACCTGCTTTGATTAAACTCTCGATTGTCTTTCTGTTTACTGTACGCGAGTTAGTTTTGCTCAAGAAGTCTTCGAGGCCTTTGAAATCACCATCTATTGCACGAGCTTTTAGTATTTCCTCGACTGCGCCTGTCCCCACATTTTTGATTGCATTCATACCAAAGCGAATTCGATTTTTACCATTGTCATCTTTTACGACGGCGAACTCCAGAAACGACTCTTGAACATCAGGTGGCAATACTTCGATGCCCATACTGCTACATTCACTGATTTCAATTGCCAGCCTATCGATATCATCATAGTCGCTTGTCATAAGTGCAGCCATGTAGGCAGCCGGATAATTTGCCTTTAAGTACGCTGTCCAGTAGGCAATTAACCAGTAGCAAGCCGAGTGGGACTTATTAAAACAATAGTCTGCAAACGCCTCAAGTTGGCCCCAAAACTTTTCGGCAAAACTACGAGAGGCATCACTATGTGTAATCATGCCTTCTATAAATTCGACTTTCATTTTGGCCATTGTTTCGCGCTGCTTTTTGCCAATGGCTTTACGGAGCGTATCTGCTTGGCCACCGGTAAACCCGCACATATCTTTACTAATCTGCATAAACTGCTCTTGATAAACTAAAATTCCATAGGTTGAGCCGAGAGAGTCAGCCAAACGCGGATGATCATAAGTAATTTCTTTACGGCCATGTTTACGATCAATAAAATCGCCAATAAACTGCATCGGACCTGGCCGATAGAGGGCGACCATTGCCACGATGTCATCGAATGTTGTTGGTTTCAGTTCTTTTAAGTATCGTTTCATGCCAGCCGACTCAAGCTGGAACACTCCGGTTGTGTCACCGCGCTGTAATAGCTCGAACGTCTTTGTATCCTCAAGTGGAATATCCGCGATAACGACATCTACATCGTAAACTCGCTTGATTATACGTTGGGCATTTTTAATAATCGTTAGATTAGAAAGACCAAGAAAATCCATTTTGAGCAAACCAAGCTGCTCGACTGGGCCCATAGAGTACTGAGTAGAAATAACACCTTTTTGGGCCATTTCAAGGGGCGTAAATTTTACGATGTCATCAGGCGCAATAACCACGCCTGCAGCGTGAACACCGTGACTACGAATAGTGCCCTCTAAACGAACTGCTAAATCAAAAACAATTTTTGCTTGGTCATTTGTCTCATATTCACGTTTAAGATCCAGATCTTTTTTGATAGAAACCGCAAGCGGGATATGGCGACCTTGCACTGGAGGTGGGATCATTTTTGCTAGCCGGTCCGATTCTGCGTAAGGCACTTGCAACACGCGAGCCACATCCCGAACAGCATTACGGGCAGCCATTCGCCCAAAGGTAACAATATTTGCAACGCGGTCTTTACCATATTTATCGATACAATACTGAATTACTTCATCACGACGTGTATCTTGAATATCGATGTCAACATCAGGCATGCTGATACGATCTGGATTTAGGAATCGTTCAAACAGTAAGTCGTATTTGAGCGGATCAAGCTCAGTAACATTTAGCCCATAAGCAATGATAGATCCAGCAGCACTACCGCGACCCGGTCCAAATACAATACCCTTATTTTTGCCCCAGTTAATAAAGTCAGAAATAATTAAAAAGTAACCATTAAAATTCATGCTGTCGATGACGCCAAGCTCATAGGTGGCTCGTTCGGCGACATGCTTAGGCAATAACTTTTTAGCGGCTGGAATGCTCAGCTCTGACTTCTTATCTTCTGCTATTCCGCCGTAGCGCCACGCCAAGCCACGGTACGTCTCTTTTTCGAGGAATGACTTTTCGGTTTCGCCTTGGGGCACTTCAAACTTTGGAATTAAAATATTACCAAGCGATAACTCTACCGTACACCGATCGGCGATTGCTCTTGTATTACGCACAGCTTCTGGATACTCATCGCCCCAGCGATTAATAATTTCGGCAGGCTCAGCCACATGCAATTCAAAATCTTTAAGACTCATGCGTTTTTCATCAGTTAAAAACGAACCGGTCTGTACGCAGAGTAAAATCTCATGGGCATCTTGGTCTTCTTGATTTAAATAATGGGCATCCCCAGTAATGACAGGCGGGATATCGAGTTCTTTGGCTAATGCAAAGGCTTTGCTGTTAACCGCAACTTGTTCATCCCATTTGCTTGGGTGATTGGGGTGACCATGATCTTGAATTTCAATATAATATCGGTCACCAAAAATTTTTTTATACCACAAAGCGATATCACGGGCTTGTTTCGTTTGATCCTGGCGGAGCGCATCCCCAACCTCTCCATTAATGCAGCCAGACAAAACGATTAACCCTTCGTTATATTTTTCTAATAAGTCATGGTCGATGCGGGGTTTGTAATAAAAACCAGCTAAATTTGCGATGGTCGATAGCTGCATAAGATTTTGATACCCTTGGTTGTTCATGGCCAAGATAATGAGGTGGTAATACTGTTTGTCGGTACCTGCTTCTTTATCGGTGTGCTTACGAGAAGAAACGTATGCTTCCATACCTATAATGGGCTTGATGCCTTTATTGATGGCTGTCGTATAAAACTCAATTGCCCCTGATAATGTGCCGTGGTCAGTCATAGCCACTGCGGCCATGCCTGAATTTTTTACATGTTCTATCAGAGCCGGAATCTTTGTCAGCCCATCGAGTAGGCTGTACTGCGTGTGATTATGCAGATGCACAAAATATTTTGCCAGCAAATTCTTGGAATTGGCGGTCACCTTACGCTGCTACCCTTCTGTTAGTCTCGTTAACAATTTCCATTTAATGAAACGTTAATTTCTACTACTCAGTATACGCTAAAATAAGGTGCTTGTGGTGTTGTGATTTACTAAAAACAATAACTAAACAGTTATTTTTTAAGATACTTGGCTAGGTTGGACTTAGCAAGTTTAACTTCTTTAAGGGCTTTCTGTAGATTGGGATCGTCGGCATCACCATCATGTAGAGCGCTGAGAATTTCTCGGGCTTTACCTTTAGCAATTTTAGCTTTTTCAATGGCATCTTTAAGCTCGTCTTTAGCTTTTGCTCCGGCTTTTTTGCTGGCTGTTTCGCCGTCTTTAATAAGATCGTTTAATTCACTATGCATCTTTTTTAGTTGCTTCTCAGCATCAACTCTAGCTTTACTGGCACTTTTTGCGATGTCACGGCGGGTTTCTTTGCCGCTCTTCGGTGCAGTCAAAATTCCTGCTAAGTAACCGGCGCCAGCAACTAATAATGCTCCCCCGGCTACCACTTTGCCTGATACGTGTTTTCGTCTAGTCATAATTATTTCTTCTCTTTCTTCTGAAAAATATTACTGAAATTTGAAACTAATTTTATGAGGGCAACCGGTGTAGCCGTTTTCTCAAAAAAGGCAGCAATGTGTTCGGCTTTATCGGCGACAAGCTCAGCTTGATCGATAATTCGTCGCACCTGTTTGGTAATTTGGATAATCTTTACTGTAAGTACAATACCAGCGATAAGAAAAATACCTAAAAAGATTGAGAGAATGATAACTAGTGCGGCAAACCAAGAAGAATCTGTATCCATGTATAACAGTATTGTACCTTATTTAATTTTTGTTCGTAAATAATCTAACACTTCCACTTTGATATCATCCCGTTCAAGGGCAAAATCAATAACTGTTTTAACATATTCCAGCTTATTACCGGTATCACAGAATCTGCCATTTACTACTTCACTGGCATACATTGCGTTTCCGTCATCAATCATGGCCTGCATGGCATACTGGATGTAAAACTCCTCTTTATCTTGCAGCTGAGTTTTGTATTCGTGCAAGTATTTAAAGATGTCAGGTGTAAGTAAATACCCACTAACACTAGCTAAGTTACTTGGTGCATTTTCTTTGCCTGGTTTTTCAATTATTTTATCAACTTTTACTAGTCCAGGTTCCGTCTCGATGCCTGCAATGATTCCATATTTGTCGTAATCTTCATCCTTATCAACAGCAACACACGAAAAAATGCTGCTGCTTGTTTTTTCATATGCATCAATCATTTGGCGAAAACTTGAAGGCGTTGCCATGATTAAGTCATCTGCATAGGTGTAAATAAATGGCTCATTACCCAGTAGGTGCTCTGCGTTCATTACGGGAGTTGCGGTACCATATGGCCCCTTCTGTCGAATATAAGCAAAATTAGCGAGCCCAGAAATCTTCTTAGTTTCTTCAAGTAATTCTAACTTATTGCCATCTCGCAACTGAGTCCGAAGATCGGCGCTCATGTGATCAAAGTGGTCCTCGATGGAACGTTTGTGATAACCGGTAACAATGATTATGTCTTCGATGCCTGCTTCTACAAGCTCTTCAACAATATACTGGATAATCGGCTTGTCGACTAGCGGAAGCATTTCCTTAGGCATAGCTTTGGTTTGCGGTAAAAATCGAGTTCCGAATCCAGCTGCCGCAATTACTGCTTTTCGAACCTTCTTACCATCGGTTATTGAAGACATGTCGGAACTCCTCTGTTTTAGGTTAACTTCTCTTTAATCAGCTGTTGTACTTTTCCTGGATTTGCCTTACCCTTACTTGCTTTCATTACTTGTCCCACCAGGAAACCAATTGCCTTCATTTCTCCATTACGGACATCGTCGGCAGGTTTAGGATTATCCACAATGACTTGGTCGATAATAGTATGAAGCTCGCCTTCGTCAGAGACTTGCAGCACATCAAGTTCAGTAGCTATAACGGCTGGGTCTCCACCATGTTGAATCATGTGCATTAAAATATTTTTGGCCCCTGTTGAACTAACCTTTGCTTCGCCGGTTAGCTTGCTAAGATTTATAAGCGAGACTACATCAAGTTTAAGATCATCCCATGGCAATTCCTGACTGGCTACGAAGCCCTGAATCTCCCCGGCCAACCAAAGAGCAATTCGACGTACATCTTCCGCTGAGGCACCATTTCCTTCGGCTTGTAAGATAATATTCGCTGCTGTGAGTTCATCGACAACAGTTTCTATAGTAGAGCTATCAAGTTTAAGAGCCTGTAGCTTTGCGCGCACATCTTTTGGCATGATCGGCATGGCAGCTCGAGCCAAAGTGATGCGCGACTCATCAATAACAACCGGTGGAATATCTGGATCGGGAAAATAACGGTAGTCATGAGCGTCCTCTTTAGACCGTTGACTGATGGTTATTTGTTTTGTATCATCCCAACCCCGGGTCTCTTGGGCAATTTCGCCGCCAGCTTCTAGAATTTCAATCTGACGTTTAATTTCATATTCAACGCTTTTCTCAACGGCCCGAAAACTGTTAAGATTTTTAGTTTCGGTCCGCAGGCCGAGTTTACTTGGGTTTTTGCTAACACTAACATTCACATCAAAGCGCATATTACCGTAATACAAGTTAGCATCACTGACATCCGCGTAGCGCATTAGCAAGTACAGTTCGTGGGCATACGCTTTGGCCTCGGCAGCTGATTTTATATCCGGCTCACTGACAATTTCGAGCAAAGGAGTGCCTGCGCGGTTAAGATCGACCAAACTATAGTTCTTACCGGCCGGGTGTGTGCTTTTGCCGGCATCTTCTTCGAGGTGCGCACGAGTAATACCAATTTTCTTTGTTTGACCGTCTATTTCAATATCGACGTGGCCGCCGAGAATAATAGGCTGGTATAGCTGAGTAATTTGATACCCTTTTGGTAAATCAGGATAAAAATAATGCTTGCGATCGAAAGTACTAAAGGGCTGCGGTTCAGTATTAAGTGCAAAAGCAGCCTTCATGGCAATATCAACTGCAGCAGCATTTAAGACTGGTAGCGCGCCCGGCATGCCCAGGCAAATATGGCTGATAAGCGTGTTAGGTGGTGCTTCTCGGGCATCATTGCCAACTGCAGCAAACAGTTTAGTTTTTGTTTTAAGCTGCACATGGCACTCAATACCAATGGTAGGGATATATTCAGCCATTTTTAAGTGCTCCAATATCTTTGAGGCCTTGGCGCAAGCCAAGTAATGCTTTTTGTACATCTGCTTGTGTTAGCTTTATCTCGGGGTTAAGATCTAGTTTGGTCCGTAATTTGTGGCCAAACCAAACAGCATCATTATTGGTAAAATTCTTCTGAGCCTCTACTAAACGTTCCCCGATGCTCTTGCCCTTAAAACGCTTCTTTTTAAGTGCTTCTGCCAGCAAGTCGTCTGCTTCAACAATTGCCAGCGCCCACTGTGTTTCATCGGCACAGCGCTGTTGCAACTTCTTCCATCGTGCCATGAACTTATCTTGGTTTACTTTTTTTGGGAATTTAAAGTAGGCGACTGTTCCAATAATTGCAACTAATATAATAGTCACACCAATTGCTACATACGCTTCAAAACTCATGCTAATATCTCCTCAATGGTGCGAGATGCACATAACAATTCATAGTCATTATTCTGGGCAGCAATTAATTGCAGGCCGACTGGTAAACCATTGGCAGTTCCGGCTGGAATACTTATAGCAGGAACGCCTGCCATGTTCACTGCGACTGTCATTATATCCGTTAAGTACATTTCTAGCGGATCGCTGCTATGCTCACCAATCTTAAAGGCAGGGGTTGCAGCTGTTGGGCCAAGTAAAATATCGTAGCTTTTAAAGGCTTCTGTCATCTCATTAATTATTTTGGTACGTACCAGCTGTGCCTGTCGATAATAGGCATCATAATACCCACTGCTCAACACGTAAGTACCTATCATAATCCGACGCTTAGCTTCATCGCCAAAGCCAATCGAACGACTCTTTAAATAGCTTTCATCTAAGTCTTTGGCAGATGGTTCTGAAAATCCATAACGCTGTCCGTCGTAGCGGCTAAGATTACTGCTGACCTCTGCCGGGCAAATGACATAATAGCAAGCTAACGCTAGCGGCAGTGAAGGAAGACTAATTTCTTCAACGGTTCCACCAGCTTTTTCTATTGCCTGAATTGCCATGTGAATACGCTCTTTAACGTCTGGGTGCAGCCCTTCTTCAAGATACTCTTTAATGACTGCGATTTTTAGTTTAGAAAGATCTACTTTAGCTAAGTCGTTGTACTGTCCGTTAAACCTTGGAATTGTTGTGCCGTCTAGTGTATCGGGGGCAGCCATACATTCTAAGACAAGAGCTGTATCGGCAACATCTTTAGTAAGTGGTCCAATGACATCGGTACTACTTGCCATTGCAATAACTCCACTGCGAGAGACCAGGCCATAGGTTGGTTTATAGCCAACGATGCCGCAATAGCTTGCAGGCAAGCGGATTGAGCCGCCCGTGTCTGTTCCTAAAGCAAATGGCGCAATTTCTAGGGCAACGCTAGCTGCCGATCCGCCAGAACTTCCTCCCGGAACACGTGTTTTATCGTACGGATTGAGAGTAGTCATAAAGTCGCTATTTTCGGTGCTACTGCCGTGGGCAAAAGCATCAAGATTTGCTTTGGCTATACAAATTGCACCTTCTGCCTCGAGTCGCTCAATAACTGTTGATTGGTAGGGTGCCTCAAAGCCTTTTAATATGTTGCTAGCGGCGGTAGTGTCAGCTCCAAACACTAAAAAATTATCTTTGGCAACAAAGGGCACTCCGGCCAGCCGACCAACAGATTCACCTTTTTTCACACGTTCATCAATTTCTTTAGCACGTTGCCTGGCACGCTCGGCTGTAGTTGCAATAATAGCTTTAAACTCTTGCTTTTCATCAAGTAGGATAAGCGAACGTTCAACTAATTCAGTAGCTGTGGTTGCACCACTAATAACATCAGCAGCAAGTTCAGCAATAGACTTCCAGGTGCCCATAAGCGTTATCCTATTATCCGCTTAACTTTAATCTGATCACCTTCTTTTGCCGGTATGTTTTTTAACAATTCTGCTTGACTTGCATATTCGATGATTTCATCTGGTCGAGTAACGTTGGTAAGTCCGGTCACCTGATTGGTTGGCTGAAGGCCGATTACATCTACTGCCTGCAGTTTTTCGACGTAGCCCACAATTTCTTGTAGCTCACTGCGAAACTGCTCAACTTGTTCTTCGGTTAATTCAAGTTTACTGAGTTGAGCCAATTTTAATATATCGTCACGTGTAAGATCTGCCATGTGCTTGTCATTATAACAGAGCAATGAAGCCATTTCACGCTATTTGAATGTTAAAAATTTAACAGACACACTTCTTTACAAGTAAGCATAAAAAGCGTACAATTTGCTAAAACGCACTGAATATCGATTAATAATATGTCTGATACCTTTGAAAAACTAGGTGGTCATCACCAAAAAGTACTTGCTGTACCATTAGATTTGGACGAAATTAAAACATTACATGTTATTGAGGGGGGCGGTGAAAGACAAACTCCTCCCGATAGATACAAAGAGTCGATTGGTACCGATTCTTTAATAGCACCTATTAAAAAAGAGGTTTTTGGTGAAGGTTTGTACAGTGGCCGCGAACGCCGAACAGAACGAATCACCTTACCGAGTGGTAAGACACTTACCACGCGCGTGAGCGAGCCGCACCCAGAGGCCATAATTGATCCTGAGAATATAGTTACAACCTTTATAATTCGGGGTTTTGAAGAAATGTCATCTGCCAAAGGATCGACAGCTAATCGACTTCACGATGAATACGCCTTAAGACGACCCGGTGAGCGTACCGTTTCCATCGATAGATATGGGTACAGTGCATACGATCCGCCTGTTCTGCCATGGGCAGCTTTAAAAATCGGATTAGAAACCGACATGGAGGCAGTCATTGATTTACTTGATGGTGCTCGCCATTATGCGTCTGGGGGCGCAGTATCCCTTGTAAGCACATCGGCTGGATTTCAAAAAGCTGTTGAAATGGCAGTCCACAACCAACTTGCTGGGGGGGCCAACAAACTTGCAATCGAAAAGGAAATAACGGGAATTGTGCCTTGTTTTGTGGCTAAAAATGTTCCAGAGTCAGCCCAATTCCGCACAGATGAAGGTGAAAGTTCCGTCCGCTTGAAAACTACCTATAATTTTATGAGGCATGTTGCGCAAGATTTAATAGGCTCTGGTTTACGAAATCCGACCGAGACGATAGGATGTGTTAGCAGTATTATGGGCACATTAGCAATGCGACCGTGGCTACTGCCAGTCCTGCCTACTCAATTCATGCGGCATATGTCGGGCGCGGACTTTAGTTTACTAGTTAAAGTAACCGAGAATCATACACTAAAAATTATTGCTGCCGAGAAAGATGCTCTACTAGATGAGGCACAATATGCTGCAGTTGAGCAAATAAATCCTGGCACAGTAACCCACACCACCGTCCCCGGCAAAGGTCACATTTCTCTGCCAATTGACGTTAATCAGACACTTAACGCAATGGGAGTCACACGGGTATACTCATCATCAAAGCCGAATCTATTGCAATCAGGTCTACACGCAATACCTGCAATTCAGCAGATTGGCTCAGCAGCTGTACGACGATTACCGGGAATTCACCGTCTTTTACCCACACAAGCAGACAAAAAAGCCGCTTAAAGCTTGGCTTTTATATCTTCGATAAGGTCGCGGAGTTCGGCGGCTCGCTCAAACTGTAAATTTGCTGAGGCCATTTCCATTTGTGACGTAAGATCGCGCATAAGATGTTTATATTCATCTTTTGGCACTTTTTTCAGATCTATCTTAGACTTAGCACTATCTGGTAAATCGGCTCGCATACCCTTATCAATCGTTTTTTGAATACCTTCGGGAGTAATGCCATGTTTTTTGTTGTAAGCCACTTGAATTGTGCGGCGTCGATCGGTTTCATCAATTGTGCGTTGCATACTACCAGTTATTTTGTCGGCATACATTATAACGCGGCCTTCAACATGGCGAGCCGCCCGTCCGACAGTTTGAATTAGCGCTTGCTGACTACGCAAAAAGCCTTCTTTATCGGCATCAAGAATAGCTACCAGACTTACTTCAGGCAAATCGAGACCTTCGCGGAGCAAGTTAATCCCCACTACAACATCATAGACGCCAAGCCGCAGGTCGCGAAGTATGTCGGTACGGTCTAACGTATCAACATCACTATGCAGATAGGTAACTTTGACATTAATTTCCTGTAAATATTCTGTTAAATCTTCGGCCATTCGTTTGGTTAGTGTGGTTACCAGCACACGTTGACCTTTTTTTACTGTCTCACGTATTTCGGCAATTAAATCGTCGACCTGGCTGCTAACCGGACGAATTTCGATGGGCGGGTCAATTAAGCCGGTCGGTCGGATAACTTGTTGTACAGGCTCGCCACTACGGCTTAATTCGTATTCAGCTGGGGTGGCACTGACATAGATAACCTGATTAATGTGGCGCTCGAACTCGCTAAATGTTAATGGCCGGTTATCGAGAGCGCTCGGCAAGCGAAACCCGTGCTCTACCAGTACTTCCTTGCGGGCACGGTCGCCGTTATACATTCCACGAATCTGCGGCATGGTCATGTGACTTTCATCAACCATTAATAAATAATCATCGGGAAAGTAATCCATAAGTGTGGCGGGTTGTTCACCCGGTTCCCGGTTAGTTAAGTAACGACTATAATTTTCAATTCCTTTTACAAAACCGGTTTCCTCTAGCATCTCTAGATCAAATTTGGTTCGTTGTTCAATTCTTTGGGCTTCAAGCAATTGGCCGTTAGCTCGAAAAAACTTCAGCCGTTCAGCTAATTCTTCTTGAATCTGCCCTAATGCAACCTTCAGCTTATCTCCTGGCGTAACATAATGGCTGCCCGGATATATTTTGAGCGTTTCAAGGTTTTTTAAAATTTCACCGGTTAGCGGGTCAACCTTGGTTATTTTCTCAATCTCATCACCAAAAAACTCAATACGGTAAGCTAATTCTTCGCTGGCGGGAAAGACATCAACCACGTCACCGCGCACTCGAAAAGTGCCGCGATGAAAATCAATATCATTACGCTGGTATTGAATATCGGTTAGGTGCCGCAGTAATTTATCGCGTTTACGAGTTTCACCTACCTCTAGATGTACCGACAACTCGTTATAGTCGCTAACTGAGCCAATACCGTAAATACAACTAACACTCGCAACAATTAACACGTCTTTTCTGCTTAACAGCGAAGACGTAGCTGCGTGACGTAGCCTGTCGATCTCTTCATTAATCTGGCTGTCTTTTTCGATGTAGGTATCAGATCGGGCAATATAGGCTTCTGGCTGGTAATAATCGAAGTAACTTACGAAGTAGTGAACGGCGTTATTAGGGAAAAATTGCTTAAATTCACTATATAGTTGAGCAGCAAGCGTTTTATTATGAGCCATAACCAACGTCGGTTTTTGAACATTCTGAATAATATTGGCCATGGTAAAGGTTTTGCCAGAACCTGTTACACCAAGCAGGGTCTGATCTTTTTGACCATTAACAAGGCCTTGGGTTAAGGCAGCGATTGCAGTAGGCTGGTCTCCGGTTGGCTTATAGTCTGACTTTAGCTGAAACTTGCTCATCATACTATTGTAGCAAGCGTGGAATTAATAGTCTTAACTATACAAATCCATGTAGCCTTTATTTTTGAGATTAAGCAGCTCGGTAAGTTGCTTAATTAAGTCTTCGGCATCATCACTAAACACCACGTTTTCGCTGCGATCTTCGCCGGCTGCATGTAAAATATCCATAATCTGCGAGCTCATTCCGCCAGCACCCTGCAAAAAGCCGATAGGCGTATCTGTTTCCATGGCAATCGTAAATTCATGTAACGTGCCAAGACGACCGCCGATACTAATGACCGCATCAGCCGAACTAATGAGAACCGTATCGCGCCCTACGTAGTGCAGACCGGTGTATAAGATCCCGTCGTAGGACTTAATCGGTAAACGATATTTCCGCACATGCTCAATCTTGCTGGCAGCCGGGCTAATACCAATGCTCATCACGCCGCCAGCTTCTTTATAGGCCTGGGCTGCGTAATTAGGCAGACCAATTGTTGCACCGGTGAGCAGACCGTGTTTTGCGCTAGCAATTGCCTGACCGGCCTCCCAGGCCAAATCTCGCCCTTCCTCGACACTATGACCTTTGGCTGCACCTGACACGCAAATTTGATACACGAATCAATTCTTTCTCTAGGTTAAACTATCTTGCTTACGCTTAATCATACTATATCGACCCTGGTTCTAAAACTGTTCATCTGCAATAGTACGAATAACTAAGTCACGCAATTTCTCTTCTTGCAGGTAACGCAGTCCGAGCTCTTGCCATAGCTGTTGCTGTAAATGCATTGTGACACTATTTTCGTACGATAGTTGATTGCTGACATTGGTAATAACATCCATCAAATGCATAGAAACTGGTTTGCCCCCCTCAGAGATAAAGACATGTCCGTAGTCATTCCAAAATGTCAGCTCAGGTACAACTTTCATTAACGCTTCTGTTGGCGATACAAGGACAATATCTTCAGGTTGTAGATGGGGTTGCTCAAGTGCATCAAACGATTCAGGGAATTGCGTAAAATGACGCTGCAAAACTGTCCAGCCAATTTCCATATTTTTAATTGAACCCGGTAACCCCTCTTGTAAAACTTGCTGCAGTTTACTACCAAAATTATGTTTTACGCTCAGTACTCGAAAATAAGCACTGTGGATCCGCAGTTCGTAGAGGGTTTGTAATAAAGCTAATGTTAGGGCCAGCACATCAAGTTCAAAACGTTTCGGCGGCGGGACGACTAATATTGTTCCTGTTTCGTAGTTGGGCACAATAATTCGTGAGCTTTTATAGCCACCTTTGTGTAGTTTTTCTACTCTGTCTTGATCGACTACACATATAGAGCTGGTAAAAGCCTGAAAATCAGCTGGTTTAAGCTTTTTATACTGCCCTTTCATTTTTGCTACCCACTCATCAGTTTCGATTTGATACGCCAGTGCCAATAATTCATAGGCACTCATTCGCTTGAGAACGGAGTCAATTGAACGCAAGCCTAAGACTTTCATAAGTTTTTTAGGTGGATGTTTTTTGAGCAATTGCTTAATTACTGAATGCTTGATTGTCCAGATATCCCGTTTGATAGTTAACCCGTCAATAAAGCCAACAATCGTTTGAACAACGGCCTCGGGCGTGTCAGTGACTGAAATTTTTAACTCAGCCTCGAGTGCAGTATTAGTAATAGCTGCCCGGTGCGATAAGGCGTGGAAAAGTTCACGAGACGTAGTGTCGTTTTCGTCGAGATTGAGTTCCCGAAGGGCTTTTTTGCGTAGCTGGACAATCTCGGACGTCAGCCGTACATCATGACCATTATGACCACTTAGTTGTTCCCAATTTTGTAGCGTATGGGCAAAATGTGGTTCTGGTGCATTCAGTATTTCGGAAATTAACCGACTCACGAAAAATTAAATCCGTTCTGGTTTATACCACTCAGGTGCATGCTGAAGTAGTGCAGCCAGTTCTTTTTCACTGAGCAGCCCGGCTTGTGCGCCAACATGCTGCACAACATTCATTGAGCTAATTGGTGCCCACTGCAATGCACCATCGATGGTATTACCTTTAATAATGGCAGCCACAAACGTGGAAGTAAATGCATCTCCGGCACCTGTTCGTTCTACTGGTGGGCCCGGATCGGGGTAAATAGGCATTTTGAATCGGTTGTGTCCATCGCTGGCATAACTACCGTTTGGACCGTCGCTAATTAATACGATTTTTGGCCCTAAATCGTGGAGGCGATTAAACAAATCGTGTAAATCGTCGTAATTACCCCCTGTAACTGCGGTAGCTTCTTCGCGGTTAAAAGCAAGAAGTTCGGTGCGGGCATACACGTGCTTAAGACGATCGAGGCCGGCAGCCATCTGAAACGTTCCTGGCTGAAAGGCCAGCTTAACATCCGGATGATCGTTGAGCCATTCTACAAGGTCATCGTGAAACTCTAGTGCACTTTCTGAAATCGAACTGAAATAAATCCACTTTGGTATTTCTTTTGGCTTTAGGTGCGGCCAATGGTAATCGTAAGCTTCGTGCTTGATAAGGATGGTGCGCTCTTCTTTGTACCAAAGCACATAATGATAGTTGCTTACTTTTTTAGGATTGATGTGAACATAACGGCTGTCTACATCGGCTTTCCCAAGCGCATGGATGATGTCGCGTCCGGCTCCGTCGCTACCTACATTGGAAACAAGACCACTGTTCAGACCAAGCCTGGCAAAGTTAACCGCAGCATTAGCAGCGTTGCCAACAGCGTGCAGAACTTCGGAATGATCAAAGGGGAGTTTAGTGCCAAATGGTATGGCAAGCATAGGTCCGTGCTCGGTTTGTTGTACCTCAGCCTTATCATCAAATAGTTTAATAAAGGCATCGGTTACGACGTCCCCTACGCTCAACACATCAATCTGACTCATCGGTCCCACCCTTTTTATTGTTTATGCTTATCTATAGCTGTTATTGTGCCACAATTTGACCCAAACGCGCAAGGATAATCTACCGGTTGCAACAGCAACTGCTGCCGGTGTGCCAAGTTAGCTGATGGCAGCTAGTTACTTACCGGTTTTCCCGGCGCTGCCAAAGGCATCAATTTTTGACTCAACTACTGCCTGCACTGCTGCAATAACTTCGTCCATAAGCTTTATAACTGCAATTTCATCGGGGTGTTCTTTTAAGGTTTTTTCTAGGGTATTACGGAAAGCTAGCCGCATATCAGAGTTAATGTTGATTTTAGTAACGCCAATTTTTGCTGCATCAACAAAATAATGGAGCGGTGTGCCGCTGCCGCCATGAAGACTTATATTCACACCGATTGCATCACGAATGGTTTGCAGCAACTCAAGATCGAGTATCTTAGGCACCGGATACGAACCATGCAAGTTACCGACTGCGGCTGCGTAGGTGTCGATGCCAGTTGCATCCACAAAATAGCGCGAACCATCGGGGGTGCTAAATGTTTTTTTAACTTCTTCGTAGTCAAAAGCTTCTTTAAATAGGGCGGAACCGCCGCCAAAGTAATGCGGCTCGCTTTCAACGAGGGCCCCAGTGAGCTGAGCATACTGGACGACTTTGCGTGTAGCATCAATAATTTCCTGCTCGGTTGCATCATGCTTTGCCTGTGATACATCAATATGGATAAACTCAAACCCTGCTTCGATGCCAGCTTTAGCAGCTTCTAGCGTTGGGCTGTGGTCGAGATTAATATAAATCTCAATGCCTAGTTCATGTTTATAGTTATCGACCATGTCACGAATGTTATCGAGACCAAGCGATTCAACCTCACCATGACTTACCTCGACTAAAACGGGCGATTCTTTGGCAACGGCAGCACGAACTACGGCCTTGAGGGTCTCTTGATTATCAAGATTAAAAGCACCAACGGCAAAATGCTCGGTACGGGCACGTGCCATGAGCTCACGAGCAGCCGTAGTATTTTGGCGTATCTGTTTTAACGTTAATGGCATATTGTTCAATTGTACTTGCTTATGCTTGTATTGCAAAGGTTCTATGTATGGCTGCGGTTGTTGCTTATAGGACTAAGATGTGTTATATTATTGTAAAAGTTGAGGTTATTATACTTATGGAGACAGGCAGACTATTTGATGCAAGACGACTCGCTACGCCATTGGTAATTATTGCTGCCGGACTTTCGGCTGCAGCACTAAGTGGCTGCAGTGCTGTTGATTCAGTATTGCGCGTCGATATACCAACAGAATGCGGAACGTTAGAGCCTAGTCTTGAAGACGGTTCAATGGGTGAAGCACAGGCAAACTGCGATACTGACTCACAAGATCAAGTCTATACCCCTTAAATAGATACTTTGCTTAGACTATTTAACGAGTTGGTGGGCTGCCAACATAATATGCTTAGCCGTTAGCCCAAAGTGCTCAAAAAGCTCATCTGGTTTACCTGATTCTCCAAAGTGATCGCGCATACCGAGGCGCTTTAATTTAGCTGGGTGTTCTTCGCTGAGCAGTTCGGCAATGGCTCCGCCAAGTCCTCCGTTAATCTGGGCTTCTTCGACAGTAATAACGTGATTAGTTTTTCGAACGCTGGCTAAAATTGTGACTGCATCAAGCGGTTTAATAGTTGGCACGTGCACGACTTCGGCGTCAATACCCTGAATGTACAGTTTGTGTGCCGCTACCATTGCCTGATAAGTCATGGTGCCAGTAGCGATAATAGTAATATCAGAGCCAGGTACATAGACATACGCTTTGCCGATTTCAAAAGGTGTCTTGTCGGTAGTTATAATTGGCGTCGCTTCGCGGGCAAGGCGCAAATAGGCAGGACGAGTATCTTGAGCCAGTGCTTGGGTTGCCTTTTCGGCTTCGAGGCTGTCACCCGGCACAACAACGACCATATTTGGTAACACACGCATAAGTGCAATATCTTCAAGCATCTGATGTGTCGCACCGTCTGGGCCAACACTAAGACCGGCGTGCGATCCAACAATTTTGACCGGCATATCGTTTAAACAAATTGTAGTTCGAATTTGTTCCCAGTTGCGGCCAGGGCTAAATGCCGCATAGCTGCTGACAAATGGTATCTTTCCCATGGCAGCCATGCCCGAACCAACAGTAACAAGATTTTGTTCGGCCACGCCTATTTCGATAAATCGGTCAGGGAATTCAGCTTTGAACAAACTCATTTGAGTACTGTCAGTTAAGTCAGCACAGGCCGCTACAACGTCTTCATTTGCTTTACCTGCTGCTAACAGACCTTTACCAAAACCCTTTCGAATTGGCTCATCCTCGGTACCTTTATCAATATCAACTAGGTGCAAATTACTCATGCTCACTCCTGATTCTGCCCTGTAGGGTACGGAGGTCATGGAGTGCCTGCTTGGCTTGTTCGTGATTTGGCGGAGAACCATGCCAATGGAAGTCATATTCCATAAAATCAACACCTTTACCGGGAATTGTTCGAGCGATGATCATAACTGGTTTTTCTACAATTGCACGAGCCAGCGCACAGGCATCAATGACAGCCTGAATATTATTGCCGTCTATTTCGAGTACGTGCCAGCCAAAAGCCTCCCATTTAGCAGCTAAATCCTCAAGGGGCATAACATGTTCGGTTTGACCATCAATTTGGATATTGTTGCGATCGATAATCCCAATCACATTATTGAGTTTATACTTGCCAGCCAGCATCGCAGCTTCCCAAATATTCCCTTCATCGAGTTCGCCGTCGCCCAAAACGACATAAATCCAACGATGCATGTCTTTGTTCATACGCATGGCCAAAGCCATTCCTGCAGCCTGGCTTAAACCGCAGCCAAGCGGACCGCTAGTATTTTCGAGACCAGGTAGTTTAGTGCGCTCAGGATGCCCCTGCAAACGGGAACCAAACTGACGAAGTGTCATAAGCTCTTTAACGTCAAAATAACCGGCATGGGCCATTGTTGCGTACCGTACTGGCACTGTATGACCATTGCTGAGGAGCAAAATGTCGCGTTGGTCCCAGTCTGGTTTTTTTGGATCGTGTTTTAAAATATCAAAATAGAGAGCAGTAAAAATATCGGTTAAGCCAAGCGGCCCAGCGCTGTGGCCGCTACCGGCATGTTCTAACATAGTAATGATACTCTTGCGAATATCGTTAGCTGTCTCTTCTAATTTGGTAATACTGTGAGTTTTAGCCATCTCGCTTACGATTATATCAGGTTAGCTTACGGTTTAAATTGTAAGGTTTTTGTGACCATCAGGTTAAAATCAGCTTCAGCGTCCTTAAATTTGCCAGCACCATCTGAATAAAGGGCAGTGTACGTTCTACCGTTTGTGTAGAAAATATATTGAGTGCTTTTAGTTCCGGCTTGGATTAAAAAATCACCGTTTGCTACACTTACAAATTTTTGACCTGTCACACCGCTTACCATTACATCATCAGCATGAATATCCTTACTATAGTCAGTAGATGGCGCAAGTGAGGCCGATTGATCGCCATCAACGGACAAAACTTGAATCTGTGGGCCACCATCTGACTGGCACGCACCGCGGCCGATTTCGGATGCACCCCTAAAAAAAGCACCGCCGCAGTTTGCCGCGTTATTTGGCTCTACCCATGTAGGAGGGTACTTGAGTGAGAATTTCTCTTCGGCACTAGAAAACGCTTTCCAGCCCTGAGTGACATCAGTTGGTTGAGCATCTTTTGGCTCTTGACTTGCTTGCTTAGTTGTTTGCGAGTTGCTTTCTGCCGTTTTTTTATCGTCTTTATTGGCCTTATACACATAGAAACCAGTAAAACCAATTAGGAGCACAACTATAGTAACCAGCAATCCCTCAATTAACGTGAAGCCCTTTTGGTTTCGTAACATTCTATACCTCATTGTATTTTTTACGTATTGCTAATGATTATACGTTACGCAACTGTTTCTACAAGCGCTTTATAGGCATTTGCGGGATCTTCGGCTTTTTGAATAGCACCCCCAGCATTTAGAACATCGATACCGCCTTCAGCCAATTGTTTGGCATTTCCGAGGTTAACCCCCCCGTCCCAGCCAAATTCAAGGTCAGGATGGTGCTGTTTGGCTTCCTGAACCTTGCTCAGCAGGCTCAGGTCGGCTTTACCCCCAAAATGACCTAGATTACCACTAAAAATTAACAGGTGGTCAAAACTGTTTAAAATCTGTTCTACGTTAGCTATCGGTGTTTCTGGTAATACCGCTAAGCCTACTTCGATCCCTTCTTTATGAAGCTCGGCTGCAAAATGCATGTGGTGAAACATCGTTTCTACATGCACAATAACCATATGTGGCTGCAGATGTATCAATTGCTGCAGGTACTCCATTGGGTTTTGATACATCAGATGAATATCGGCCTTAATACCAACGGGCCACCATACCTTGTCGAGACCGATAGACTTTGGTGATGCAAACTCACCATCCATCAAATCTATCTGAATTCGCTGGGCAAATGATGCCACATTTTTAATTTGGGCGGCATACACTGATTCGTCGCTTGCAAGTATGGCCGGACAAATGATGCTACCCATATTATGAATCGAGTTTATTATTGCGCCGCTGATGTCGTTCGAGCCCGCTAAAAGGTGTTTCTAGCCAGATAGTTACAGCCGTTTCAACAGCTTCTTGGGTAAGAAAACGCCCCGCCAAGCTGAGCATATTCGCATCATTATGCTGGCGATTTAGGCGAAGAATTTCGTATTGGTCGTGCGCACGATCACCTTCGGCATCTATCGGGCCAACAGGCATCTCGGGGCCATAGTAGACCCCACAACGAACGCCTTTTACACGGTTGGCTGCCATCGCCTCGCCTTGGCCACTGCCGCCAAAAATAATCCCCAACTGACAACTGCCTGATGCGACCGCCTCGGCAGCCGGTTTTATAAAATCAGGATAGTCGTCATCCTGGTTGTACTGCTCTGGCTTGAAAGTAACACACTCGTGGCCTTTGGCTTCGAGGAATGTCTGCAGCTTCTGAACTGCTTCAAATCCAGCGTGATCGGTGCTTAGTGCGATTTTCATTTGTTATCAGTATAACTGGGTTCTGGCTGTTTTGAAATTTTATGGCTTAAGCAAGCGGCCAACATCGGCAACAAGTTCGACAAGACGGTTGCTGTAGCCCCATTCGTTGTCGTACCATACCACTACTTTGACCAGATTGCCGGCAACGACATTGGTAAGCAGCAGGTCAACGGTTCCGGAATGGCTATTCCCAATATAGTCATGGCTAACGAGCGGCTCTTCGCTGACACCTAAAATACCTTGGTAGTACGGCTCGGCGGCAACTTTTTTAAATACCTCGTTAATTTCTTCGACAGTGGTGTCTCGCTTAAGAACCATAGTAATATCGCTAATTGACACAACTGGCGTTGGTACGCGAATACTCATGCCGTCAAATTTACCTTTTAGACTTGGTACTGTTAAAGCAACTGCAATGGCGGCTCCAGTGGTCGTAGGAACAATGTTAGCTGCGGCTGTTCGTCCTTCACGCAAATCTTTAGCGGGGGCATCCTGGATAGCCTGGCTCGCCGTATAGCTGTGAACGGTAGTTAACATGGCCTTATCGACACCAAAGTTTTGCTCCATGATGTCCATGACAGCAGCCGCACTGTTAGTGGTACAGCTGGCATTGCTGATTACTTGCCCAGCTTCTTTGAGTTCGTCTTCGTTGGCACCAATAACTATTGTATTAACTTCTGGGCTTTTGCTAGGACCAGAGAGGACAACTTTTTTAGCACCGGCTTTAATATGCGCTAAGGCATCTTCGTACTTTGTAAAGCGACCGGTGGATTCGATAACCACGTCGACATTTAAATCCTTCCAGGGGAGTGCAGCTGGATCTTTTTCGGCGTAGACAGGAATTTTTACGTTGTCAACAATAAGGTTTTTATCATCAAAGCTTACTGTGTGAGCGTATTCGCCATAGTTTGTGTCGTGCTTTAGTAAGTGCGCCAGTGTTTTTGTGTCGGTTAAGTCATTTAAGCCAACTATTTCTATGTCACTTCTGTCGAATGCTGCACGGAACGAAATACGCCCGATTCGCCCAAAGCCATTAATTGCCACCCGTGTCTTCATGTGTTTCCCACCTGTTTATATATCTATATGTCCTTAGTATGGCAATAAACGTAAGCAGTTTCAATAGAGACGCCATACCGAATGGATGAAATATGTACAGTTAGGCTACGTTAGCCGTTAAAACGTTGGATGCATTCATTGATGATTTTCTTGGCATGATCAATGTCGCCCCAACCTTCAACAGTTGTACTGCCAGGCTTTTTAAGGTCTTTGTAGTGCGTAAAGTGGTGTGTGATTTGTTCCATCCACCGTTCACCTAAATCTGCCAGTGTATGAATACTATCGCCATTATTACGGTCGTCTGCCGGTACTGCCACAACTTTATGATCGGCTTCGCCGTCATCAATAAAGTTTAAAATGCCAATAACCCGAACTTTTAAGAGCAGCCCAGTTGGCAGTGGCTCATGAGAAACAATCAGCGTATCAAGTTCATCACCATCTTCATCGAGGGTCCCCGGGATAAAACCATAGTTACATGGCTTTGCAAAAATCATGGGTTCAACGCGGTCCAACTCAAAACAAGCTAGCTCACGGTTCCATTCAATTTTTAAACTAGAGCCCTGTGAAATCTCAATAACTGTGTTTACAATGCCGCTGGCTATGTCACCAGGAGTTACAACTTTATTAAAATCTGGCATGGTTGATACCTTTCTTCATTACTGGATACTTTTCTCTATGCTCAACTTTACCCTATACTTTACCATATGATTTTAATTAGCCACCGGGGCGCTGCTGGAATTGAGCCCGAAAATACAATTACTGGGATTGAGATGGCTGCTGGATTAGATGTTGATGCCATCGAGTTTGATGTAAGAATGACCAAAGATCGTCACTTAATCGTCTTCCACGATCAGAATCTTCTTCGCTTGGCTAGCATAAATAAAAACGTCAGCGACCTGACCTTACGAGAAATTAATACAACCGTTACCAAAAGTGGGCATCCAATACCATTATTCGCAGAGGCAGTTGAAGCAGCTGGCGACAAACGACTGCTCATAGATTGTAAGGGCAAAGATTGGTCGGAACCGCTCTATTCTGCTCTAAAAAAATATAGTGGCCCTACGCCAATAGTCACCAGCGCCGACACAGCCGAAATGCTTCTTTTCTCCAGATTCAGGCCAGATATTGATACCTACGTATCAGAATTAACGCGTCCTTTTGAAGGAATTTTTAAAGCCAGACTATTTAGTTTTACTGGGCTGTCGCTTAATTTTTGGGTATTAAGTCCATTGGTTTATTTATATGCCAAACACCACAAACGAAAGTTTATGATTTTTACGGTAAATAGTCTGTTCTTAGCGCAGTTTTTGCATTTCTTATATCCATCGGCCGCAATTATAACCAATGTGCCAGATCGACTAATACCTCTTAAAAAACGCTGCCGACATAAAGTCCAGAGCCTTTAAGCTGCAACTGAAACTGACTGCCGTTCTAGTTCTTCAAGGTATTTACGCATCAGAAGCGCTGCAGTTGCTCCTTCGCCGCATGCACTGGCAATTTGCATAGTGGCACCGCTGCGAACATCGCCTGCGGCAAATACACCGGGCATATTGGTCTGTAAGTTTTCATCGGTTTTTATGAGACCAATTTCGTCGAGTTCGATACTACCTTTTAAAAATTCAGTGTTTGGCTGCAAACCAACGAATACAAAGACGCCGTCAGTCATAAAGTCGGTGGCAACGCCGTCTTTTGTGCCAATAACCTTAATAATCTTATTATCTTTAGCGACTATTTCATTGGTTGGAGTATTAAAATGGACGGTAATTTTATCGGTGTGCTTAGTAAGATCTTGTTGCAGCACTTCGGAGGCACGCATCTTTGGCCCGCGTACTAGTAAGTCGATGTGTGTTGCATAACGAGTCAAGAAGATTGCTTCTTGCACGGCCGAATTACCGCCGCCAACCACAACCAACCGCTTATCACGGTAAAAGGCTCCGTCACAGGTTGCACAGTAGTGCACACCCCGTCCATAGTATTCTGCTTCGCCTGGTACACCAATTTTTTTATAGTCACTGCCGGTAGCAATTAAAACGGCTTTAGCCTGAATCTGACCGCTGGTTGTTTGAAGGCTGACTAACTGTCCGTCACTTTCGATGTGCGTAACTTCACCTAGCTCGATTTTAGCGCCAAACCGTTCGGCTTGTTTTTGTAATTTATCGCCCAATTCTAAGCCAGCTACTCCTTCTGGAAAACCAGGATAATTATCGACCCAGTCAGTTATTGAAGCTAAGCCACCGATGACACCTTTTTCAAATAGTACGGTATCGAGATCTTCGCGGGTGGTATATATTGCCGCGGACAATGCAGTTGGTCCTGCACCGATAGTTACGACATCGTGTATTTTTTTATCTTCATTCATAGTTCTGCCATAAGCTTACGATACAGCCGGCGCAAGTTTTGCAAGATTATAACCAACGACAACTTCTTTGGTATCGTCGTCCTTAGTAATTACAGTAACTGGAACTGCCAATTGACCGCTTAGCTCGAAGGCTTCTTGCTGTCGTTCTGGATGTTCATCCAGATTTACTTCTTGGTAGGTCAGCCCCTTGGTGCCTAGCCATTTTTTAACCATTACACAGTACGCGCACGTATTTGTGGTAAATATTGTAATGTCTTTTGGCATGCGATGTGTCCTTTTCGTTTTATTAGAGACTTTACTTTGTATAGGTACTTATATTATATGTAGCGTTTCAAAATGCGTCAAGTACGCTACATATTGTGTTTATGGCTATTTTGTGTCGAGAAGTTCAATATCAAATACCAAGTCTGAGTTGGCAGGAATATTTCCGGTTGCTTGGCCACCATACGCAAGTTCGGCAGGAATGACTAAGCGGCGAGTTCCACCGACTTTCATGCCGGGTATACCCTGCTGCCACCCCTGGATAACGCCGTCAAGTGAGGCGGTAAATGGTTGACCGGTATCTTTGCTGCTTTGAAAAATAGTGCCGTCTTTAGCAAGTGCACCGGTGTAGTGTGCGGTAACCGTGCCACCCTTGGCTACTTCTGCGCCGGTGCCCGGTACAATGTCGGTGATTTGTAGTTGTGCGGTTTTTTCAACCGGTGTAAAATTTGCTAGTTTTGTGCCTTCCAATTTACCCTCCTGTGGTGTTATAGGTTGCGTTTGTTGATTTTGCTGATTTTGCTGATCGGCTAATGCCTTTTTGGCTTTTTCAAGTTCTGCGCTGCTTACTTGCGACTGTGGATCTTTCTTACGTGCAGCATCAATGATAACCGATAATGTTATTGCTACTGATGTCAGAACAAAGACAGCCACAATAACAAGAATGAAAATTCTCTGACTATTATTTTTTACACTCAATGTTTACTTCTCCCTCTTTAATTTCGCATAGGCGATGCCCATACTCGCTTACAGTTATTCTACCACAGGCGGATCTAGAATCCACCGTTTTGGTGTGTCCGGAAAGCCGTGCTGAAAGGCAGCAACCATTTCTTCGGCCATTCGGCTTGAGCGGAACGGTAATGCCTTGTCAGGAAATCTATCAAGATCTATCCAGCCTGGTTCATAAAGATTACCGCCCTCTTTATTGCTCTTCATTTCGTCACTATCAGGATGCAGTTGCGGCTCACCGCTTACATAATCACACAGGTACAGATACTGCGTACCCCACCGGTTATCGTTTGGCTCTTCAATAAACACTAATCGGGGATTGGCAATCGTAACCATCGTTTCTTCGGCCATTTCCCGTAGCAGTGCTTCTTCTGGTTTTTCGCCGGGTTCTATCCGGCCCCCTGGGATAACCATATACTGCTTGCCAAATTTATTGCGGCGCATGACTAACAAGCGATTGTTATGAATAACTATCGCCCGGGCTGCCGGTAGCAGTTCGTTGGGAGCTGAGGGGTTACCAGCCACCGCCGCCACCTCCTCCTCCGCCGCCACCCGAAAAGCCCCCACCACCTCCGCTACTAGACGAAGAGTCAGTGGTGCTAGCCGCAAAATTAGATGAAAAACTGCCTGTTGCGTTACCAATGGAGCTGGCGATATAACCAGCCGTAAAAGCGTTTGAGGAATTACTGCCATACCAACTAGGAGCTTCCGTTAGTATTGAATCGAACTGCTTAGCCCAGCTCTTTTCTACGCCGAGCGCCACGGCATATGGTAATAATTTTTCGAATAGTTCAACCGTTTTTGATGGTTCAGCGTAAGGTCGCTCAACACTTTGCATCATTTTCAGACGCTCCCGATCGGCAGTATCCATATACAGCTTAAGGCCAAGAATTTTTTCATACGCTTCAACGCCGGCGTGACTTCTGCGCTGCATCTTAGCGCTAAACAGACCAAGAACTATCCCGGCGATACCAACACCAAGAAACGAACCAAGACTTTGGGTAAACACGCCAAAAGCCGCCAAGGCTGCAACCGACACCCAAGCAATAATAAGCGGCACTGTCGCCGAACTGCTTTCGATTAGACCATAGCTTCGTACTAAACTATCTTTTAATTCTTTTTTCATTTTAATAATAGAGGCTGACATTTTTGTCTTATTTACCTTACTTAGATCGCTAATTGCACCGATAGTCTGCTCTGGGAACAATGCCGTCATTAAGGTTTGTTCGTGTTTTCTTAGATGAGTAAAGTCAGCTCGCTTTAGCTCTAAGGTGTATGTGCGTTTTGTAAAAAGACCAAGCGTCTTAGACACATTTTCGTTAATCGTAATATAACCTCTGACAGCCAAGTCAATAAGCGTAGCTGTGATATCACGATTATCTACGGTATAGTCAGCCAGTATGCCAACCTCACCCGGGGTTAGGCTATTGGGTGCTTCGTATTCGGGAACTATAACGCCTCTGCCCTTAAAATCTTTACCATGTTTATACCAAATAAAAAATGAAGCAATTGCTATCACTAAACCAGCTACCAACCCAACTAATGAAGCAATGTTATCGGTAATTTTTTGAGTTATACCTGGCTGAATAAATGTTGCATTAATCGGGGCACGCACGGTTAGTGCTTCGCCGGGTTTGAGGTTTTGAGCCGAAACTTCGATAGCTTCGTTTTTTTGTGTCACAAAGCAATTTTTACCACTACTCCCAAAAGTACCGGTAAAGCAGCTTGCCTCATTACTGTTGAGACTATTATTTTTGTAATGAACGGTTGCCTCAACAAACTGGAAGGGTTGCTTCCATTCAGTGCCGTTAATATCCCAATAAAGCTCCGCGGGGCCGTTAAAGTTAATAATGCGTTCTTGATCGTAGGTAATTTTATACTGCTGACTGCCAGTTATCGTTTTATCCGCATCGCCAATTTTTAGCACCAGATTGTCATTCTCTTTATAGGTTGTAAACGGTTCTTTTTGGCCATTACGTTCGACTTGTCGAATTTTTAGCTTGGTTTTAAAACCATTATAGCTGGCAGGAATCGCCCGTAAAATACCGTGATTTTGTGCTGAAAAGGTAAGATTAATGGTTTCAGTAGTGTGCATCGAACCGCCAACTGCCTTATTATCGATGACGTAATCGGCTACAAATTTGTTGATTATAAAATCGTTGACGCCTTGTGCTTGCGTACTTGAGGATGGAGCGAGAAATATACCAGCTAGGCCGACGAGCACTATCAGCACCGCCAGATACTTGCGTATCATATCCGTATAGCACCGTGTGATTCATGCAAAACAGACGCCACTTGAGTCAGAATTGCGGTTACAGCATCTTCAGTCAAGGTTCGTTCATAGCTGGTAACGGTAACACGATAGGTGATATGTTTTTTATCAGAGTTATCTGCTTTATAGATGTCAATCGGCTCAAAATCAATTACTAGGTCAAGTTTGGTGCTTGCCTGTAAGGCAGCATCCAATGCGTCAGTGAGCGTCCCGTATGGTAGCGATTCATCAATCTCGAGACAGATATCCTGAGAAATACTCGGATAACGGGATAGCGGCGTATATGCATTCTGTGGTTTAATTGTCATAATCGCCTCAAGGCCGATTTCGAAGCCTGCGCAAAACTCC
>CAZIMF010000005.1:0-38007 GCA_964540445.1 uncultured Candidatus Saccharibacteria bacterium
GTTGTTCCTCGACTGATTCGAGACCGCCCAACTTTACAATACCAGTGGCCGGACGTATGCGTCCGTTGGTAGCCGAACGAATTGTATCCGGTATTTCATTAATTTCTTTGAGCATGAAATGGGGGTATGTGCCCAAATTACTTTGTTCAATATCATAATCAACTTCGGTGGCATTATGATGAACCGCTTTAGTACTTTTGCTGTTATGAACTTCGACGGTGTCAGGAGTAACTTTGGCAATTTCGTAGTCATTTAAGAAAATAACCTTTTTGGTGTGAGCAGCAATAGCTGTGGGGTCAGAGGCAATAAAATTTTCACCAGTACCAACACCAATAATAAGCGGGCTGCTAAGACGGGCAATGTAAAGGGTCGCCAGATCATGGGTAGTCGCCGCTGCAATGGCGTAAGCTCCGCGCAAGTCCTGGATAGTAGCGGTAAATGCTTTTTCAAAGTCCTGGTGTTGTTTTAGGTGGTAATCAATCAACTGCGGGATAACTTCGGTATCGGTTTCGGTGGCAAATTTGTAGCCGGCTTTTGTCAGCATTTTTCTGATTTCCCGGTGATTTTCGATAATCCCGTTGTGGACGACAAAAATAGTTTCGTCGGTATTCCAATGCGGATGGGCGTTGAGAGTAGTTGGCTTACCATGCGTTGCCCACCTTGTGTGGCCAATTGCCGTGGTAGCAGTGGCTGCCAGCGGATGTTCTGTGCTTGGCCCCACGATGTTTTTAACCCGACCCATTTCTTTAAAAGTTTTAGCAGATTTCTTGTCTAATAGCGTGACCCCGGCTGAATCATAGCCTCGGTACTCAAGGGACGTTAGCCCATCGAGTACTGGTTGTAACGCTGTTTTTTTGCCGGTGTAACCAACAATTCCGCACATGATATTCTCCTAATATGGTTAACAATTTTGAAGGCGGTAGCGATTACTATAGAGCGTTTTTAATCACAGTCAGCATGTTTGTACGAAAATGTTCATTTGAAAATACACGGGCAGACATTTTTATATCTCCAGAAGAATATTTCTTTGTTTTGAATGACTCTAATGCGGTAACGAGCGACTCAACCGTTTGTTTTCCGAAAAAAAGACCAGTTTTAGGAGTGACGTAGTCGAGGGCACCACCGGCTTTATAGGCAATCACTGGAGTTCCGGCCGCCAATGCCTCTACTGGAGAGATGCCAAAATCATCAGTGCCTGGGAATATAAAGGCTTCGGCGCTGGCTACATACTTGGCAATTTCTGATTCGCTCACAAAGCCGGTGAAGGTAATTGATGGGCCAGCCATTTTGCGCAGGCGTTGGTTATCGGGACCGTCCCCGACAACCGTTAGCGGTAGATTGAGCTCGGTGCAGGCCTGCACCGCTAACTCAAAGCGCTTGTACGGGGTTTGTCGGCCGGTAATAACAAAGCCTTTGCGGCCTTCTTTGGGCGGGGCAACACCTGCAAACCGTTCAATATCTACAGGCGGATATACGACTTCGCTGTTCCGCAGGTAATATTTTTGGATAGCAGCCTGGGTATGACTTGAGTTGGCTACTAGTACGTGTGGTTTTTGAGCCACGCTAAAGTCCCAGTTACGTAGGGGTTTAACTAGCAGCTTCAACCCAATTCGAGCCAGTAGATCAAACATACCAAACCCAGGGCTTTTCAGGTATTCATCGTAACGACTCCAGTAGTAGTGGGTCGGTGCATGAATGTACGCTATATGTAGCGCCCCAGCGGCGGCATTTATGCCTTTTGCCTCGGCGCCTGAACTACTAATTACTAAATCATAATTGTGCAGATTGATGCTAGAAAACCACCAAATCCGCAAAAACGGCACAAACTTACGTAACGCAGGAAACGGCCAATTCTGCAAAAATCCAGTAACCACTTTGTTGTCCAGGCGCTCACGCCACTCGGGAGTGCAATACGAGGTATAAATCGGTGCATCCGGGAACATTCGATGCAATTCTAAAACAACTCGTTCGGCACCACCAGCTATTAGCCAGTCATGCACAATTGCTACTTTTTTATCTTGTAAGCCAGATTGCACATCTGATGACATTACTTAGCTCCGGCACCGGCGATAATGGCACGAAGAGTCTTTAACAGAATGATAACGTCGAGCCAAAAACTCCAATTTTGTACGTAGTAGGCATCAAGTTTACGACGTTCCTCAAAAGTGAGGTCACGGCGACCAGAAACCTGTGCCAGCCCGGTTAACCCCGAACGTACGCTCAATAAGTTATGTTTATGGGGATAGTTTTTAAGCTCTTCCGGAATTAGTGCCCGCGGACCAATCAAACTAATATCTCCCTTTAAAACATTTATCAGTTGCGGTAGTTCATCAATGCTCGATGCTCGCAAGAAATTACCCAGCCGGATGATGCGTGGATCATTGCTAATACTGTCGCCGTTAGCACGATATTGTACAGATAATTCTGGTCTGCCTAATATCTTAAAGGCTTCTTCGGGCGTGGTGCCATCAAATTTTTTGTATTGACTACGGAATTTATAAACTTTGAATGGCCTGTCGAATTGTGTCAGCCGAATTTGAGTAAAAATAATACTTTCCCGCGGGTTTAACAATTTCATAAAAATGGCTGCCACCAACATAATCGGGCTGGTTATCACCAGCAAAATAGAGGCAGCAATAATATCGAATAATCGTTTTGTTATGCGCCCCCAGCCAACGAGTGAGGTTTGATGAACAGTAATTACCGGTGTCCCCCGAAACAACTCAACTTCGATGTTGCCAATAAAGAGCTCGCTGTTACCGGGGATAAAGCGATAGGTAATGTGTTTGTTTTGGGAATAGCTCATAATTTCGTCATTTTTGATGCCGTTTTTATAGAGTTCGGTCTGTACGATGGTGTGAATCGGTGTATTTTGTAAATTGCTAAGTGCCTCCTCAAAGCTATCAAACTCCTGAAATTTAGTACCTTCTCCAACTACGCCCACAATTCGGTAACCAGAGTGGCGCGTGTTTTTCAGCTCCGCAATTAACCCAGTTCGAGCGCTGCTTTTGCCACCAATAATCAGTACATTGGTAACGCCGCTACCAAAGCTAAAGAAAATGCTGCGCAGCAACCGGGCGACACCCCTAAACAGTACTAAATAGCTAAACCCGAGCACCAACGCATACACTACTACAAGCCGGGCCGGGAACAGTTCATCTGGTGATACAAAATCATACCCAATAACGACTAGAATGCCGAGAAAGGAGCCAATTATCAGCCGGCCAAATTCCCGAAACCGGTTTTCGTAGGTATTGCGATGGTACAAGCCAATTAGTGCATGTACGGCTATCCATAGAGGTAGCACTGCTAAAGAAGCGTACAGATATGTCTCAGCTGGGATTTGCTGAATAAGTGGACGATCGTCGACCTTAACCCGCAAAATGTAGGCACTGACAAACGCAGCACTTAAGGCTAAGAAGTCACCCAGGATAAGGAAAAGCGCGTACACAAGCGAAGCATTGTTTTTCATAGGTTCATCTTATTGTATCACTCGGTGTTATACTGGACATAAAGACTAATATATTCATACATATGGCCACAAAAACGAAAAAACATACAAAGAACGAAATCTGGCGCTTTGCTGAGTATATGGTAAGTGGCGGTGCCTGGTTTTGGAGCGGCTACATTCTGATTGTCTTACTCGATAATCATATTGGTCTGTTCCTAGCTAACCTTGTTGGCAACGCAGTTGGTATTACGATTAACTTCCTGCTCCAGCGGTACTGGGTATTTAGTAAAAATAAAGATAGCGCCCAACTTGGTGCCAGCGCTAAACGGTATGTCGTGTATACGGTACTCAATGCATTTCTGTTAAATTATCTTATTCTGCTGGGTCTGCAAAACGTTGGTATTAAACCTGAATTTGGACAGTTTATTGCTGCCGGTTTCTTCACGGGCTGGAACTATTTCTGGTATAAAGTGTATATTTTCCCCGAAAAATTCGGCGGCCAAACAAAACCTGTCAAGCACGGACCATTTCGAATTTTTGCACATCCTTCGCACGGTCACCAAGCATACAGGCATAGCAAATGAGCAAAGCCATCCGGCCAACTAAAAAACAGCGTGAACTCCTGACTTTTATTGATGAATTTGTTGTCCAGCACGGTTATGGCCCGAGTTACCGCGAAATTATGGTTGGCTGTAATTACTCGTCCGTTGGTACCGTTGCGTTGCACGTTACCAGTCTGATAGAACGTGGCCACCTACGGAAAAAAGATCATTCAGCCCGGTCACTTGAGGTTGTAAAAGAAAGCGAAGCTGCGGGTGAAACTCCTAAAATTCAAACCACTTCATTAAAAGCCAGTGAGGAAAAATGGCTGGTTGAAAAAATTGACTACCGCTTCCGCCAGTGTGAAGATACGTCGGAGCTGAGTGAGGCGGACGTTGACGGGTTGTACGTGCTCGTCGGCGCTCTCAAAGTACTCCAGCTTGAAGGCGCAGCCAGCTCGTTTATGCCGCGTCTTACCGAACTAAAAAAACGACTGGGAGCTTAACATGCGAAGCAAAGCATTCCTGCGCGCGGACTTAACTACCATATGGTATAAAAAATGGGCCGCACTACTAAACCAAACCGAATCTGGTCGGGGCAACTTTGCGCTTGAAGCTAATAAGTTCTGGCAGAATGCCATCATGGCGCAAGCCTTGTATGAACGCGGAGTAGTCGAAGAAAATAAACGTGGCTTGGGGTTTGGCGTTGGCATGGAACGGCTGCCGGCACTGTTTGCTAGTTACGGCGTGCAAGTCATGGCCACCGATCAGGACTTTACAACGATTAAAGCCTCGTCCTGGAATAATGGTCAACTCGCCCAAGGCAGCCAGTCTTTAAACACGGACAATATTTGCCCGCCAGATGTATTTGCTAAAAATGTAGCTTATCGCTCGGTTGATATGAACAAGATTCCGAAAGACTTCAACGGCAAGTTTGATTTTATATGGTCGAATTGTGCGCTGGGGCACCTTGGCTCAATCGAGAAAAGCAAAGAATTTATTATGAACAGTCTTAACTGCCTTGCGCCAGGCGGCTGGGCAGTCCATACAACCGAAGCAAACATACTATCGGATACGGATACACTGGATAATTCAGATACCGTGTTTTGGCGACAACGAGATTTATACGATCTGTTTAAGAAATTAAGTAAGCAGGGCTACATCGTGAGTGCTCTTAATTTTAACTTAGGTTCCAGCCAGGCGGATAAGCGATTTACGCTCAGTCCTAAGTGGGGCAGCGAACACTCCAAGATTCTCTTTAACGGCTACATGGCAACCCATATTGTATTGATTATCAAAAAACCCACAGAGACTAATTTTGTTAGCCAACAACTCCAGGTTTTTAAGCACTTTATTTTTTACCGCCTAAACCTTCTTAACATAAAGTTGTATTTAAAAAGAAACAAGAAGTTGAGCGCAGTACTTGCCATGAACGAGGCCGCATCAAAAATGGAGGCAGTAGATACTAACGTCACACCGATTTCAAAACCGATTACAGTTAAGCTCAAGAAAAACGAAACAAAAATAATAAGAATAGAATATAAAAACAACTCACCGGCCGCCTTATTTGCCTCAAGCGGCCATTTTGCCGGCACAAATCCGTTGGCGCTTGCCACAGCCGAGCCAATTAACAGAGCATCAAAGTTTAGAAGCGAAAACTGGTATGGGGATAATCGTCCGTCTTTTAATCTCTACGCAGCATCTAAAAAAGGCAACAAGGCACAGCCAATTGAATTTGTAGAACCGGAACAGTCATTTTTGGTTGAGTTCTCGATTTCGGCGAACAAGCAGAAGCCTGGTAGCTACAAAGAACAATTTTGTCTAGTCAAAGAAGGTGACAATGCCATCCCGTCAACAGAAGTAACGCTTGAGATTGAGGTTATATAGGATTAATTCTAGTCTTTTTAAGTTGCACAAAACTTGTTCTAGGGTAGTGCCAAAAGACGACTTTAATATGACCAAAAGTTTTATGCTTTTAGTAGGCTATAATTAGCTGTAATGGAAATTTTGCAAGCAATTTTACTTGGTGTTATTGAAGGTGTGACTGAATTTCTGCCGATTTCCAGCACCGGGCATTTGATTGTGACCAGTGACCTGATGAACTACAAAGACACGGCTAAGATTTTTACGGTAGTGATTCAGATGGGCGCGATTGCGGCCGTACTGTGGTTTTATCGGTATGACCTGATAGATAAAATAAAAGGCTTATTTGCCGGCGACAAAGCCATAACGCGATTTTGGATTGCCTGGGTCGCCGCTACGATTCCGGCGGTCGTGGCTGGATTCTTGCTTAAGGATGTAATCTCCGACGCGGCATCGCTAACAGTGGCAATTGCGCTTATTATCGGCGGCATCTTAATTTTGATTATCGAGAAATATCACCGGGCGCCCCGCAATACGTCGGGCAAAGCACGGCTTGAGGATATGACAACCGGACAGGCGGTGAGGGTTGGGTTGTATCAGGTACTGGCACTGGTGCCCGGTGTATCACGTTCCGGGGCGACCATCATGGGTGGCCTGCTAAGCGGCCTAGACCGTGTTACAGCCACCGCTTTCTCGTTTTACTTGAGTATCCCCATATTGCTGCTGGCTGGTTCATATGAGCTGGTAAAGGGTAAAGATGAGCTAAATACAGTCAGTGGCGGAGCTCCCGCGTTGATTGTTGGTACTATTATCGCGTTTGTGACCGCGCTGCTGGTTATAAAATGGCTGCTGCAGTATGTCGCCAAACACGATTTTAAAGTCTTTGCCTACTACCGAATCATCTTTGGCCTCATTATTTTGATTGCGCTCGCTACTTAGCGGTGTACGCTACAGGTGGTGTAATTTTTACGGCTAGCACACTAGCTATAGCGTGTTAAGATAAGTCTACCTTTAACAAACTATGCTGGAATCACGTGTAACTCGTGAACTGTGCCGCAACGGTGAAAGCCTCTTCAAAAGAACGCTTAAGTCCGATACAGCTACTAACAAGTCTTCCGAGCAGAAGCACTGAACTAACATTCAAAACTCCCGCTCCAAAGATACCAAGGCCCTAGTAAATGCATTCACCCGTACAAGAAAGAGAACCAGCAACCGCTCACGAGCGGGTTGTTAATTTGTACGAACAACGCTACCACGACACCACAACGCTTGCTGCTGAAATGCTAGATGGCAGCATGCAGACTACCTTTGAATACACGTTCGACGATAAGGAGGAGGAGCTCTATTCTCAAGAGGGCTGTGCGCTAGGAGAAGTTTTTAAGAAAGCCGAGGCTCAAGCGTATGAACTTGCGGCCGATGATCCTCGTCTGGAGTGTGAGATACGAAGACGCGGTCCTAACTGCGAGCTAGGCGAATACTTTGACATGATTCAGCTGGCCAAAGGCCTGGGGCCAAACACCATAGTTACCGTATCAGATGCTCCAGCCGAACTTCTGGAGTGGGGAGAAGATTTATTAGGCTATAGTCATGAGCGCATGAAAACCATGCTCAGAGTAATTAGCCGACTACCGAATGGTAACATCCGGGTAACTTCACAATCACTTGATCTAAGCGACCGTGACGCGCTAGAAAGCATCTATACTTATTTGGGCCAAACGCCGAAACCGGGAGAATTGCTTGGCCAGAGAATCAAGAAAGATATTGATCCAGAAAGACAAGAATTGCTAGCGGATGAACTTACTCGTGAACATGACAGAACGTTAGAACGTAAGTTTGGCGGTCGCTTCTTTGCCGGTCGAACCCCAGCCGATATGGACAATACCTACCAGTTTGTGCGCCAACAAGATGATTTGCTTGATGTATTTATGAAGGATACAAACGATAACAATCTGCTAGGTTTGATTGCTGCATTAGATAATCGTTGGAAAATTCGTAAGTCAGACCAGGGGCTATTATTAAAAACAGAAAATTTTGTGGTCACACGTATTGGGATGTCTCCCGAAGTTGAAATGCATCATATGAGACAATTAGCTATTCAACTCGGCAAAATCTACAGTGGCTGTGGGCTTACGATAACTGCCGAAAATGAGCTGGAAGCCCTTGGCTTTGGCGGTAAAAAACCCGAAAAACAGAAGTGGTATGGCGCCTACAAAAAAGTTGGAACTTGCGTGAACTGTGAAGAAGAAGATATAGAAGTTGGCGAGCAAAGCTGGTGCCAACTCTGTATTAGCGGACACTGTGGTACCAAGTAGATTCTAGAAATTCATACTAAGGCGCTGGGCCAGACAAATGAGCTTCGAGGTAGGCTAGGTGTTTGCGGCGGTATTTTTCGAACTCGTGCTTGTCGATGCCGGCGCGCTTAATGAAGGCACTCATGCGCTCGCTACCGATGTGGTGCGGAATCATAACATAGCTGGCACCGGCTTCGTAAAGGGCAGTGGCTTCACGGATATTGTCAGCATGACAAATGATGGCGGCATCGGGATTTATCTTTTCGATTAGTTCAACTAAAAATAGGTTGGTTCGGTGGTCGGTTATTGTGGAAACCATGAGCTTAGATTTCTCAATGCCTGCTTCATGAAGCAGTTCAAGATCGGTGGCATCACCATACAAATAATCTATTTTCTGGTGATCTAAAAGATCAATAACGTCGGGGTCGTAGTCGATAACCAAAAAGCGTTTGTGCAGTTCTTGAAAGGTGCGGATAAACTCATGACCGCCATGGTGATAACCAAATAATACGAGCTGATAGGGCGTCCGGCTACGCTTTTCTTTATAAATAGCCTCTTTCTCAAACAGGTGTAGTTTAACACGGTCAAATCGGGCGTAGAGCGCTTCATCATAGTGCGTTAGGTAGGTTGAAGCAGCAATAGTAATAATTGCTACCAGGGTAATAATACTGCCAAGCTCAGGTCGAACCATATTTTCACTGACTGCTAAAACAACTAGAATAATCGAGAATTCACTAATTTGTGACAAGTTGATAGCAGCTTTAAAGCTCACTCGTTTGGTATAGCCAAGTAGGCCCATGGTGGTAGTAACTATCAACGGCTTAGCAACAATAACGATGATAGCCAGAATAGTCGCGGTAATAATGCTCGAAGAAATACTGCTCAGATCCATGCTTTGACCAAGCGTAATAAAGAATAAAACAATAAAGAAATCACGTAGCGGTCGCAAGCGAGCGGAAATTTCCTGAACATATGGTGAGGCGGCCAATGCAACACCGCCAAACAAGGCCCCGACTTCAATCGAAAAACCACTTAATTCGAACAAGGTAGCAATACCAAAGCCCCAGGCAATTGCCGAGAGAAATAGTAATTCCTGCGTTTTAGCCATATAGCGGGACACTTTTGGCAAAATCTTAAGACTGCAAAACGCCAGCAGCCCAATAAGCAAGCTCCCCTTAAGCAAAAGGGTTGCGATTTGCTCTAAGTCTATACTCCCGTCTTTACCGGCAACTATAAATAATAATGCAAAGGTAGCAATAATATCTTCGACTAAAATAACACCTATGGCAATCTGCCCATGCAGCCGATTTTGCTCTTTTTTGTCGGATAGTATCTTGATAATAATAATCGTGCTACTAAAAAAGAGCGCCAACCCAGTAATAAACGCCTCAGTTTTGGTAAAGCCAAGCGCTGAACTGCTGGCAAATCCTAGCAAAGTAATGCCAAAGAAGGACGCCGCAGAAATTAAGAGTACAGTTTTACCCATCTTTCTGAGCTCACCAATGTTCATCCCCAGCCCAATAATGAATAAAAGCAAGGCAATACCAATGCTTGAAAAGGCATCAAATAGTTCGGTAGAGTGAATTAAATTAAGCAGAGAGGGGCCGGCAATTAGGCCAGCCAGAATGTAGCCAAGAATAAGCGGTTGGCGAATTAGTTTCATCACAATCGAAACAGCAGCCGTAACGACAATCACTAAACTGAGTTCGCTAAATATAGATTCACCGTGCATGGTATCTTTGTTTGATTTTACTGTTTAATTAACTGCTTGAATTATACCATAACCGGTAACAGCGACGGCTGAAACGAGGCACAGTCTATTCGCCGTGCTATATCTTGGGTTCATGAAAATTTAATGAAGTGCAGGTATGGTGTTGAAGCACGTAGTTTTAAGCGTAATGTTTTAAAAGTCATCATAAAGTCGTCAGCAAGTCATCTTGAAAGACGACTTTAATGCGACTTAAAATATGGTGCAATTTCAATGCATTGCTAGGCATATTGATCGACGTATTGCTCGACGCAAAAAACTAGGAACGGACACACCAAGGCTGGTAGGGCTTACTGGTTTTTGGCGATTTCGTCGTCGAGGAGTTTTTTAAATTCTTCGGGACTCTGAGGGTTCTTATCGATCTTTTTGCCGTTTAATACGAAGGTCGGTGTAGAGTTGGCGCCTAATGCTTGGCCAGCTTTGACGTCGGCATTAATGGTGTCGGCAACAGCAGCGCTGTTCATGTCAGCTTTAAATTGATCAACATTGAGGCCAAGTTGTTGGGCATATTGCTCAAAGAACGAAGTTGGGTTTTGGGTTGGTGCCCATGTATCTTGATTTTCGTATAACAAGTCATGCATCTCAAAGAACTTACCCTGTTTGCCAGCGGCTTCGGCGGCACGGCTACCAACAAAGGCGTTCGGGTGAATCTGGACAAGCGGGTAGTTGCGGAACTGGAACGTAACTTTATCGGCGTAGGTAGTTTTAAGCTCTTTTACGAGCGGATAATAGCTTTTGCAGGCCGGGCACTGGAAGTCACCGTATTCGATTAGGGTTACTTTGCTTTCGGCTGGTCCTACAACGTGGCTGCTCAATTGGCCGCTGCTGGTACTACCGTTGTTTGCGGTATCTTTTTTGTTACTGGTGATGGCTAAAATGCCAACTAAACCAAGTATCACCACTATAATCACCGCAAAAAATTGTTTATTCATCTTACCTCACAAATTTGAAATTTCAGTACTAGTGTTTACATAATAGCAAAAACTAGCCTATTTAGAGTACTATTTAGGCATATGCTTGTGTTTTTTATGATACTAATTCTGACACTGTTAGCAGTATTAGCCGCTTCACTGCGATCAATTTACGGAGTTGCGTCACTAAAAGAGCTAAAGCGACGGGCTCATAAAGGCGATCAGATTGCTGTTCGTCTCTATCAGGTGTCTCGGCACGGACTTACAGCCGACCTATTTCTGCTGGCGCTTTCGATTGCCGCCAGTGCCCTCAACTTTGTGCTGATTGCTGACGCATTAACAGATACATTGGCAGTCATTGTTATCGCCGTTTATATTGTCGTTATCTTTCTAATTCTGCCAAAGCGTTCTTTGCCATTATCACGCTCACTAGCACTTAAACTCAGCCCTTATTTTGCAAAAGTACTCATTAAAATGCGGCCGATTACTAACAAAATTGCCGAACTCATACGTAAAAAGCGGCCAGTTACGGTACACACCGGTTTATATGAAAAAGAAGATTTGCTTGATTTGTTACAGAGACAAAAAGTCGTGCCGCATAACCGTATCGAAGCCGTTGAACTGGATATGGCAGCCCATGTGCTGACGTTTGGTGATAAAAAAGTTGGTGACCACATGGTGCCTAAGCGAGCCATTCATTTTGTGAATAGCGAAGATCCGATTGGCCCCATTTTACTGACTGAACTGTACGATAGTGGTTTTTCCCGCTTCCCAGTTCGCAACCACGAAGAGGCCATCGTCGGGACCTTATTCTTAAAAGACTTAGTTGATAAGCGGGTCAGCGGCATTGTTAGCAATGTTATGAGCAAAGACGTTTTCTACGTCAATGACACGGCTTCATTAGAGCAGGTAATGGCCGCTTTTCTTAAAACCAAGCACCATTTATTTATAGTAGTTAATAGTTTCGAAGAAGTAGTTGGCATTATATCAATCGAAGACGTCTTAGAGCAGATGATTGGTCGTCGGATTGTTGATGAGTTCGATCGGTTTGATGACATGAGAATGGTCGCCACAAAAGAGGCGGCACAAGACGAAAAAGAGCACGTTAAACCGTAGTGCTAATCCTTAATTTCTGATATACTATTCCCCTAAGGAACACTAAAAATTAACAGATAACCATGGTAGCAAAACAAACAGCATCCAAAGACAATGATGCGGGCGATCCGTACTTAGAATCTGATAAAGATCCTGAGCTCGAAAAAAAGATCGACGAGATGATGAGCATGGATCCGGTAAAAGAGCTGCCAACCGAGCCATCACCCGAGCCTCCAAAGCCTGAAAAACCATCTAAATCTAAAAAAGTTGCGATTCCAGTATCCGAACATAAGCCTGAAACTGAGCCGAAACCTGAAGCAAAGGCCGATTCAGAACCTGCAGTTGATGTTGAGCCGGATACTGATGTCATGCAAGTAACTAACGACTTTGGTCAATCAGAAGAAAAAGGCAGCGCACCACTGCTCCCCGACGATTTAGTAGCTGCCAACATGAAAGACCTTGATAAATCAAAAGAAAAAGCAGTTGAGCCAGATGATGCCGAACCAGCAGAAGAGCCCGAAATTACTCCTGAACCTGCCAGCGACACACCTCTTATAACCGATGAGACTGAACCCAACACCGAAACAGCCGAAACAGAGTTAGCCGAAGCGGAGAAGCCCGCCGAAGCCTCTGCTGATGTTGTCGATGATTTACCTGTCCCGGGAGAGAAAACGGCTGATGAACTTGGTCTTGAGGATGTCGGGACTGGTCATGCAGTTGATGAAATTATTGCCAGTGAAGCCGATGAGCTATTGGAAGTCCGCGATCATAAGGTAGACAACGGAGAAGAAGTTCAGGCGTCAGTAAAAGCTAAGAAGTCAGGTGGTAAAAAAAGTCTCAAGGCCTTTTTTGCGGCATGGTGGCATTCAAAACGTGCCCGCAACGCGACGCTTATCGTGCTGCTTCTTGCAGTTGCAGCTGCTACCGTAATACCAACCTCGCGCTATTTTGTGTTAAACACGGTAGGAGTTCGGTCGGCAGCCTCTATAACCGTGCTTGATGAAACAACTGGCCAGCCACTCAAAAATGCTGAATTCGTTATTGCCCAGAAATCAGGTAAAACAGATGGTGAAGGTACCATCAAACTGACCGACTTAAAGCTTGGACCGCAGACAATGACCGTAAAAAAGGCTGGTTTTGCCGAAGTATCAAAGCCCTTAACAATTGGTTGGGGAAGCAACCCGCTTGGTGAATTCCGGCTCAAAGCCGTAGGGAATCAGTACAAGATAAATGTCGCTGACTTTTTATCGGCTAAACCAATTGCTAAAGTCGAAGCCAGCAGCGGCGAAGCCAATGCCCGCGCCAATGACAAAGGTGAAATTGTATTAACGGTACCAATTAATAAATCAGGCCAAGAACAAATAGACGTTCAACTTACCGGCGAAGGGCTTCGAACCGAAAACATTACACTTACCCCAGGGAAACAAGAGGTTACTAAGGTTACAATGGTTCCCTCTAGCAAGCATGTGTTTATCTCTAAGCGTAGTGGCAAATATGACCTCTACAAAATTGATGTTGACGGGAAGAACGAAGAAAAAGTATTGGCCGGGACGGGCAGTGAACGACCAGACGGCATTGCCGTTTCGGTACACCCAACTAAAAATATTGCTGCGTTGGTTTCGGCTCGGGATACCTCAAGAAACAAAGACGGCTTTGTACTCAGCAGCCTGAATATTATTGATTTATCCAACAACAAAGCTACCCAGATAGCCCAGTCCGAGCGTATCCAAATGGTTGGCTGGGTTGATAATAAGCTTACGTACGTAAAAATTGCTGAAGGTGAGAGTGCTGCCAGCCCAAACCGGCACCGGCTCATTAGTTATGACTTGGCTACCAACACCGAGAAAGAACTTGCTAGCACAAACTATTTTAATGATATTCTGATGGTCAATAAATCAATTTACTACACGCCTGCATCATATAACGTCAACGGCACCGTCGGATTATTTAAAACAAATGCTGATGGCACCGACAAAAAGACCGTTTACGACAAAGAAGTCTGGAATCTGTTCCGCACCGCTTACGATAAAATGAGTGTTTCGGTTGGCCAAGATTGGTTTGACCTCAACTTAAATACAGACGTGTTAACCCGGGCTACCAGCGCGCCGCCAGTGCTAAAAACCCGCGTCTACGTAAACAGACCTGATGACTCAGCCAGCCTGTGGACTGACGAACGTGATGGCAAGGGTGTTCTGCTAAACTACGAGCTTGGCTCAAAAGCTGACACCATACTTCGTTCTCAAAGCGGCCTTAAAAACCCAATTCGCTGGCTCACCGACAAAACAATTATTTACCGCGTCAGCAACAACCAAGAAACCGCCGACTACGTGGTTAACATCGAAGGCGGTGAACCTCATAAAATCAGCGACGTTACCGACACCGCTGGTATCGACCGCTGGTACTACTACTAAACCGAGTAAGATTCGTAACAGGTAAACTCCGAGTTGCGTTGTACTATACTATCCAGAGATGATGCATACTGATGAATTCAGGCAAGTGTTAGATGATTATTATCATCAAAATAAGCGGGATTTATCGTGGCGCGCTCCTGAATCAGACGGCTCGTTTGATCCATATAAAATCATGGTTTCTGAGGTAATGCTGCAGCAAACTCAGGTGCCGCGAGTTGCTGAAAAGTATAAACAGTTTTTAGAAGTCTTTCCGACGCTTCAGACACTGGCAGATGCGTCGCTGAGCGATGTGTTATTTGTTTGGCAAGGGCTGGGGTATAACCGGCGCGGACGGTATTTGCGGGATGCGGCTCAGATGATTATAAAAGATTACGGCGGGCAGATGCCTCTAATTGTCGCAGAGCTAGTCCGCTTGCCGGGAATCGGCCATAACACTGCCTGTGCAATCCTTGCATATACCTATAATCAGCCGCTGGTATTCATCGAGACCAATACTAGAAGTGTCTACTTGCATCATTTTTATCCAAATCAGAAAACAGTTGCCGACAAGAATATTTTAAAACTGGTTGAGAAGACACTAGATAAAGAGAATCCACGTGAATTTTATTGGGCGCTCATGGATTACGGAACCTATATCAAGAAAACATTCGGCAATCCCAATGTTCGTAGCAAGCACTATGCAAAACAGTCGGTTTTTGTTGGTTCGAATCGGCAAATTCGGGGCATAATTTTACGCCAGTTAACAGAAAAGCCGTGTACTATTGAAAAACTACAGATGGCGATAGATGATCCGCGGCTAGAGGGAGTTTTAGGTGGTCTTATTAAAGACAACATGGTTACACAGCGCAACCGGCTGTTTTTCGTCGCATCGTAAATGCTCATGCTATAATCAAAACAAATGAAACGAAAAATGGCCTTGGGTTTGTCGATAGGTATGGTTGTTGCGGTCTTGAGCCCCGCTTTTGCTTTTGCAGTAGAAACTTCGCCTACTCAAGAGCCAACTAAGCCCATCACTTCTACCGAGACAAAAGTAGTGCCTTCTGACTCTAAATCCGAACTTGCAGCCCGACTTCAAAATCGTAAAGCTAAATTACAGACCCGTTTAAGTAATGAAGAGTCAGCTCGATTAGGCAATCGTTGTGTTGCGGCTCAGAAATTGTTCGCTGGCGTTGGCAAGAAATTTGTCGAAAAAGATACTCCTCAGCGAGCAAAATACGACGCATACATTGCTCGTTTACAAAGAGTTATTCAAAAAGCCGATGCTGAAGGCCTCGACACGACTGATCTAAAAAAGAATATGGAAACGTTTAGCCAAAAACACCAGGCAATGATAGCTGCTATTAATGACTTTAACTTGAGCATCAGCGATCTGCAGTCGATTGATTGTAAATCAGACCCCACTTCGTTTAAAGCCACTCTCGAATCAGCCCGCGCTTCCCTTAAAGATGTACAAGCAGCCCGAGAAGAACTGGGGAAAATTGCTAAAGGGCCAGTCCAGGAATCGATTAAAGCATTAAAAGCTGCTCTTGAAGCAAAGAAGAAAAGCTAGGGTATACCATATATGCAAGACGATATTGTTCGACAACCACCAAAACCTAAAGAATCAGCAGATGGGGAGGCAGAGTCAACTGAGTTGCCAGTTAGTTCTGAATCGCCAAAAACAGTAGAGGTAAGTTACGAGGACTCACCAGCGCAGCCGGAATCTTCAGACCAGGAGCCAGTAGCGGTAGAAGTACATACACAAGCAGACGAGACTACCGAACATGTTTCGGATGAGGAAGCACCTAATGTTGACAGTTCAGAAGCAAGCGAAACTCCTGCCGCAGCAGAAGAGGTTCCTGACACAACGCCCGAGACCTCAGAGACAGAACATCCTGCAGCAGATAAACCGCCGGAAGTTGTTAAAAAATCGACTAAGCCAATTGGGGTGATTGTTGCAGCTGTAGTGGTGTGCAGCGGTTTAATTGGCGGGGCTATTTACGCCGGTACCCAAACCGGTAAAAATAAAACTACTTCAACCAAGGCTGCTCAGTCGGCAACCCAGGCGGCAATCGCCACAACAGGTGGGGCGGCGCAAGAAATTAATGATGCTATTAACGATACGAACAACTTACAAGACCCAGCTCAAGACCTGAACAATGATTTATCAGACGCATCACTCGGCCTTTAGGCCTTAGTTTTTTTACCGGATTTCTTAGGCGTTGGCGCCTGGTAAACGGTAATCCGAGGACTTGGAATTTCAATATCTGATTTACGCAAATCAACAATTAAACGTTTATAAAACTCGCCACGAATTAGCCAGGAGTCATTGGTTGTGGTGGTGCCAAGTATTTTTACCTTAATCCCATCTTTAGTAAAGCCAACTACCCGTTCGAAACGTGGGGGCTCCAGTACTTTTGCTTTAAAGTCTGGATCGGCAGCCAAATCACGACCAACCCGGTTAATAACAATTGCTAGTTTTGGAATATCGATGTCACTGTCAAAAACAATATCTTCTTCGATGCCGCCATAGCTCATGGTGAGATTGGCTGTTGCTTTGATACTGCCATTGGGAACATGATACAAGGTGCCGTCTAAGCCGCGCAGCACAGTGGTACGAATGGTTATTGCTTCGACTCTGCCGGCAATCTCGTCGAGCTTGACTATGTCACCGACCCGATATTGGTTGTCTATAATGATGAAAATACCGCTGGTGAGGTCTTTTATGAGGCTTTGAGCGCCAAAACCAAGCGCAATACCAAGTACACCGGCACTAGCGATAATCGGGGTTGTATCGACCCCTAGTTCGCTGATAAGCATTATTCCCGCAATAATAACTACTGCAACTTTAAGTATAGCGTTGGTAATGCTGTCGATAGTTTCGAGACGTTTAACACGATCTGCCTTTGTCGGATAGAGGTCGGCGCGGATTGTACTATGAAAAATTCGGCTTAGAAACTGTGAACCAAATCGTTTTACCAGCCACGCCACTAACAGAATGGTAAAAACTTCAAAGCCGTGGTCGGATGTCCATGTTCCCAGGTTTGCCCAGAAGCGATCAAATAAGTCGCTGATGTAGTGAAAAATTGCCTCATCCATATAGTGCTAAGTATAAGAGATAGAAGCATAAGCGGCAAACTGTTAATAGGTGCGGTAGTGATATAGTATTTGTATGAGTTTGGACAAGAGTATGGAGCAGGATGTTAATTTTCTATTTGAAATGGGAACAATCCGTTATATCGATCGAATGTGGCGCCGTTTTTTAAATAAAGACTTTGCTAATTTAGCAGAGCATCATTTCCGAATGTTCTGGATTGCCATGACGATCGCCAGTCGTGAAGGTAATGTAGACACGGGGAAAATTGCAAAAATGGTCATGGTCCATGATATTGTCGAAAGTCGAACCGGAGACGTTGAGTATATAACCCGTCAGTATGTTGAACGCAATGAAGAACTTGGTATCCAAGATATGCTGCAGGGGACTTCTTTAAAGAAAGAATTTTTTGCAATCTGGCAAGAATATCAAATTAGAGAGTCTCTAGAATCTAAAATTGTTAAAGATGCCGACAACCTAGACGTTGATCTGGAGCTAGCTGAACAGGCTGCCCAGGGCCATAACTTACGAGACATATGGACCGGTATGCGCGAAAAGAATGTTAAGCCTATCTTGTTTACAGATACTGCTAAAGCAATGTTTGAGCAAATTATTACGGCGAATCCTCATGACTGGCATGTAACAGGGCGCAATCGTCATAGCGCCGGTGACTGGAAGCCAGCTCCAAAAAAAGCATGAGCTTCTAATGTACACTACACAAACGCCATTTATAGCAAGCTATGTGATTGTACGGCGTGACGGCAAGGTTGCCTTTTTGATGCGCAGTAATACGCCGTGGGGTAATGGATTCTACGGGTTACCCTCTGGTAAAGTTGAAGCCAATGAAGGTGCCACTAATGCTGCTGTTCATGAAGCCAAAGAAGAAATTGGAATAGATATAAAATCGACAGATCTGGAGTTTATCCACTGCATGCATCGTCATGAAGAAACCGATTGGGTAGATATCTTTTTTGAAGCGACAAATTACACCGGCAATATAGTAAATGCCGAACCAGATAAGCACAGCGAAGTTGCTTGGCTTAACCCGAATGACCTACCCGACAACGTGCTGGACTATATTAAGGTTGCGATGGCGCATATTCAAGCAAATCAAACCTATAGTGAATATAAATGGGATAAAAGTAGTGAATAAATACGCGTTTCAGTACTGCCAAAAACTAGTTATTCTCTCAGCAGATGGCTCAAAAGCTTTACTATGTAAGCGACAAGGTGAGTCGGATTATGATGGTATGTACGCCTTTGCCGGTGGGAAAATGGAAATTACCGACAACTCAATAGTTGAATCAATGCAACGCGAAAAAAACGAAGAGCTTGGGGCTGACTTTAAAATTAAGCTGCTACCAAAGTATTCGATTAATATTTTGTTTACGAAAAGTGATGGCAGCGCAATGGTAGTGCCGCATTACTTGGCTTATCACAAATCTGGCACCATAACCCTCAATGAAGAATATTCGCACTATGAATGGGTGGCGCTTGACGAACTGGAGGAGTTTGAGCCAAAAGTTCCAAACATCCTCCAGATGGTTCAAGGTCTGCAGAGATTAGCAAATGTTGCTACAGAAGATGACTTTGTACTAGTGTAGGTTCCAATCGGCAATGCTATTCCCAACCGTGCGAAATATCAGGCATTTCGGGCGGTATATACAATTGAACTTGCTCGTCACCACTATAGAAAACCGGATAGATTACTCTGGCACCAATTTCGGCGTATATTGTATCAACGCGGCGGGCTAGTGCGGCTTCTACCTCGGGGTCAACAGGCTTAGGTACTTGGGTCTCAGCTGCTACTCTGTTCATGAGTTCTATAAATGCTTCCTGAAAGCGAGGATCAGTTGTATCCACGGCTAAGAAAGTTCTTTTTGTAAATTCTTTAAAGCGTTTTGCAAAGGGCGGCTGTGGCCCCGGTTCTTTTTCTGGTTTTGGTTGTGACATAAAATTCCCTTGTAAATAAAAAAATAAGACTTCGGTTGAAGCCTTAGATTAGGACTGTACTGGAAGCGCGAACGCTTAGACTTCAACCATGATGAAGCACAGCCCATTAAGGCCTAGGAGAATTTGAATCTGCTTCACTATGGTTGAAAACATAATATGCATATCATAACCGTCTGATGGAAGTTTGTCAAATCAAGCTATTGCTTATGCGCCGTTGGCTATTTGAATTGCTTGCGGAGCCATTCGTCGAGACTATTGCCTCCGCCGCCAGACATGCATACCACTAAATCGCCGTTATCGATGTGCTCTATAATATGTTTTTTAAGCAGATCGTTTAGCTCGGCTGGCTCGGCAATTTTTGCATTATTCATATTTTTTATGAGATCGACTGGGGTCAGCGTTGCTTGCTCTGGATCTTCGCGCGCTAAGTAGCTCGGCACCCAGTAGAGTTTTTTAACTCCTTGAAACAGATCGGCATAATCTTTTTGAATGTGATGTTGGCGGCGATCAGTTAGCGGTTCGTAAACAACTACGATATTTTTAGACAGTTCTTGGGCAGCTTGTAGACAGCCTTTAATTTTGGGGATGGTATGTGCGTAATCGGTATAGAGGTTATCGATAATTTTTTCAAAGCGGCGGCTTAAGCCAGGAAATTGCTCAATAGAATCTATTACTGTTTTGAGTGAGGTAGGGGCGATTGTCTGAAATGCACTGATTACTTGCCAGGCATTCCGACGGTTTACATGTCCGGTGAGGTGAAGCGTAGTAAGTCGGGCATCATCATCGTCTAGAACAATATCGTCTACAGAAATTTCTAATCCGTTAGCTGCTATATCGCTTTTCCAGACAATGTTGCGGTCAGATTGAGCGAGGAATTGTTTAAAGGCGCTTCGATAATCGTCGCGGGTCGGGAATATTTCATGATGGTCGTAGTCAATGCCGGTGATAAGGCTCATATAGGGGTGAAATGATAAGAAATTGCGATCAAACTCGTCACATTCATAAATAAAATACTCGCTGTCGGCATCAAAATGACCCATATCGCCAAATGGAATTTTGGCACCAACCGAATAACTAATCGGCAGGCCCATTTGTTCAAATAGCCAGATAGCCATTGCAGTGGTGGTTGTTTTGCCATGGGTGCCGGCAACTGCGATTAGTTTTTTGCCAGTATCGCTGATTATCTTATTCAGCAGGTCATCACGTTTGCTTAGCTTGATATTGTGGTCCTGGGCAAAAACAAGTTCGGGATGATTAGGGTTTTCAATCATCACCGCCGAGGAGTAGACGAGCCAGTCAATAGGAGATTTTTGGTGAACCGACTCAATAGCTTCAGCAGTTTGACCGATGTGTATATCGTTAATGCCCTGTTTGCGTAAGTATTCAACATACTGTGATTCTTGCTTGTCTGATCCCGAGACAGTAAACCCAGCTTGATGAGCAATACGCGCTAATGGGCCAATCGCAGTGCCGCCGATACCAGAGAAATAGATATGCATGTCCCTCCAGCATAACGAACATTAGTGGTATACTGCAATCAAACCTAAAAAATAAAAAACGTAACACTATGCTTAACAAATTTTTCCGACGATTTATTAGACGCCGACATTACTGGCGTGATATTGGTTTTGATGAATTAACAGAGCTATATACCAGTATGATGTTTCGTAGTCTGGCGATTGGGTTGGTGGGTATTTTTATTCCACTGTATCTGTACCAGAACGGAAGCCCGGTCTGGCAGATTTTATTCTTTTACATGGTGATGTTTACGGTACAGATGCTTGGCAGTCCATTGGCAGCATTTATTATTGCCAGGATTGGGCCTAAACATACGATATTACTGAGTTATATCTTTCAGTCAATTACTATGGTCGGCCTGATTTTACTCTACGATAGAGATTTACCAATTTACTTAATCTCACTTACCCTTGGTCTTACCAATGTGTTGTTTTTTCCGGCATTTCATGTTGATTTTTCAAAGATTAAACATAGTATTCATGGCGGTAAAGAAGTCGGCTGGATGTATATCATGCAGAAAGTTGGTTTAACCCTTGGCCCGATTGCAGGGGGTATTATCGCCTTTATGTTTGGGTCGCAGTATATTTTTATGGCTGCACTGGGACTGCTTTGTTTAGGTGTTGTCCCGTTACTTATTACTGCAGAGCCAGTAAAAACAAAGCAAAAACTAGACTTTAACCATTTAAAAATCAAAGATATTAAATCCGATTTAATATCATACAGTGGAGTAGTGCTTGAGAACTCAATCTCTATAGTAATTTGGCCGTTGTTTGTTGGTATAATAGTATTCCGCGACAACCCGTATTTACAACTTGGTGGCATTGCCTCAATTTCTATTATTGCCTCGTTGGTAATTGCCCGGGCTATTGGTACCTTGATTGATAATAAAAAAGGCAGAAGCCTGTTGCGGTACGGTGCTTGCTTAAACGCATTGTTGCATCTATTTCGCCCCTTTGTTACTGGGTTTAGCTCTGTCCTGGCAGTAAATATAGCCAATGATGGGCTTACGATTTCATATACAATGCCATACACCAAAGGCATGTACGATGCAGCCGATCAGCTACCTGGCCATCGAATTGTTTATTTCTGTACACTTGAAGCACTGGGCTCATTTACCCGGCTTATTTTTTACGGCGCTGCAAGCCTGATAGCATTCTATGCGGGTGATTCAAAAGTTTTCTTTTTCGGGCTCTTTGCTGTTGGGTCGATTGCATCGTTAGTTATTATGAAAGAAAGATTTGTGGCGCTTAGGCCATAATAGTAACCATGTATATACGAAAGTTATACTACTATCACCACAAGTTTATGTTCTTAAAAGCCTGGTATTTCTTGGTGCCGGCAATTATTTTTGCGATTTTAGCCGTTCAGGGGCTCCGGAATAATTATTCTACAATGGTAAAGCTGCGTGACGCAGTATATGTAGCCGACCAGCAAAATGGCGACGTAGAAGGTGCCTTAACTGCTCTGCGCGTGCATGTCTATGGGCACATGAACACCAACCTGGTTAGCGGAAGTAACGCCATTAGACCGCCAATCCAGCTAAAAGCGCGTTATGAACGTCTGGTTGCCGCCCAGAGTGAACAGGTAAAAGCCCAAAATGCAGCCGTTGCCCGGGCTGGCGAACAGATATGCGGTCAAAATTTTCCGGCTGGTGGCTTTAATGCCCCACGGGTGGCCTGTGTCCAGGATTATGTTTCTACGCATGCTGTTAAAACCCAGAACATCCCTGACGAGCTTTATAAGTTTGATTTTATATCCCCTCGTTGGTCACTCGACTTAGCCGGGATTAGCATACTTGTGAGTAGCGTCTTTACGATTCTCTTTATTGCTCGGTTATTTTTAGAGTATTATCTGCGCCGAAAACTGAGTTAGTTTTTAGAGTATTAAAAAGCCCCGGGCGATTCCGAGGCTTTTTACGGCTAGTGCTAACTGGTTTTAGCGACCGGTAGTATTGGTACTAGGTTTTGTAGTATTGGTACTAGGTGTAGTGGTAGCAGGAGCAGTGTTGCTCGTATTGCTATTTGTGTTAGTGCTTGAATTGTTTTGTTGGTCACAATTCTGGCCGTTTGGATTTGCTTTAACATATTCTGCAACAGCTTTTGCAACCTGACCGTCTGTTTTTAGGTTTTCCCAGAAGATTATTTGCTCGCGGTTGATAACCATTGAGTCTTGAGGACCATGGAGCTCACAACCAAGCTTTACTAGTGATATGTCATTAGCTGCAGCTGAACTGTCTTTTTGATCGGGTTGAACTTGCTGGTTTACTCGTAGGTAGTAGATATTACCCATACTTAAGTACTGTGAATTTAGGTCGGTGATTTTACCGAAGTAAACCTGACCACCGTTAAGGAAGACAGCCTGGAACTGGTCTTTATTAACATATCCTTTTTCTTTTGATGAGATATCTTTTGCAAAAGCAAATGACAGGAGTACTGCTACGACTAGAACCGTAATTGCACCAAGAAATCCGACATATGCAATGCGTGCTAACTTAGCTCGATCTTTTTTTGATGACTTTTGAGCAGGAGATTTAACTGGACCGGGCGCGCTCTCAAGACCATGACCATGTGTTTGCGTTTGTGTATTTTGCTGAACTGGGCGTCCGCCGCGATTCATAAAATCCATTATTTATTCCACCTTTGTTATTTTTTAACTACAGGTTTCAGTGTAGCATAACCGTAATCATGTGCAAATAATCAGATGAAATTGTAGCTGTCAGGGTTGACAAGTAAAATCGCATAAGAGTATGGTAGGGGTACCATCAGTTAACAACAGAGGGAGATGTGAACAATGGCAACATACAAGCACACGAACAGCAAAGGTGTAACGTACTACCTAAACTCGAAGAACGTTGTACTTCGTGGCGGGAAAGAACAGACTATTTACTATTTCAGCAAGGACGATCGTAAAGATACCGGTGTTGATTTGCCATCAGGCAAAGTAGTAAACGAAAATCCACGAAACGGATTTTTGACACTAAAAACCAAAGCCTAGAACGACAGTATATAGTTAAAACGTCCGCGGTATAATAACTGTCGGGCGTTTTAATTATTTTATAGGCTTACAACAAGTTAGGGATACGGGGATTATATTGGCGCAACCAAAGTTGAAAGCAGTAAAAACCAAAGCAACTAATCAGACAATTGTTGAAGTCGTTGGGTTAACCAAGCGATATGGTCAGAAAACAGTTGTAAATGGCATTAGCTTTTCGGTTCAAGAAGGTGAAGTTTTTGGGATTTTAGGGCCAAACGGCGCTGGAAAAACAACAACTCTTGAAATGATAGAAGCCTTGCGACCAATTGATGACGGCACGGCTACACTTGCTGGCTATGATGTATCAAAAGATCCAGCAGCAGTAAAAGCGCTGATTGGCGTGCAACCTCAGCACCCTTCCTTTGAAGAAAAGACCAAGCTTACTGAATTAATTGAATTTTTTTCGTCAACCTACGGCGAACGGGTAAATCCAAAAGAGTTTTTGGCCGATGTACAATTACTTGATAAGGCCGACAGCTATGTCGAGCAATTATCGGGCGGGCAGCAGCAACGCTTTAGTATCGCTGCAGCATTAGTACATGGACCAAAGGTGTTCTTTCTTGATGAGCCGACTACCGGGCTTGACCCGCAGGCTCGTCGCAATCTGTGGGATTTAATCCGGCAGGTCCGCGATCGAGGTGTCACCGTAATCATGACGACGCACTACATGGATGAGGCAGAGCTCCTCTGCGACCGAGTAGCGGTCATGGATAATGGCAACATAGTTGCCATTGATAGCCCTAAAAATCTCATTACATCACTCCTGAAAAGAGGATTTAAGAAAGATGTTTCTACTGTGCAGCAAGCAAATCTTGAAGATGTCTTTATTGATTTGACCGGAAAGGCACTCAGGGACTAATTATGTTTGGACTAAAAAAAGCCCTATTACCCGTTCTGACCTTCGCCAAAATCGATATTCGTCGTTTATTCCGTGATAAAGTAGCAATTTTTTTCACCTTTGTCTTCCCATTAATTTTTCTAGGTATTTTTGGAGGTTTATTTGGGAACGACAACCCAAGTGTTTCCTTTAAGGTAGGGGTCATCAATCAGTCGCAAAATCAGTTTGCCCGTGACTTTGTTGATGAGATGCATAAAGACAAAGTCTTTGACATCGATGAAGAAGTTAAAACCGTAGAAGAAGCCCGGGCCAAGATGAACCGCAGTGAGATTGATGCCACCATAGTATTACCCAGTAATTTCGGTGAAACTGGTGACAAAACATTCCCAAATGGCGAAGCCACTATACTGTATGACCAGAATAATGAGCAGGCTAGTCAGGCGCTTGGTGCGGTACTCGATGGTATGTTTAAGGAAATTAACTCTAAGCTGGTACCTACCGAAACGCCGTTTACGGTTAAGACTGAGTCTACTGCCACCAAAGGGTTGTCTAGTTTTGACTATACTTTCTCTGGCTTACTTGGCTTTACGATTTTGTCACTCGGAATTTTTGGTCCGACCAATGTGTTTCCAAAACTAAAACAACGCGGTGTACTCCGTCGCTATCAAACCACCAGCCTCAAAGTTTGGCAGTATTTTATGGGTAATGTCATCTCAACAGCCTTTGTCGGTTTGCTATCTGTAGGTGCTATGTTCCTGGCCGCTTTGACAATATTCGATCTTAAAATGCAGGGGGACTACCTCAGTTTTGCTTTAATCGTTATTCTTGGTGCCGTCGTGCTGTTTGGCATCGGCTTAGCTGTTGGCGGCTGGGCTAAAAACGACAAGCAAGCCGCTCCACTGGCTCAGTTAGTAACCTTCCCGATGCTCTTTTTAAGCGGCACATTCTTCCCTCGCTTCTTAATGCCTGAATGGCTCCAGCATGTATCGGCTTTGCTGCCGCTAACTCCATTTATTGATGGCGTTCGTCTTATTCTTACCGAAGGCAAAACAATTTTTGACTTAGGCCCGCAAGTTGGTTTATTGGCTGCTTGGGCAGTAGTTATTTATGCTATCGCTTTCCGCGTATTCCGATGGGAGTAAACTATAGGTATGGAAGATTCGCTTTTCACCAAAATTATTAAAGGTGAGATACCAGCACATAAAATCTACGAAGATGATGTCTGTCTTGCTTTTCTTGATATTCACCCGCAAATAGAAGGCCACACACTGTTAGTGCCTAAGCAGCAAGTTGATCAGCTGTGGGATTTACCCGATGATGTGTACCACCATCTTTGGGACATTGCTAAGCTAATTGAGCATAAAATTAAAGAAGTTTTTAATTCGCCTCGTGTTGGCATAGCTGTTGAGGGTTTTGGTGTCCCTCACACCCATATTCATTTAATGCCCCTCTATAAAATTGAAGATTTTAAAAAACCCCAAGACCTTGCTTCCGAGCCTGACCACGAGGCGTTGGCTACAGTTGCCGAAAAACTCCGCTTAAGCACCCAGTAGTTACAGTAAAAGTGCAAACTGGAAATGTTTGAAGCGTTGTATTGAGTACAGCGCTTAAATTCAAGGCACTTTAGGTAAGATTGATGGTTTAACGATTTTACTGTCCATTTAATAGATCGCAACACCTTACAGAAGAAGATTTTTTGTATACAGTATTTTTAGAAATAACATTTTCGTTACTTTAAATTCATGTACCTTTGCCAAAATCGAGTAACGAAAGCACCTTTTTAAAAATAAACCCATTGTCCCCAGAACTACATGTGTAGCAGTACTATACTTGCACTTCATTAAAATTTAATGAAACCGAGATATAGTACTGCAAACACCTAATACCAAGCAGTAATCGGCCTAGCTGAATTTACAATGAAGTAAGGGCTTGAGGGGTTTTGTCAGCGGTGAGGCGCTTGTAGACTAGTTGGGCGCTGATAAGGCACATCGGGAGACCGATACCGGGGGTGGTGCCGGCACCGACGTAATACAGATTTTTAACCTTCTTCGATCGGTTAGAGGGTCGAAAAATGGCAGTTTGCTTGAGGGTGTGAGCAAAACCGAGAGCAGTTCCGTGGTAACTGTTGAAGGTTGCTTCAAAATCCTTGGGGCCTAGAATCTTTTTGTAGACAATTGCATCTTTGAGGCCATCTAAGTGCAGGACACGCTGCATGATAGCTAGTATCCAGTCGGTGTACTGCTCCTGATCTTGGTCAGAGTAGTTAGTGGTTGCTGGCAAAGGAACTAGAACGAATAGATTTTCATGTTTTTTTGGAGCCACTGCTGGGTCGCTTTTATTTGGGTTACAGACATAAAAAGAAGGATCTTTGGGCCATTTTTTAGATCTAAAAATATCTTTGAAGTTGGCATCCCAGTCTTTGCAAAAAATCAGATTGTGGTGCTTGAGATTAGGGTATTGTTTTTTGACTCCCAGGTACAACACCAACATACCCGGGGCTAACACTCGTTTATTAAAGTAGCGGTCGGAGTAGCTTCGTGACTGAGGTTCAAGAAGTTTTTGCTCGGTGTGGGCAATGTCGGCGTTGCTGATGACGATGTCGGTGGCTACAGATGTACCGTTCTCGAGTGTCACGCCTACTGCCTGACCGTTTTTTGTGGCTATGCTGGTTATAGGAGCATTATAGACAATAGTAGCTCCACGGGCCTCTGCAAGCGTCACAAGTACTTCAGTTAATCGATACATGCCACCCTGAGGATAAAAAACACCTTGATTAAAGTCGATGTGACTCATAATGCTGTAAAGGGCCGGAGCGTTCTGGGGGCTAGCACCAAGAAAAACTAATGGATACTGCATAATCTTCTGCACTTCAATGCTTGAAAAATGTTTTGACACGTATTTTTGCATAGTTGTAAAAACATTCATTTGCAAACCGTGTAACAAAACACGCGGGGTTAAAAAATCACCTACAGAGTCATAGTTTTTGTATAAAAATTGGTCAACGGCTAGATTGTATTGATAGGTAGATTTTTCAAGATAATTACGGAGTTTATTCCGGGCGCCCGGCTCTAGCGCTTCTAGCGTATCCCCGTCACGGTCCGCATCACCGACAATGTCGACGGCACCAAACAACTTATCTTTAAAAAATACACGATAACTGGGTTCAAGACGCTTTAATTTTAGTAATTTATTACTATCCTCGCCCAGTAGGTTAAAGAAGTTTTCAAAAATGTCAGGCATTAGATACCAGCTTGGCCCAGTATCAAAAGTAAATCCCTGAGCGCTAAATGTGCCGGTTCGACCACCGGCTTGAGCATTCTTTTCGTATATCGTGACATCATAACCGGCCTGACCTAATATGCACGCTGTTGCCAAGCCCCCAACTCCAGCGCCGATAATAACCACTTTTTTAGACATCCTGGTATTTATAATAGCACTATATTGTGTCATAATACTGTGTTCATGAGTTACCTCGATTAGCCCCGACCAATTTTAATTTTAGCCCCAATGGAAGATGTTACCGATACGGTGTTCCGTCGGGTAATTCAGCGTGTTTTACCATTTGATTTATACATGACCGAATTTACCAACGTCGACGGCTTACAGTCACCTGGACGCCACGCCACAATCAGGCGCTTACAGTTTACCCCCGAAGAACAGCCGCTTATAGCTCAAATCTGGGGTGCTAGACCAGAGAACTATCATAAAACAACACTTGAATTAGTCGAAATGGGCTTTGTAGGTGTTGACATTAATATGGGCTGTCCGGTAAAAGCCGTCGTAAAAAGTGGTTGCGGCGCAGGATTAATAGACAATCCCGAGCAAGCTATAGAGATTATTAAAACTGTTCAAGCTGCTTCAGTAGCCTTGAGGAGCTGCATACTGCTATCGCGGCTGCACAGCTACGCCACTAATTTTCAGCTTCTACCCAAGGCCGTTAAATAATAGACAGCAACAATTTGCGCAAATCTGTTTAATGGTGCATAGGAGGATAGTACTATGGCACGAGTAACAGAAGTAACCACTCACACCGTTGAAGACGATCAAGACGCACCAGTAGTAACCACAAGAGGTCCGGTATATGACAATATTGCCGAACGTATAATTTACATTATCGGGGGGATACTGCTCACCCTGTTGGCACTGCGAGTTCTGCTGTCGTTATTAGGCGCAAATCGCGCAAATGGCTTCGCCGATTTTATTTATGGAGTAACTTATCCGTTTGTAGCACCATTCTTTGGGTTATTTGGCTACGACGTACAGTACGGTGTTTCACGTTTAGAAATTGAAACAATCGTCGCAATGATTGTATATGCCCTTCTGATGGTTGTGCTGGCAAGAATTGCTTCAATTAACCGACCATCACGAACTAAAGTTTAGCTAGTCTCAGCCTCGTGATATTTGGCACCCCATTCGGCCATTTTAGTAAGAACTGATTGGAGTTCACTGCCTTTTTCGGTTAATACATATTTAGAGCGAGGCGGATGCTTGCAGTACTGTTGTTTTTCAATAACTCCTTCGCATAGCAGCATATCCAGACGCTGGCTGAGCGTTCGTGGGCTGATGCCTTTAAGCGATACTTCGAGGCAAGAGAAGGTGTTTGTGCCGTCTGAAAGATCACGCAAAATTAATGCCGTCCATCTGTCGCCCATAATCCGCAGCGTCGTCTGGATACAGGTAGGTTGGTCTTGTTGTGTAATCTGTTCATTCATCTGATACAACATTATAAACCAAAAAGTCCCTTTACAAAATATAGTTAGTGACTATACTAAATATAGTAACTAATCAAAGGACCAAATATAATGGTAAAAATTCAAATAATTACAGGCAGTACCCGCCCTAGTCGCCTTAATACACAAGTAGCTGAGTGGATATACGAAATTGCAAACGAACATAATGATATCGAAGTTGAGCTAGTTGATCTTGCAGATTACAACTTGCCACTACTTGATGAGTCTGTTCCGCCAAGTATGGGAAAATATAGTAAAGACCATACTAAAAAATGGGCTGCAAAAATTGCAGAAGCGGATGGGTTTATTTTTGTAACACCCGAATATAATCACAGTACTTCGGGAGCTCTTAAAAATGCCATCGATTTTATTTATGCCGAATGGAATAACAAGGCGGCCGGCTTTGTCAGCTATGGCAGTGCTGGCGGTGTCCGGGCAGTAGAACATTTGCGAGGTATTGCAGCTGAAATTCAGGTAGCAACTGTTCGGGCGCAGGTTATGTTTAGCTTAGCTACTGACTTTGAGAACTATTCAGTGCTGAGACCAAGTGAAAGACATGTCCAGAGCGCTCATGTATTGCTTGATCAGCTAACGGCCTGGGCCGGTGCGCTCCGGACAGTTCGGCAGCCAGAGCACTCATCGTTATATAGTGCAGTTGCCTAGCCAAGTGATCGGCAATTGTTTGCTGTTGCCTCGTCCGAAAACTTTCATCGGTGGCTGACATTGCTAAGTCTCTAAAAAAATGAGTCGCCAGCCGAATCCCCCACACTATATCTGCTCCTAGTTCATCAGGTCGGTGAGCGTCAAGAAAGTCAGTGCAGTCAATCATATCGTCTCGATATGGTTGCGGAGGAGGTACGGCTATGGCCTTATGGAGTTTTCGATGCGTATGCGCGAGCGGTACTGGTATGATGAGGCCGCAATGTTCTCGAAAGCGTTTCTTGATTCGACCTTTGTAAAAGTCTTCTTCCCAAAACACATGGTGCCGGCTTTCGCCAGGAGCTATTTCAATTCTTTGTTTCTTAACTCGCGCCATATGATCCTAATTAGTAAAACTATATCCGTACATTTATTTTCTGTCAAAATTAGGGTATTGCGGTAATAAACATAAGCCTTTAATAAATACAAAGACAGAACGCATATGCTTAAATAGTAGATATGGCAAACTACAGAGGGCATATTGCAGGAGGATTAGGCGCTGGAACAGTCTATGCTTTGGCGCTGTCGCACGTACCGATTGAGCGTTTTGCCGAGACTGCCGGTTTGTTAGAAAACTGGCAGGCACTGGCTGCGCTATTTGTTCTTAGTATGTTGTTTGCCTTATTCCCTGATGTCGATACAAATAGCAAAGGCCAAGATATTTTTGTTGGTCTGGCTTTTATCGTTGATGTTTTGCTAATACTGGATGGCAGTTTTCAGGCCGCGGCTTATTTGGGGCTTATTGCTATGCTGCCAATTATTAGTCATCACCGGGGGTGGACTCACAGCAAGATAGCGATGGTGCTTGTTCCGCTACCTCTATTAATTGTGCCGTACTTTCATAATGAAAAGGTATTGCCTATTTCGATTGTTTTGTATGGTGCGGCAGTTGCCGGCTATTTTAGTCATCTACTTTTAGATGGATTAATCTGGAAACGGATCCGCGTAAAAGGCGGGTTTTAAAACTGAACTATTTTTCGATATCCTGAATGTAGTTAGAACTATCTAGCAGTTGCTTGGTGGAATCTTTTGTGTCAGCGGTCTTATTTTTGAGCAACAACGGGGTAAAGATCAGCGAGATAATTGTTATGACAATTGACGTGACAATATAGATTAGTTTTTTAGTTGATATGCGTTGTCTCTTTGGCTTATTAGCCTGCTCCATCTCATATTTCATATTGGCCATTTGGATAAGAGATGCAGCGTATTTTGCATCAGCTTCCGAGTCGCGTTTACCGTCCGTAGCAGGTGGAGGCGGGGTAGGCGGAGTAATGGTTGCGGTGTTTAATCCCGACACAATTGAGTTAGAGGGTATTGCTGAAAGCTGCGGAACCGCTGGAATTTCTGATGATGTTTGATCGTTTTTATCTTGATCCATGTAACTATGTTAGCACGTGAGTTTAGGGAGTCTGGCAGCTCTTAATTATTAATTTATCGAGATGCTTTGAACTCACTTGATTGATGCATGTTTTGTTCGGCTACGTCCGAAAGCGACAATTCAAAATAATCAGCTAATACTGCGGTGTAATATAAAACATCGCCCAGACGCTTTTTAATAAGCTCTATATCTTCAGGAGTTTCTACGCCTTCTTTGTCTCGAATGATTTTTTTAATGATTTGAGCAACAAGCCCAGCTTCTGCAGTTAAACCAAAGCCGCGATGTGACAGAGCCGGAATACCCTTTGGTGTGACCGCTACTGTCCCAACTGCATGTTTTTGAAAATCATTCATATCCATATGGTCATTATAACACCTTGCGGCAGGTATCGATGATTTATGTTTGTAAAAATAATAAAGGTATGTTATAGTATTTTTTACTATGGAAATTGTTATAGTAAACAACTCAAATAACGCCTCTTCATGGCACCGCCGTCATACGCATCCTACGCGCTGGCGCCATTTTAGTATTTTCTAAAAAATTTAACGTAATAGAACTACAAAACCTCCGCCTGTGCGGAGGTTTTTTTAATGTATTCAAATTTATCTCAAGAAAGGTAAAACAATGTCATCTAACCAATATATACAAACAGATTATGAACGTGCAAAAACGTTTTATAGCCTAGCTCCACCGACGTATGTCGGTCGATTTACTATGGCCCAAGAAAATGCCCAGACACTGCCCATTTCACTTGAAGCAGTCTACGAAACAGTGTTTGAAGCAATACGTCAGGAACCGGGCAGGGCACAGGCGTGGGCTAAAACATTTGGCACGCTGAGTGTTATGGTCGCCCTTGACGACAGCTCAAGCGCATTTCAGTTTGCCAACAGCACTGACTTTAAGCCACCCAATGCTGCAGAGATTGCTACTAGTAGGGGGAGGTCATTATCTGAAACTCTCTATGCTCCAGAAATAGATGCCAGCACTACGTTTTTATTAGCTAACGATACACCAGTAACAGCAGAAATGACCTTAATTCAGGCGCTACACATGGTAGATACAGCACTGGTTACTTCGCAGTTTGATGGTGCATTCCCGCTGGTGTTAAGCGGCACGACTGAAGAGCTAACAAAACTACGGGCCGATTTTCCCGAAACATTGCTTCGTTCATATGGGAATGTTCGTCAAATGAAGAGCGTGCTAACACTGCTTGGTACTGTCGTGCCAACGTCAGTCTTAGAAAAATCTGGAATTGCGACCAGCCCACTTAATGCTTTGCCAAAGTCGATTGCTGAAGTTCAGCCGCAAAAAACGGAATTATGTGAGCGAGAACCGGCAGCCTTTGTTGGTATTACTACGGCAAAAAAACCTCACATTGGACACGGTTTTCTTTTGGCTAAGGCTATGGCCGAAGTTGGTGCCGCTGGAAAGATCCTAGTTGAGTTTAATGACAGAGGACCCCGTGTTGTCCAGGCACTGGCTAACTTAGCAACTACAACTGGTGATTCACTGGCGGTTGTGGCAGATAAAGTCTCCACAGGCAGTATTGGCTACAGTGAAATCGAAGCGGCCTATAAAAGTCGTGGCAGCACAGATGTTCCAGAAATACCGCCTGACTTTAATTTAGCTGCACCAAATGCTTACTATCGTGAGCTGTTGCAACAAATTATGCCGCCAGATTTCTTGGTTGATTCGATTGCCGATAGTGAACTCGGGGTGATGCAACCTAATCTAGAAGTATGTGCATCATACCTTAGCCTTTTTGATGGTGCCGGTATGGCTCTTCTAAAAGGTGCAAACGATAAAGCAATGGTGGCCGAGCAAACAGGCAGTTTAACCGTCGGTGGGTTGTTGGCGGTACTTAGTACTCGCTACAGCCTTACGCTTGTGGATAGTCCAGCGCCACTGAGCGCCGTAGAGAGAAAAATATTTAAGGACATCGGGCTAGAAATTGCCCAGTCAAGCGGGGTGGGCGTGATGATCGATTTTGGTGTGGCATCCGGCACGAACGGTAACACTGTTAAGCTGGATGATCTACTGCAGATAATTGATGCTGAGCGTGGTAAAGCTCAGTTATTGTTGCCGGCTATTCGTCTGCTCATGAACGATTCGTGCTTTCTTCCAAGCGACGGTGGCAGTGTTAGCCCAAACTTTGCAAGCGCGGAGGCGCTAGTTGCATCATTTAATGTAGCGCTCACGAAAGTTGCGGCAATGGATAACGCATACGAACTTTTGTACGAGCCACTACAGCTAAAGGATATAAAACGTGAGCTTGTACAAGATTTGCTCGCTCCGCTTATGCCCGATGGTCCGCAAAAAGGTAAGCCCACATTTGCTGAGGTGAAAACAATACTGGATTATCTGCCTTCGTTACAGCAACGTTTTTCGGATAAATTTCTAAAAAAGTTAGACGCTGAACTACCATCCGACAAAGTAATCCCAAAGATTTTTCTAGAGGAGAATGATCGTCAAATTATCCAGGCGTTACGTTCAGGAACGCCTGACAAGGTAATCGGTATGTTGTTAGAGCTTGCCGAGCAAATGCCTGACCAATTTGAAACAATAGTTAACCAGAGTAAACTCCAAGACATAGCTCAGACTATGGGGTACGATAGTAGTGATATGGTTAACTTCCTGCGTAAATTGGCTAAGGTGAAGGGTGTCTACCGAATCGTATGAAAACAACAGACTGCCCTTTTTGCGATGAAACACAGCGGTATCGCACCATTGTAGAGTCTGCACATATGCGGGCTATCTATCCAAAAGCACCGGCTTGCCAGTATCACGTCTTGTTGATGCCTAAGAGACATTGTGCACACTTTGACGAACTAAAAAACGAGGAAGTTGCAGAACTACATGATTTGCTACAAAAGCTCGTAGCCGTCGCTAAAGAAAACATACCTGATTTTATTGGCTATAATTTACTTTCAAATAACGGTGGCCCAGCAGTCCGGCAGCGAGTCATGCACTGTCACATGCACGTGTTTTTGCGTTCTAAGTCTGACATTGATGATCCGGTGATGGGTAAGCATTCTGGCACACCACCAGAACTATCCGAAAGTGACATGAAGAACCTAGCCGATCTGCGTAAGTGGCTTAGCAGTTAACTTAGAGTAGGCTACACTAATGTCATATGTCAGAAGAGTTACTATTCGTAGTAGATGAAAATAATAAACCGCTTGATCCTCTGCCCCGGAGCGAGGTAATTGCAAAAAAGCTATGGCGAAGAACAGCTGGCGGAATTTTGATTCATAAGCCGAGCAATACGGTGCTTTGCCAAAAGCGTTCTGATACAAAAGATGAACGACCAGGATTTTGGATAGCTGAATTTGGCGGTAAGTCAGCGCCTGGCGAAGATTCTAAGGCTACTGCTATTCGAGAGTTACAGGAAGAGCTAGGCGTAAGCGTTGATGCCAGTGATATGGTTTTTCATAGCCTTGTAAAGTCAGATGATCGTAGGCAGTTTGAATACCAGTACTATGTTTACTGGGAGGGGAATCAGGCAGACATAACTTTTGACACAAATGAGCTATCAGAAATTGCCTGGAAGAATATACCCGAGGTCATAGACTTGCTTGCACATGATCCTAAATGGTATTCATATGGGTACGAGCCTGACATGCTAGCTCAAATTGCAGTTCAATAACTTAGTTATCCTGTATACTTTAGCTATAACTTGAGGCGGTGGGAGAAGTGAGGTTTTATGGTTGAACTAAGTGGAGAACTCCCAGCGGCCCAACGCGTTGTTTTAGCGGTAGACACATCAGAATTAGGCAGGGCGAGAGAACTGGTAGACGTGGCAAGAGATGCCGGTGCGTCAATTGTTAAGTTAGGCCTGGAAGTTTCTTCTGCGCCCGGCTCTAGCTGGGAAGTTTGCTCTGCGCTTGCTGCGGATGCAGGCATTGACTGGGTCGCCGATACAAAAGCCGACGACATCTCAAATACAACCGGAGCTTTTTTACGTAATATAGTTAGACTTGATCATCCTCCAGTAGCAATCACAATGCAGACCCATAGCGGGATTGAATCGATGAAAGCTGCCCAGGAAGCTGCCGGCGAGACGGGCATTATTATATTGGGGGTTACCGAACTAACTTCAATCAAAGAAGCTGAACTTCGGGAATCTTACGCACTGGTACTAGCCGAATTTGGTATCCACGAAATACCTGATGATATTAGTTTGAGGAAATTGCTCGTTCATATGCACATCCGCAAAGCTGCCAGAGCAGGGATAGGTGGTTTAGTCGCCTCACCAAATGAATTGATAGATCCAATTAAAAGCGATTCTGTTACTGCAAGTAAATTTACGATGATTCCTGGGGCTCGCTCTCCTGGCGAAGATGCGCATGACCAGCAGAATGTAGACACTCCCCAGCAGACTGCCGCCAACGGCGCAGACCTATTAGTCATTGGTCGACAAATTACAGGCAGTAAAGATCCAGTCCAAGCTTTCCGTAAGGTTGTTAGTGAAATCCAGGCAGGCTTAGACGAAAAAGCCCGCCGTGCTGCTGCCAAAACAGCATAAAATATCAAAAAGCCTGACTTTAGTGTATTATCACAAGCATTACAGTAAGGGGAATTATGCAACAACAGTCACCAGCAAACCAAGCCAGTGAAAATCAGACAAATTCGTTAGCAATTGTTGGATTGATCTTTTCGATTTTACTTCCAATTCTAGGGCTTATCCTATCGATCATTAGCTTAAATCAGATAAAGAAAAGAAACGAAGGCGGTAAAAACTTAGCGGTAGCTGGAATAATTATCTCGAGTATATGTATGGTTATAGGGCTGATAGTCATCCCCGCGCTTGTATTAACAACATTCAGCGGTGTTCAAAATAAAGCTCGAGATTCCGAAAGAAAATCAGATATTAACAGTATGAGTTCTCAGCTTGAGTCATATTACATTAAGAATAGTTACTATCCAGCATATGAGAATATAAATGACCAAGTATGGAGAAATACTAATATGCCGACGCTGAGCCCTGAAGCGATACAAGATCCCCAGGGAACGGCACCGAAACTTGTATCCGCACCGTCTAGCGGCAAGTATGCGTATGATCCGGTGGGCGCAGCCGGGCAAAGCTGTGATAATTTAAAAGTACCATGCATAAAGTACACGCTTACCGCAACACTTGAAGCCAGCGGAACCTACCAAAAAAAGAGTTTGAACTAAGGCGGGGGCTAAAGCTTAATACACTATTAGCTCTGGAGCTTTATCTATAACTCAACGTAAATAGAACTTTCTAAGAAGTTGCTAGAGCATTCTTAGCTGCCGCATGTTCATCATCGCTTAATGTTTCATCAGCATCTTTCAGCGCTTCAAGTCTATCAATTGCTAGAGATAGTTCTGCAACGGCTTGAGTTAATGCCTCACCCGACAACGCTGTAATAGCAATCTGGTTATTATCGGGAAGTGTTACGATAGCTTCATTTGCTGATTTATGCGTTATCTCTTTTGGATTAAAGCCTTCAAGATCTTGGTCTTCTGGTGATATGAAAGTTGCACTATATAACTTCGCGTCGTTAGTCTCGGTATTTCTTACGGCAATAATAACTGTTTCCCCAGTAATTGGCTCTGGTTTTCTCTGAACTTGTCCGGCTTTACCAATAAGCACTAAATATCCGTTTGCACCAGGGTCAGCTTCACTCGATTCTGGACCATGTGTCGTTAGTTCTTTGCTAGGCTCGAGTTGATACAGGTTTATGCCAAAAATCTCAATATGGTTATCACGACTACCATAATCTGACTCAGGCATAGTTATTTTAATTACGCGTGTTCGGTAAATTTTTTCGTTACCATCTTCACCATTACTTCTTGTTCGAAATTCATCATGGTGTGGAGCAACTTTCGCATTAATTTCGGCTCGTCCTCGACTAAGATCAATTGGTTCCATGCCAGTAAACCCAGCTATGGACATTTGAGTGCGCTGTAATCGCGACAAAGCATAGAGACGGGCAAAGATAGTTGATTCAGTAACAGGGTGGGAGGTATGATCTTTTGTGTCAAATAGTTCTGATAATTCTGATAATCTTTGTGAAAGTAAAGTACGTCGATCAAATTCTTCGTCAAGTGCCTCGATGCGAGGTTGACCTACAGCTTCAAATAGTACGCTGTTTCTATCGGGGCCCATAAAAAACTCTTTCCAAATTAAACAATTAAACAAATATTATCACTTTATACCATTAGTGTCAACAGTATGGTAGGGATGACTGGACGGGCTGTCGGTATTACCAGGATACAGTTTATAGATTTGAATCCAGGAATACTTTTAAAGCCTCAAGATCTTTTTGGTCAGGGTCGTAGTAGTATGTCTTAATCCCAGCGCTTTCGGCACTTTTTACAGCTTCGGGATTATGTTCAAAGAAAATAACATTATCACTAGTAAGACCAAATTGTTTTAGCATTACTCTTAAGTATTCAGTATCAGTTTTTTCTGGATTATGCTTGAGAGTG
>CAZIMF010000006.1:0-33547 GCA_964540445.1 uncultured Candidatus Saccharibacteria bacterium
CTCAAAATCTTGTGTCCTTCGGGACGTGCCGGTTCAAGTCCGGCCCGCGGTACCAGATAATAGACACAGTTTGTTGCATAGTAAAACGGGGCCTGGCTAACCCCGTTTTACTTATTTAATTACACTAGTTTATTTAGTTATATATACCGATCCAGGTATTGTTACTAGAGTAATTTGTCGCACTACCGGTAGTGGCGCTTCCTCCAAAAGTATTGAAGAAAACTAAGGCACTTCCGGTTGTGGCATTCTGAAAGTTTAGACTACTAACCCCTACCAGGTTAACATTCGTTTTTGTAACGGTCTTGGTGTACGATTGGTTAATTTGATTAAATGAACCTGGCCCCGTAAATGTTATTGAGGCTGCTGAAGCCGGAGTGCTAGCGGCACCAGCAATTGCAATCGATGCCGATAATGCCAGTAACAACCCAACTACTTTTTGCAAAACATTGTTTTTAGTGTGTGTAAAAAATGCATTTTTCATGCTCCACCCCCTGCTTTACCTTATAAAATGAGCGTTAATAACGCGTAACTATATATAATAAAATTCTTATGGCAGGATCATCTATCTAAATTTTTACAGATACCCATGGGAGATAAGCCTATAATGTTTAGCTTGATGTTTTAAACATACTAAGTCTTCCGCCGCCTAAAGAGCTACCGGTGTAATCGGAAAGCCTTTTTTAAAAGCTTCGATCATGGCTTTTTGTAGCTGGATAGTGCTAAACGGAAGTCGTTCAAAGTGTTTGATGTCTACCCACATCGGTGTATGAGTGTTTGCACCAAGCCGGTTAAGCTGGGCCTCTTCTGAGGCATCTTGGATAGCGACAGATTCATGTGGGGCTACTTCACAAACAAAAATGAATTGGTCGTTGTACGGCGCTGGGTGTTTTTCGGTAAAAACTAACGTAAACTTGGTGACTTGTAGCCCTGTTTCTTCCGCCACTTCTCGCACCACTGCCTGCTCTGGAGTCTCGTCATCATTTAAACGGCCACCAACAAGCGTGTAGTATTGTGCCCCATGTCGATTGCGATGCATCACGAGCAGTTTGTTGTTTTCGATAATAATTGCGCGAGCTGCTGTTGCCATACCATGTAGTATACACAGTATCACCCCACAGTTAACTCTCTGTATTTGGTATGATTGCTGTATGACTGCTAAAAAGGCAACTCTGCTAAAAAAATTCTTTGCTGATAAAGATGGACAGATAGTTACCTGGCAATCTCCTAATGCCTTGCTGTGTATCTGGGTAATTATAAAATTATTATCAGCTATGCTCTCAGATAGTGAATTTAGAGGTGGATTAGTGATGCTTGCTTCTGCGGTTCTTTTTTGCTGGGCTTATCTGGAGTTTACGCAAGGCGTCACTTATTTTCGAAGATTTCTTGGTGCGGCTGTTCTCGCTGTTACTATTTTAGGTTTTTTCTAAGAAAAGTTTTGATATAGTAACAATATGAATAAGTCGAAGGTGTTTGTTCAGCGTTTACTGAGCTCAGCCAGCATCACGGTTGATGGGCCTCAACCATTTGATATTCAGGTCCACGACGACAGGTTTTATAAGCGAGTCATTGCTGACCGAGAACTAGGTTTTGGCGAAAGTTACATGGACGGTTGGTGGTCAAGCCAACGACTTGATCAAACAATAGCAACATTACTGGCAGGTAACCTCCGTGATGCAGTAAAGCCTTCTCCGGCAGCTGCTAAAACGGTGATTGTGGCAACAATTACCAACCCTCAAAAGAAAAACAAGGCCTACAAAAATGCCTCAGCTCATTACGACATAGGCAATGACTTATATCAGCGTATGCTTGATCCGCGCATGGTTTATAGCTGTGCCTTTTGGAAAAATGCCAAAACACTCGAGGAGGCGCAAGTTGCGAAGCTTGATCGAATATGTAAAAAACTCCACCTCAAGAAAGGTATGACGCTGCTAGATATTGGTTGCGGCTGGGGCGGCTTTAGCAAATATGCCGCTGAAACCTATGGCGTTATTGTCACGGGTATTTCGCCTGCCGCCGAACAAGTAAAATTGGCACGTGAGCGGACAAAGGGCTTAGAGGTAACCATATTGCAGCAAGATTTTCGCGAAGCAACTGGCTCATATGACAGAATTGTATCCGTTGGCATGCTTGAACATGTTGGTCCGAAAAACTATAAAAAATTCTTTGAACACTGCGACAAATTACTTAAAGATGATGGCATTATGCTGCACCATACCATTGGCAACATTCGTACTGTTAAGACTGTGGACCCGTGGATTAATAAATACATTTTCCCGGGTGGTGTTATCCCATCGCTGACCCAGCTCATGCGAGCATCTGAGGGTAAATTTATCGTAGAAGATGTTGAAAATTTTGGTCCTGATTATGACAAAACCCTGATGGCATGGTTTGCCAACTTTAAAAAGCACTATCCAGAAATTAGCGATCAATACGACAAACGATTTTACAAAATGTGGGAGTATTATTTGTTGTCGTGTGCCGGCGCCTTTCGTGCCCGGCGCCTGCAGCTCTGGCAAATTGTATTTAGAAAAATTCAACCTTCTGAAACCTACGTCCCCCATCGTTAATCTGATCTACATCTAATATAGGCTTTGACACGGCAGAGGAAGACTTCTAAAATAGGTAGATAGTTAAGCACTAGTACTTACTCATTTGATTGAACGCGCAACCACCTTGCACCATAGAATCCAGTCAGCAATTACTAAGTCTTAGCTCCTAATTACTAACCCCTTAAACAGATAAGGAGGTGCTTTTGAACGGATATCCAGAATCAAGAGCTACTAGTACACATATTAAAATGGGCGTAGCAGTTGCCTTAAGCGTGCTGGCCTGCGGCTCAGCCACAGCCAATGCAGCACAGAAATATAACGCAGCTCCCACGCCGACTGCCGAATCGCCAGCTGGCCCTATGCCTTCGGGGGTGGTAGAAATGGGGATTTTTGCTACCGCTCATGCCAATGATGTATATGCCACCAGAAATCTACCAAGAATACTCAAAAGAATTGGTGGCTGTGAGACCAAAAACTCGCCCGTAGCCCGAATTAACTATACAGCGCAAAACCCTACCACGAGTGCATCGGGTGGATTCCAGTTTATGTATGAAACCTGGGATCATTTTATGGGTTATGATGAAGCGTGGAAGGCGCCCCACAGGGTACAAAATAAGAAAGCCATTATAACCCTCCGCAAATACGGCACGGCGCCGTGGGCCGCATCACATTGGTGCTGGGATTAATTAGACATAGACAGCAGTAGTTATAGCTTCAAAAAGTTTGTTTGGATTTTGAATACTCCAGACTGCTATGCCAGCTGCCTGCTGACCAAATGGCTTCATAGACTTTTTATTTGTAATAGCAACGTTTCCTGTTCGCGCCGTCCATATGGCGGAGCCATGCAGTATAGTCAAGGAGATAGGATAGGTTGCAGTAAGTTCGTATAGAATTGCTGCAAGAACTGGTATGCCACTGTCTGAAGTTATCGGTGTTTTTAGCTCCAGCGAAATACCAAACTTTTGAAATTCATCAAAAGTTACTACCAGTACGGTATTCTCTCTTTGGAATAAATCTTTTGCTGGTAACGTAATGCTTGCAAGAGCTGCGCTAGCAATAATTAAAACCCCATTAAAATCAGCAATAAATTGTTCTAGCATTAGATTTGTTTCGCTATTTTTGCCTAAATCGCCGGCCAACAATACGCCGTCTGCCCATTGGCTGGCATCAAGCAGTTCGGCGAGCGCACTCTTCGCAAAGCTGCCGCTGGCGTTACTGGGTGCATATTCGATGTTCGGCAGCATTTTAGTAAGCTTACGTGTACTCTCGGGCATAAGTACGCGCACTGTTCCGGCTCCAGCCTGCTCGGCAGCTGCAAAGCTTTCCGCAACATGAATAAACTCCTGCGCCTGACCTCCAATAATAAGAAGTTTCCCCGCGCTTTGCTTTGTTTCAGGTTTACTCCAGAGCATACTAGGAAACAGCGGCGCCTCTGCTTCCTGTGATTGCCAAAATGTATCGATCATAGGGTTGAAAGTACGGCTTTAGTGGCATCAAAGGTATTTCGTTCCGAACCAGAATGACCGGCAACAGTCATAATAAGCGAGCTGTTCGGTAATGATTGGTGTAACTTGTGGGCAATTAATGGCCGGCAGACCATATCGTATCTCCCCTGGATAATTGTTATAGGCATGGTAAGAGACGAAACATTGTCGAGTATGTAGTTTTGGGGCAGATAACAGTGCTTATTGTCAGTAAAATATGACAAGTTAACCTTGGCTGACTCAGCATCAAATTCCTCATACGGAACTTCAGTAAGTCGGGTGTCTAGCTTCATGAGGGCCATATCGATTGCGTACAATGCGTACGTTGACTTTTTATATGCTTCGCCACTAGCTGGATTGCTTATTTGCTCAAAGTGGTAAATATGCGGAGCCTCATGATGCTCGGGCGGTGTTCGCGCCAGTAATCGTTCCCATATCTCCGGGAAAAAATCTTTATTGCCTCCCCCATAAAACCAATCTAGCTCCTCTTGATTGCCAAGGAATATCCCGCGGAGCACCATACTCTGAACGTGGTTGCCATACTTGATGCCATAACACAGCGCTAAGGTTGAACCCCATGAGCCTCCGGTTATGACCCATGAATCAATGGCGAGCGTATTTCTAATTAGCTCTAAATCCTCAACTAAGTCTTGAGTTGTATTATTTTCAAGCGAAGCATGTGGCGTACTTTTACCGCTACCCCGTTGGTCAAGAAATATAACTCGGTGTTTTTTAGGATCAAATGGTTCCTTATGCCCGTCATCGCAGCCGACCCCGGGCCCACCATGCAGAAATATTATTGGTGTTCCAGAAGGATTCCCCCACTCCTGTACATATAAGCTGTGCAGCCCGTCTGCTGTTTTTATCATGCGTTCATTGATGGTATAGCTATCAGGATTCATGCCACTATTCTAACCTATTAAAGTTTAATCATATTACAAGCTCTATGCTCACCGGACAGTGATCGGAGCCCATGACGGCGCTATGAATCTGGGCAGACTTAATGTGCTCCTTGAGCTGCTTGGAAACAAGGAAGTAATCGATACGCCAGCCGACATTTCGTTCGCTGGCTTTGGCCCAGTGGGTCCACCAACTGTAGTGACCGTTGCCTTGCGTGAACATTCGAAAGGTGTCGACAAATCCGGCGTCTAGAAAATTTTGAAATCCGGCACGCTCTTCGTCTGTAAAGCCGTGCTTGCCAATATTTGGCCCGGGATTAGCTAAATCATCTTCTGTATGAGCAACATTTAAATCACCACAAAAAATTACTGGCTTTTTTTGCTCAAGCAGCTTGGCATAATCTAAAAATGCTTTATCCCATTGCTCGTGACGTAATTTTAACCGGCTCAGGTCACCTTTTGAGTTTGGCGTATAAACTGTCAGTACGTAAAAGGTATCAAATTCAGCTGCTAACACTCTACCTTCATGTAATGGGTCGCCGTACGTATCGGCCATGGCCGTATAGTTATTGGCAATCACCTCGGGGAATCCATAGAGCACCTCTATTGGTTTCGTTTTGGTAAAAATTGCCGTACCTGAGTAACCTTTTTTAACTGCAGAATTCCAGTATTCATGGTAGCCGGGTATATCTACTTCAGACTGTTCTTGCTGCGCCTTAGTCTCTTGTAGACATAAAATATCGGGATCGTGCTCTTCAATAAACTTCTGAAACATTCCTTTGTTCCAAACGGCTCGGATGCCATTTACATTCCACGAGTATATTTTCATAGATAACAGTATAGCGTCTAGAAAATGAAAAACCTATGTCTGCTTTTAGGTCACTTCTGTTATAATTTGCAACCAATGGCATATAAACGAGTACTCTTAAAACTGTCCGGCGAAATGTTGTCTGGCCAATTTGAACATGGTATTGATCCGGAGTTGGCAAAGTGGTTTGCACGAGAGGTTCAAAAGGCTTCAGAAGCAGGCACCGAAATTGTAATTATGGTTGGTGGTGGTAACTTTGTACGTGGCGCCCAAGTAGCTGGCCATGGTATCCGCCGCGTTACGGGAGATCATATGGGCATGTTAGGTACTATGATAAACGCACTGGCCTTAACAGATATCTTTGAAGATCAGGGTGTTAAAACGCGCTGCTTAACTAATATTTTTGCACAGCAGGTCGCTGAGCCATTTGTCTATCGCTTAGCAAATAAGCATCTTGAAAAAGGCCGCGTTGTAATCGCCGGCGGCGGCTTAGGTCGCCCCTATCTCACTACCGATACCGCAGCCGTTTCATTAGCGCTTGAAATGGACTGTGAAATTGTTCTAAAAGCTACCAAAGTAAATGGTGTGTATGATAAAGATCCACATCAACACGACGACGCAGTTCGCTATGAATCATTACAGTTCCAGCAAGCAGTTGAAAACGCTGAAATTAAAGTTATGGATAAAGCTGCAATGGGGCTTGCCATGGAACAAGGTATGCAGTTAGTTATCTTTAACCCCATGGACGAGGGTGCCATTGCCTCAGTTATCAGCGGCGATCCAGTCGGCACTAAAATTAGCTAGATTTGTGGCGGAGGGAGAGGGATTCGAACCCTCGAGGACTTGCGCCCAACACGCTTTCCAAGCGTGCGCCATAGGCCACTAGGCGACCCCTCCATGACATGACAGTATAGCTTATAGCTTACTATACCTCCGCTTCATTAAATTTTAATAAAACGGAGGTATAGTACCTTTTAATGTACCTTGTGCCCTATTCAGGCATAAAAATGCTAGAAAATGATTAAAAAGTAGTTATTGGCTTAAATTTTACTACAAAACCCCTGTTAAAGAAGTTAATTACAGCGTATTATAGACATAATGCCAATTATTGAGTTAAAAGACGTCAGTAAACTGTACGGCTTCGGCGATGCAACTACCATTGCGCTCGAGGAAGTTAGTTTAAGCGTGGAAAAAGGTGAATTTGTGGCAATTATGGGCCCCAGCGGATCGGGCAAATCTACTCTTATGAATGTTATTGGTATGCTAGACCGCCCAACGCACGGGGTATATCGCCTTGATGGCCGATCGGTGGAACGCTTACGGGCAAACGGCCGTGCCAAGGCACGCCGCGATAAAATTGGCTTTGTGTTTCAATCATCCAGTCTTATCGCTCGCTTAACAACGCTCGATAATGTTGCCCTGCCCCTCGCCTACAAAGGTAAGCGGGCTGGCAAGCGCAATAAGCTTGCCCATGCCATGCTAGAGCGCGTCGGATTGAGTAATCGTGCATATTTCCTTCCTCATCAGTTGAGCGGGGGCCAGGTACAGCGAGCCACTATTGCCCGGGCACTTATTAATGAACCAAAAATCTTAATTGCCGATGAGCCGACTGGCAATCTCGATAGTGCTTCTTCTCGCTTAGTTATGGAATTGCTTAACGAAGTGCATCGTATGGGTAACACAATTCTAATGGTCACACATAATCCTGAACTAACTCGCTATGCCACTCGAGTGCTGTATATGTATGACGGTACAATCGTGCGCGACGAAAAAACTAAATTTGGCGAAGTAGCTAAAAGTGCCGAGCAAACGGTTGTTTTTGTCCCCAAAGATATTGACGAAGAAGAGCTAGCAGGCGTTTCGGCAATTATCAGTCACATTCCAAAACACGGCGATGATAAGCCGCGGATACGTAAAAGGACAGTCAAGAAAAAAGCCCGTCTACCAGTTAAACGTGCGCCTCGGAGAGCTAAGAAATGATTTTTTCAGAATATATTCGTGTTGCCCTTGCCTCCATTCGGGCTGCTCGGTTTCGTAGTTTTCTTACTATGTTTGGAATTATTATTGGTGTTGTAAGTGTTATTACCACGGTTAGTCTGGGCGAAGGCGTCAAGCATCAGATTTCAGGGCAAACCAATATTGTGGGCAATGATTTAGTCACTGTTCGACCGGGTTCACTGGTTAAGCGTGATGGTGACGGTAAAATAACAGGCGTTAATATTCTGTCATTTTTATCATCAAGTAAAATTAGCGACAAAGACTTGCAATCAATCCGTCAAAATCCTTCGGTTGAAACTGCTGTGCCGCTGAGTATTATTGGCGGCAGTGCTAGCGAGAACGACACTCATTTTAATGACGGCTTCATCGTTGCTACTTCCGAAAACCTTCCTGAAGTTCTTAACCATCAAATTGAATTTGGTAATTTTTTCAAAGAGAGTGACAAGACTCGTAAGGTTGCCGTAATTGGCGTGGGTATTGCCGAAAATTTGTTTAAAGAAAATGTTCCGATAGGTAAGACTTTTCAGGTTAGAGGCGAAGATTATATTGTTGGCGGAGTGTTTGAGCGCTTTCCTGCAAATCCCCTCAGTCCCGAGGCAGACTTTAACAACGGGGTATTTATCCCCTACGAGACAGGTAAGCAGCTACTTGGCACGGATCTAAATATTTACCAAGTGCTGGTTCGGCCAAAAGACAAGAATCAAATAGATCCAGCGAGCGCTGCCATTACCGCTAGCCTAAAAGAGAATCATCAAGGCCAAGAAGATTTTACTGTTTTACGCCAAGATGAGATGGCAACCCTTGCCGATAGCGTACTGGGGCTTATCACAAAAACAGTGACAATCATGGCTGCTATTTCCCTCTTTGTTGGGGGCATTGGCATTATGAACGTTATGCTAGTATCGGTTACCGAAAGAACTCGTGAAATCGGCATCAGAAAAGCGGTTGGTGCTACCAATCGGCAAATTCGGGCTCAGTTCTTGGTCGAAGCTATGGTTATTTCGGTGTGGGGTGCATTAGTCGGTGTATTCTTGGCAGGTTTTGCAAATTTGATGTTCAGGGTACTTACTGATATCGAACCAATTATTACCTGGCAATCGGTTTGTATAACAGCGGGTGTTGCTATCGCGATCGGTATCTTGTTCGGCATGATTCCGGCCATACAAGCGTCACGGAAAGATCCAATTGTGGCATTGCGTTCACAGTAGCTTCTATGAAAATTCTTTGCGTCGCTGTGGGTAAAAAACATGACCAAAACCTAGCAGCTGCTATTGCCGAGTATGAAAAACGGCTGACTAATTTTAGTTGGCAACTTATCCCGTCTTCAGATAAAACTCAAGAGTCGCAGTCTATTATAAATCAACTTAAAGAAGACGACATAGTAATTCTACTTGATGAGCGCGGTAAAATGTGGGGCAATGAACGCTTAGCGTATGCTCTTGAAACACTCCAGAATCGTTCAACGAAACGGCTGGTATTTATTATTGGTGGTGCATATGGCGTTGACGCAAATGTGCAACAACGTAGTAGTTACATTTTGGCTTTGTCTCCTCTAGTCTTCCCGCACCAAATAGTGAGACTATTATTGGTTGAGCAACTGTACCGAACATTCAGTATTCTTGCTGACGGCAAATATCACCACCAGTAGATTATTGAGCTTTGCGGTGCTGTTGTCTGTAGACAGCAATAGCTGCGCCGGAGGCGAATGGTGCAATTATACCAAGTGCTGGGTGTAGTTTACTTAGTCCAACAACAAGCGCAATAGTTAGTACAATCCAGAGAATACCAGTGCGTCGATTGATGTGGCTGCGCAAATACTCGGCTCCCAGATAGTAGTATGGGAAAACAGTAACGACTAAGAATGTGCTTGATAGAAGCCCACAAATTAAAACGATTGCCAAACCTTCCCAGAATGGACTGGTAACAGCCAGTGGAATAAGTGACACCACGGCGGTGAGACTAGTCGCAATCAACGGTCGGAAACGCTCGGCCAAAGCTTCGTGAGCTGCATCAATTGCGTTTTTACCAGCCCTGCGTGACTGATTAGCATAGTCGGTTAATAGAATCGTATTCTTGATGCTTAGGCCGATTAGAGCAAAGAAGCCAAGCATGGAGAAGAAACTGAAGGGATTGTCGCTTAGGTAGAGACCAAGTGTTATGCCGAACAGGCTGAACGGAATAGCCATGAAGATGAGCAGTGGCTGCAGCATGCTCTTAAACTGGAAGGCTAGTAACACATAAATTGCAACCAGTAAGAATGGGAATGCAATTGCCAGGGTTTTAAAGCTATCTTGGTTTTCAGCTTCTTGTCCAAAGTCAAAACTGAGTGCATTTTGATCGACACCGTATGAGGCAACCCGGTCTTTTGGAAATTCTTTTTCAACGGCCGCCTGCGCAATGGTCACCAATGCACTTGTGTCATCATCGACAAATTGTGCTCCAGCCTGGATGTATTGTTTGTTATCGTCACGGGTATATATGTTTGGATCAGGGGGAGTAACGCTGTCAATTTTAGCGACAGATCCATCGGTTCGTTTAAGCTCAGCAGTTTTTAGGAATCCGGCAATGTCGGTCGCTAAGCGGGTTGACCCTTCCCTGTTTTGACTTGAGTCAACACGCGCCACGAAAGCGGATGTTGGGGGTCCGTTACCAATCTGACCGGCTTTAACGGTAGCCTCTGTGTAGCCTTTGAGTTTTTCGTTCAATTGATCGACAATTTGGGGTGCTTTATCTTGGCGGTCTTTATAGTCGATAATATCAATGCTTAGCATTGCGCTCTGAACATTTCCGGTGCCGTAATAATCGGCTTTAACCAAGTTAGGACCAAGACTGTCGGAAACAATTTTGTCGACATCATCAGTTACCTGTTCGGCTTTATTAATGTCGGTGCCTGGTGCAAATGTTATAGCTACGCTTAGTTGATTGCTGTCTTTATCTGTCGGGAAAATACTAAATTTTACCGAGCGGAAGATATACCCCCCGGCTCCGATGAAGCCTAAGCCTATAAAGACAGCAGTTATACCGACAATGAAGAGTTTCTTTTTTGAATGTTGGGCCCACAGCATTGGGGCAGACAAAAAGCGGGCAATGCGTGCTTCGATAGCTGCTGCCGGTTCATGAACATTTTCTTTACCAAGTTGACCCTTGCCCAACAGTAAGAAGCGTGAGAAAAATGGTATGAACACTAATGCAACAAATAAACTTGATATAAGCGCGGCGATGATAGTCACCGGTATGGCTCGGATAAAGCTACCAAGTATACCGCCAACAAACAACAATGGAGCAAAACTTAAAGCGGCAGTAGAAGTTGCCGCAATCATGGCCTGGCCTACTTTGCCAGTTGCAACCTTAACGACTTCTTTGGGATCTTTGAGTTTACGGCGTTGAGCATCAATTGCTTCAACCATAATAATGGTGTCATCAACAATTAGAGAAAGACCAAGCACAAGACCAAACAGAGTGATGGTATTAAGACTGTAACCAAATATATAAAGCAGCCCATTAACGATAGCAATAACAGTAACCATTGAAATAACGGTGATTATTGATGCTCGAATAGCAATAACGATTGAACCAATCACCAGGACAGCCAGTAAGCCTTCAAATAAGGTCGATTGAAGCTCATTAACCTGCATGTTGATGGATGGAGCATTGCTGGCACTAATTTCGGCGTGGTAGCCACTAAATTGGCTCTGATTGGCTATTGTGGCAACAGCTGACCGAACTTGCTTATCCAGCTCAAGTTCATCAGCCCCATCTTTGGCATTAACCCCAATAACAATCGAATTGTGAAAGTTATTGTTATTATTTTCGTCTCGTTTGCCGAAGCGGTCGAAACTCTTCTGGGTTGCCTCAGATAAACCGGTGGCAGGGTTTATTGCAGTTTCATAGGGATTAATAATGGACACATCTTCTACTAGTGATAAGTTCTGAGACTTAATGAAATTAGCTGCATCCATCGCCTTTGCGGCTAAATCAGTAGTACCTATTGCATTATCGCTTGCGTAAAACGAGATAACTAAGCTATCACCGCGATCAGTAAAACCAAATTTAAATGCCTCAAGTTTGCCAGTGGCTTGCTCGGGAAGAATATGTTGTTGATCCATTTCTTTTTGAAGTTCGGCACTACGAGTCTCGGCGTTAACATTGTCGTTATAGGCAACGGTAGCAACAAAGAAATTATTAAAACTTTGTGCTTGAACGGTCTTAACCCCTTCTTGCTTCAGGAGAAACTCGCTTAATGGTTTTGCTGCGTCACTGTCGACTTTTGCCGGATCGTTAACCAGGTATGTTCCTTTTGTGATTGCGAATGGAGTCTCAATTGCCGGAAAGCCTTCTCGTTTTAGCAGTGTTGTAAAGCTCAATGCGCCAAATAAGGCAATAACAAGCCAGATGATGGCAGTTTTACGAGGTCGTAAAAAGAAAAACAAACTTAGGCGTTGGAAACGGCTCAGTTTAGGTGACTTGTGGATCGGTGACGTTTTTGATTTACGCTTAAGCGACATAGTGTACTCCGTTACGGCGGTTTATACCCTCAGCATACTGATCAACAGTTACTGTAGTCAAGCAATTGCTTACATACTCCCGTAGTACTTTTTTAGCCAGGTAGCTTTATACTCCTTAAATGACTCATTTTGTATGCTGTCGCGGATACCATCAACTAAACGAATAATAAAGCGTTCATTGTGAATAGTAGCCAGTGTATTTGCCAGCATCTCCTTGGCCTTAAATAAGTGGCTTAAATAAGCTCGGCTATAATTTCTACAGGTATAGCAATCACAAGTATCATCCAGTGGGCTAAAATCACGTTTATATTTTTGATTGGTGATATTAACGCGTCCAGTCGGAAGATAGAGGGCGCCATTACGTCCGACTCGAGCCGGTGAAACGCAGTCAAACGTATCAGCGCCATGTTCAATACAGTCAAAAATATCATCTGGCTCGCTAATACCAAGCATGTGGCGTGGTTTATTTTCAGGGAGCTCTTCTGACATCCAGCGGACAATCTCAGCGAGCTTATTTTTGGTGAGTGCACCGCCCAGACCAAAACCATCAAAATCAAGATTACTCAGGAAGCGGCTTGAAAGACGACGCAAATCTTCATATTGTGCACCTTGGACCACTCCAAACAACGCCTGATACGGTTTACCCTTATGCAGCCTAGTAAGTCGTTGATGTTCTGCTAACGAGCGTTCTGCCCATGGATGAGTTCGGAGCTCAAGTGATTCTTCTTGGTACGCTTTGCTGTCGTGTAGGGTAGTCAGCTCGTCAAACGCAAAGATGATGTCGGCACCAATTTTATGTTGTATCTGCATTGAAATCTCGGGGGTAAAACGATGTCGTGACCCATCGATATGCGACTTAAATATGACACCGTCGTTATCTACCCAAGCTAAACGTTCTTTAGTTGAAACGGGTGCAGTCTCAGTTTCTGCCATCTCGATGACTTTTTTAAAGCCAACTCCCAAAGACATAATTTGAAACCCGCCACTATCTGTAAATGTTGGGCCGGGCCAATTCATAAATCTGCCCAGTCCGCCAGCTTCATCAACTGTGTCGGCGCCCGGTCGTAAATATAGGTGGTAGGCATTAGCCAATACGGCCTGAGCGCCTACTGCCTGTAACTGTTCTGGCGTCAGGGATTTTAGCGTAGCCTGAGTACCTACGGGTACAAAGGCAGGAGTTTTAATTTCACCATGTGGCGTAGTAATACAGCCGGTGCGAGCCAGACCATGACGCTTATAGATAGTAAATTGAAAATCAGAACGAGAGTCAGCCATGGGTTACTTAATAATACCATTGTGTTCCCTGAAGGTAACCGCTAGGTTCATTTGTGTAATAAATATTACACAAAACTAGTTTAAAACACCTTATACTACTGTGTCGGTGATCTGTGCTGTCTGCTATCCTAAACTGGAAGAGCACTAATAATTTGGTACGAATGAACATATCCGCCCTATATAAACGCTATGCCCAGGCTATTCCGGGCATTAAAAGCTATGTATTAGCCAGTATATTTTTATTTATACTGGGAATAGTTATTACTACGTTGGCTTGGTATGTTGAACGACAGCGGGTTGATGCGCAAAAAAATCGGCAATTAACAGAACAAGCTTTCTCGCTTGAATCGAGCATTACCAATCGTCTTGACGCCTATGCTCAGATACTACGCGGTGCAAGTGGGCTGTTTAGCGCTTCAGACTTAGTAACAAAAGATGACTGGCGGCGCTACATCCAGGAATATAATCTATCAACTACGTATCCGGGAATAAATTCGGTTACCTACATTCAGGTTGTCCCTGCAGCTTTACTGCCTGGCTTTATAGAGAGCGGACGAGCGCAAATTACACCCACCTTCATCGTGTACCCCGAGGGCTCGCGTGATGTGTATGCGCCAGTGACATATGTTGAGCCGCTAAATAAAGCAACTGAGTCAACGCTTGGCTTCGATATCTTGACTGATCCGTCACGCTCTAAGCTTGCTGGAAAAGTACGAGATTCGGGTGCGGTAGGTGTTTCTGAAAAACTTACCCTCTTGAGTGATCGTGGAACGGCCAACGACTCAAGCTTTAATATGTATACTGCGCTTTATAAAAAAGATACAAAACCACGAACCGTTGATGAACGGCGGCAAAACCTTGCTGGCTACATTGTGGCGGCTTCTCGCGCTCAAGATTTTTTTGATCAAGTTATCGATAAATCAACTTTTACGGCCTACACCGATGTGCAGGTTTTTGATGGAACAACCACCGACCCCGGTGCGCTTCTTTATCGTTCCGAAAATTTTAAAAATCTAGATCAAAATCATCTGAGCCAAACGTTTATTTCAAAAGTATTTGATCGCACTTGGACATTCCAGTTCGCAGGGCCAATCAATAATAATAGCGAAGACAGCCAGCGCGCTACAATGATATTAATTGGTGGGGCAACCATTAGCGTTGCTATTGCCGGATTTTTATTTCTCATAATGTTAACTCGTGCCCGTGCCATCGTATATAGCAAGCAGTACGAGACTCAGCAAGCAAAAGATGACTTATTGTCGCTGGCTTCACACCAACTTCGAACACCAGCCACAGCCGTTAAACAGTACCTGGGGATGATACTCGAAGGCTACACCGGTAAAGTAGATAAAAAGCAACTACCTGCTCTTCAAAAGGCCTATGCTAGCAATGAACGCCAACTCGATACTATTAACCAAATCCTATATGTTGCAAAAGCCGATGCCGGTCGTTTAAGCATTAGTCGCCATTTATTTGACTTGAATATGTTAGTTGACGACATTGTTCTTGATTTAAGCGATACGCTTGAAGAAAACGATCAATCCATTGTGTTTGAACGATCTCGCAGAAAGATAAAAGTTAATGCTGACGAGTCAAGTATTCGTATGGTTGTCGAAAATCTTATTTCGAATGCCGGTAAATATAGCTACGAAGGCGGTCAAATAGTGGTAAAAACTGGCATTCGAGGCGAAGAAGTATTTGTATCGGTAACCGACCGTGGGGTTGGTATCGCTCCAGAAGATTTTGACAAACTATTTAAGAAATTCTCGCGAATTGATAATGATCTTTCCCTGCAAGTTGGCGGTAGTGGCATTGGGCTGTACGTTGATAAAATGCTTATTGCGCTGCACGGCGGGAGGATTGATGTTATTAGTGAACCGGGTGTCGGCTCAACATTTACAATCTACCTCCCTAGGAATGGAGCGAATAATCATACAGTGAAAGGCAAGTGAATGCTGTATTATAAATTAATTGACAATAGTTAAGTTAATAGAGAAACTACTTTAGAGGACATATACCCTGATGAATAAACCCCAAAAAGCCCAAGTACTAATTGTTGAAGACGAAGTATTACTGAATGAAGCATACGAAACAGTATTAACTCACGAAGGCTACCAAGTTTTCAAAGCCTTTAACGGCGAAGAAGCTTTAGAGATTCTAAAGAAACATACACCAGACTTAATTCTACTTGACCTTCGAATGCCCAAAATGGATGGCCTTACTTTCCTTGCAGAACTTCAGAAAAAAGATCATCCTAATTACAAGATTATTGTCTTTAGTAATTACGACGTTCAAAAAGACATCGACAGTTCGTTTGATCTGGGCGCAACTCATTACGTGCTCAAAGCCTACGCATCCCCCAAAGAGCTGGTACGCATAGTCCGAAACAGCCTTATCGACGAATAAAGATCGTCCAATTTACATTTAGTGACACAGAAACCGCCTACCGAGCGGTTTCTTGTTGCAGATAGCAAAGTCACTAAATGTAAGTTGGACGATCTACCGGCCAAGCAGAGTAAACCGATTAACTGTTTGGTCTTTGTATTTAATCGTACTTTGCCAGATATGTAGTGGTCTAACGAACGTTAACTTGCTCCCATATTGAGCCTGATATACTACGCTAACTCCGTTATCAGCTTCGTTAATTACTAGGTTAATCACTCGGTATGTTTGGCCAGGATTTTTATAGTGAGAATATAGTTCACCTACCATAACGTGCCGTGCTGCATCATCCAATTTACCTTTAAGAATATTCTCTGATTGGTGCATATCGCTATTGTACCAACTACTGAATCTTAACGAGGTAAGTTTTTGTACTTTAAATAGATAGACACAGAAATTGTCTACCGAACAATTTCTTGCGCAATCTAAGCGAGTCTATCTATTTAAAGTACAAAAATTAGTATTTGAAGCTGAGGAATTCTTCAGAGCTTAGAAGTGAGCGCAACTGCTGGATATTTAATGAATAGTTTTGGTTAGCGTATTCGACAATTCCCTTGCGGCGTAACTTATTAAGCTCTGTTGAGGTTGTTTCTCGGGTAAGCCCGGTCATATTGGCGAGATCTTGGTGGGTGATGCGTAGATCGATCCGCTCCCAACCATCATTTGGATTTTTAAGGCTCGGGAAGCGCATGAGTAAGTACTGCAGCATATGAATAATCTTTTCGTTACCTTTTGATTGCTCAAGGGCATTTATTTCTAGCAGTGATCCTACGAAGGAAGAGGCATAGTGCTCGAACATGAAGTTTGTAATGCTGGGTGTGGTTTTGATTGCTTCAAGTAGTTCTTCTCGGGGTATACGATGAAAACTGCAGGGTGTAAATGCATCATAATAATAAAGACTTACCGGTGACTTTTTGAAAACCCAAGCCGGAGGCAATAAGTCTCCTATTGACATGAAGTTTATAATTTTTTCATCGCCGGCTCCACCAATATCATAAATTTTGACAATTCCCTCAGTTAGAATATATGCATGACGTGGTACTTCACCTTGATAAAATATCGGTTCACCGGCATCTCGTTTTTGGACCGGGTGTTGTTTGCAGATAGTAAGTAATTCGTCGGGAATACGCATGTAGATTATTCTGGTCTCCAGTTTACCCTTGCCTAAGTTTCAACGTAGCACGAAAATACTCGCGTCGTTCTACTTACTAGACTACCATGTTCTGGCTTATTTTTGTGACCGGCTGTATTTTTTACACTGCGAGTTAGTCATCTAATGTATCTTTATTAGTTATCTCTGTTATTTCGTCGTTGTCCTCTGTATTTCGGCTAATCCAGGTGCTATCCCTGCTCTGCATATAGAGTGAGTGACGATACATAGACTTATCTACGTTGTTTGCTTTGGCGCTGTTACGTTTGCCTCCAAGTTGTATCCGAAAATATTTAAAATTCTTAACCATTAGTTACCTTTTTAATTTAATATGTGGCAAGCATAGTGTGCGCATGCTTGCCTTTTTTATCGACCGTTGCATTTACAGTGTCAATGAAAGACATGCCGTACTTTGAGCGCACAGTATGCACTCGGCTCGGGTAGACATATTTTGTTTGTTGTACGTGATTGATCATCGTACTTACCATTCTGGAGCTTTTGGTAGGTAAGCACTATGAGAAATCTAACAATAAAATACCTAAGGAGTTATTTATTTTTTTGTGAAATAAATTACAGTCGCCAATGCTCTTGAGGGGAGACAATGATTATGCTTAGTAAAGCTAAAAAGGAGCCAACTAAAATGGGTAAAACACATAGAAAAGATCCATTACAAACCGAATACGATACTGAAGAAAAGTTAATGGAACTTTATGACAAACTAGCAAGCCAATGGGCACGTAAAGTCGAGGCTGCTAATAAGGGCAAAGCAAACGCTTAAAAAGCTTTCACTTTCTACGAAATTCAATCGACGCCATAAATAATTATGACGTCGATTTTTATTCCCTGTTGCCATTACTCAAAATAAAAAAGAGATCCCGCATAGGGATCTCTTTAGTTGTCATTCAGCTATCTAGTTTTGAACGTTGAATGAGGTGTTTGAATTCGCACCATTTGCTGCACTGCCCGTACCTGCACCACCAGCAGATGTATTGTTAGCAGTAGTCGCAGATCCGCTGCTCGCAGTTTGGTTATTGATGTTGGTTGCGCTTAGGTTGTTCGTGTTAGTTACGTTTACATTACGAGTATTAGTATTTGAAATCACATTGTTAGAGTTGGGTCCGGTTGTGTTGATTGAGGAGTTAGAGCCTCCACCAGCACCTGCACCGCCGCCACCGGCTCCACCAGCACCGCCAAATCCGCCGCTGTTGTTAAGCACGCCATTAACGCCGTTGCTGGAATTATTGCCCGCGTTGCCGCTGCCAGCGCCTCCTCCGAAGGTATTATTGCCACTAAAGGCTCCTCCACTACCGGCTAGTTGGCCATTCACATTCAGTAATCCAATATTGTTAAGGTTTGCTTGATTAGCAGAAGAGCTGTTAGCGTTGGTAATGGCATTGTTTGAACCAGGACCAGTATTGCCAATTGTGCTATTAGAGCCTCCGGCACCACCTAAGCAGGCTGCAGCTGCACTCCCTGCACCACCATTATTTACATTGAAGCTCATATTGTTTGAGCTGTTATTGAAAGCGTTGCCGGTTGTAGCTCCGCCACCACCTGCTGCTACTGAGCCCCAAGCACCTTGTAGACCAGCTATGTAAGCATTAACAGCTGCTTGCCACTGAGCATATGTGTAGCCTTGGGCTTGCCATACTGCAGGGTCGTACGCTCCCCAGCCACCTCCAATTCCGCCGGCATTTGTATTATTTGCCACAGTGGCATTACCACTTATGGCTGATTGGTTATTCATATTTGTTGCATTAATTAAGTTAGTATTGCCCACCATACAATTTGAAGTGTCTGTATTTGTTATTACGTTGTTTGAACCCGGGCCTGTCGTTGCGATAGTTGCAACCTGAGCTGATGCCACGCTTGCGAACCCAAAAAAAGCAGTCAATAATGCTGCAATTGCCAGATTAAAGCCGCGTGAAATATGCGCTTTTGTCATAAGTATTCTCCTCCACGTTATGCTTAAGTAATTACAATTTCAATAGTGGTACACTACCCTGTTATAAATCTGTGAATTATTTAACAATTTGTAAATTCAAACAAGAATTTGGTGCAATATACTATGATTGAGCTGGACGGCGTTTATTGGAACCCAGTTGATTGATGTAAGAAGCCGTTGAGTGAACGGCCAACAAAACAAAAAATATAAAGGATATATATGACAACGCAAATACACCACCCTTTACTAGATGGGTTGCGCCGTCTCCACTTAACGTTCCATGGGATAAGTAGCTGACAATAGTGAACCAAGCAAGAAATGTTGCAAGCTTACCATACTGCGAAGGATGAATTACTAGTTTGCGGCTGCGTCCTATTAGTGAAGCAATGGCGTTAAGCAGGCTTTGCGCGATAATAGCGGCAACAAACAATGCCGGCAACAAATTAAAGGCAATAATGACGATGAGTCCAAAAAAGACAGTTGTTTTGTCGAGCGTTGTATCAATTATTTCGCCTAACGGGCTCTTGGTACCGGTATGATGCGCAATATAACCATCAAAGACATCGGCCAAGCGCCCAATAACTATAAACAGTAACCCTGATAGTGTTACGCCATCACCGAATTTCAAAAAACCAATTATTACCATGGCTGCACCGAGTAAACTAAGTATATTTGCAGGAGTTACTATGCCGTTCGTACGGGCAGCAACTTTTTGCCAATAGTTCCATTTTTCGGGCTTTATGAATTGCCAGTCAGCCTTTTTGCCAGCAGTGTGCATATTAATAGCCATATATAAACGATAGCATGGATTAGGAATGTTACAATTACAGGTGATGAACAGTATTCTATTTGCCCTATGGTTTTTTATTCCGGCTGGCGTTGCTAATATGGCGCCCATTATTGCAGCCCATCTCCCCTACTTGTCAAAATTCAATGCACCATTGGATTACGGAATGAAGTATAGAGGTAAGCCTATTTTCGGAAAAAATAAAACATGGCGCGGACTGGTTAGCGGGATTGTGGCTGCTTCACTTGTGGTATATATACAACAACTTATTTGGCAAACTGGCGATATACATTTTTTAACTTCAGATTCAATGAATTATATCTATTATTCGCCACTCCTATTAGGCGCCCTGTTCGGCGCAGGAGCCTTACTGGGTGATGCGACCGAAAGTTTTTTTAAGCGGCAACGTGGCACACTGCCTGGTAAAAGCTGGTTCCCATTTGATCAGATTGATTATATTATCGGCGGTTGTCTTGCTTTAGCGTTTGTGGCACGGTTAAGCATCCTGGAGTACCTATTGATCCTCTGGATTTGGTTTGTGATGCATCTATTTTTTAGTTACCTTGGCTATTTGCTGAAACTTAAATCTCAACCAATTTGATTGTTATAGGGCTGTTATCCAGTTTCTGGCTGCTGCAATAAAGTCTTTTGAAGTGCTATGGAGGGCCATTTCGGCTGTTCCCAAATCGACACCCATTTTTACAAAATTATGACTGCCAATAATAGCTTCTTTTTCACTGATTAAGATTTTTGCATGAAGATAGTCGCGGTCCATGTTTAGTTGGTTTTCAAAAACATTTTCAGGCAAGCGTTTTCGATTATAGGCAACGGTCCGCTTTTGAACGCCGCGAATTAAACTATTATGTTGGTCGGGATGGTTATACGCTAAGTGCACGTTAACTCCGCGGTAGTGAGCCCGCGCTAATTCGGCAGGCGTACGGTTATTAGGAAAGTACTGACAGGTCATATAAACACGATTCGTGGCGCTACTTATTAAGTCGAGTGCACGGTCGTAAATAAGTGACTGACGCTTGATACCTGCATCTATTAATAGCTCAGTTTGATCGTCGACCTTAAAGCTAATATCTTGTTTGAGGAGAGCTCTGCGGACACTTTTATGTTTGATAACATCATGAGTAAATTTGGTAAGGTAATCGGCTAAGCGCTTATTCTCGGTTCGTACCATCACATCTAGTAGCTCGGGATCGCTTAGGTTGCAGCCACCAATAAATATTTCGTTGTTAATTACGGCAAATTTTATATGTGCCCGTCCGCCAAACGGATTTTTAAGTGGTCGCGGTGGTTTATTAATAACAACGCAGCGAACACCACTGGCACGCAACGAATTGACTGCCTCAACAACTGGCTTAAATTCGCCGTAACCCATTTTTGGATCCTTTTTTCTGAAAAAGAGCGGTCCCGGAACAGCCCCAACCTTGAGCATAAAAGAGTATGCATCAACCAAGAATGTTACATCAGCTCCCTGTTTTGCGGCAGTACGCAGGCCAGCGAGTATCTCCTGAATTTTTTCTTTATCAGGCTGAAATTCCATTGTTGCTAAAATGATAGAATCACCTGTCTTAGCTGCGTTAAAGCTAGTTATGAGATGGTTGAAATACTGTTGCCTATTAACAAGTTTATAATTAATCATTAGTTGTATTGTATTTCCTGTACAAAATCCTGTAAATATATTATTCGACTCATTTGAATGTAGTGACCGTTTGTTCAGTAACTTGTTTGAATAATTTTTGCCCCATAGCATAGTCATACGATGGAGTGTACGACTTAGAGTAAATAACAATAACAAATGGTGCGCTACCGTTGTCGATTACTCCTACCTCGTGAACTCTGTCAGCAAGGTAGCCAGCTTTGTGATAGAGCACTGAACCTTGAGGCACCCCTGGCGGTATAAAGCGCTCCTCAGATGTATTTTGCATCCAGGATAGTAATAATTTCGTGTGGTCGTCGTTTATAAGTTTACGGTTATACAAAAGCGCCATAAGCTGAGCCATATCATTCGATGTAATGGTGTTCTGTTCGGGGTTGTAGCTCGCAATGCCGTGCTCTTTGGCATAGGCGGCCAAATCATTGCGGCCAAGATAGTTATTGAGCGCTAACCATGCATCATTATCGCTATCCTTAACTGCCAATCGTAACTGGTCTTCTGCTGTTTTCCCGCTGACTTGCGTAGCAAGACTAGTCTGGCCTAACTCAACTTGGTTTAAATAATATAAGGCGGTAAGTATTTTGGTAGTGCTGGCAGCGATGAATGGATAGCTATCACCCGTTTGTATAAGATTTCCGGAGTTTAGGTCAACCACCGAAACACTTGTGTCATAGGGGTACCTTTTGATTATAAGATTGAGGGATGCCTGCAACCCCGTAGTGTCTACCTGCCGCTTAGGAGGATCGGGTTTGCTGCTTGATGCAGATACTATGCTCGCCGAAGTATCATGACCGTTCTGATTGAAAAAAATATTCTTAGTAATTAGCGTAATCGTGAGTATGCATATACAGATACAGCCTGCTGAAAGGAGTAATGTAGTTCTTTTCTTGCGACGATTTACCGATAAGCGACGATCGAATTGGTATGAATGATTTCGTGAAAAAGTTTGCATATTTTTATTTACAACCGATTTCAAATGTACCTCGGCTACACTTAATTTTAACAAATTTTGAACATGTTACCTATCGTCTGGCTTGACGAACTGATTTTTTCTCGTTGATAACGGCTCTCTGGGTAATGTGATTATGAACTCGGTTCCTTTCCGGTATTTAGAATGAACAGCAATAGTCCCCTGGTGGAGCTCGATTACTTTTTGCACCCAATATAGGCCCAGACCTGTACCACCGGCAGTGGTGGATAGCGGATTCTCGATTCTGGAAAATTTCTTAAATAGTTTTGGCATATCTTTTTTGTAAATGCCAATACCCTCATCTTTAATAGATATTTTTAGCGATCGGCGAGTCAGAGTTATTGTTATTCGGATGATTGTATTTGGAGATGAATATTTATGGGCATTATCAATCAGATTTTCAAATACCATTCTCATTCGTAAGCGATCTACGTTAGCACTGTTGCTTACTAGAGACGTCTTTAATAATACGGTCTGGTCATGATCTTCAAATTTATTGTCTTGTTCTTCGTTAACTTCTTTTATCAGCTTAGCTATGTCGGTCGGCTCTAATCTTAGTCGTATCTCATCCGCATCAGCTTGGGCAACTCGAAGTAAATCATTAACAATCATTAGCTGCCGCTCATTACTATGATATGCGGTGTTAATCATACGTAATTGACTGGGAGCGAGTGTTCCTGCATAGCCTTCGCGCAACATGCCTAGGTACTGCTTAACAGCAGTAGCGGGCGTTCGTAACTGGTGCGAAGCAATCGAAATGAACTCGTCTTTAGCCTTGTTTAGGGCTAATAGTTGTCGTTGCTCCGATATATCAAGCATGAACGTTATACACCGGTCACCCGATCCGGGTATCATTACCGCCCCAGCTAATACTGGAACAATAGTCTGATCTTTGTGTTGGTACTCAGTCTCCATAGGATCAACTTCGCCTTTTTTGCGTAACATCTGATAAAAACCTGAGATTATCCCCTTGGATTTTGATGGTGTAATCATGTGGGTGTAGAATCCTTTTTGCAGATCTTTTTTGGTATAACCAAACATGGTTAAGAAGCGCTCATTAGCCTCGTGCACTTTACCATCGAGAGTAATGACGGCAACACCGATGATACTGGACTCAAAAAGTGCGCTAAACATGCGCTCGCTACTTGCCAACTCCCGTTCAATCTCTTTGCGCTCAGTGATGTCGACAATTACCCCGGGGAGGCGGACCGGATTACCGGCTGAATCATCTTCTACTCGGCCGCGAATAATTACCCACTTTGTGGATCCATCACGAGTTATGGTGCGGCACTCAATTTCCAATAATTTCGTTTTTTTAACAGTCTGTTGAATTTTTTTAATGACATCTGCTCGATCATCTGGGTGAATGGAATCAGTGAAGTCTGAAAATGGCATGCCGCTCACGGCTTCGTCATGATCTATCCCAAAACGATAGGCTAAGTTTTGATCGGCAATTACTTTGTTTTCGGGAATGTCCCACATCCAGATACCGATTGAACCAGTAGACAGGGCAGTATGGAGTAATTCTTGGGCTTCCCTTTCACGCATTTCCAGAATCAGTTTTCGACGTAAATCAAGTGCGCTGCCAATGGATCTCGCAGTTAATTCGGTAATTTGCTTAAAGTAATCGGCGTATGCTGTATCGTAACGTAGACGTGGGCTAATACCGCAGATAATAACGCCATAAATTTCTTTGGTTCGCGTGCGGACAATCGGCATAACTATGGCTTCGGTAGCAGGCTCATCCCATACTCCACCAGGAAGAATATAGTGTTTGTCTAGGTTTTTAGCTAACTGCGGTTTTTTTGTGGTTATAGCTTTCTTTAGAGGCAGAATGCTGTCTTCGACCGATAAATCAATCGTGCTATGAGCAATCGAAGTATCATTTTCCAGTGAGGTACTAGCAGCAAGATGCAGAGTATTTTTCTCGCTATTAAGAAGGTAGATAAGACCAAAGGGTATGTCTGCAGGCGCCTCACTGAGCGTGTTGGCAATGAGAATGCAGGCGGCCGATCGTGACTCGACGGGGATAGGTTTTTCTGCCAAATCACGTAAGGTTATCAGTCTTCTGTCATGCAAGATTCGAGGAGTTACTTCTTGACCAATACTAAAGACGCCAAGTATCTGCTGATCCTCTCCATAAATAGGATTAAATGTATAGTCAAAGTAGGACTCTTGGGTGCGCCCATGACGTCTTATCGGCAATAGCGCACTTTCGTACAACCTGCCCTTGCCCGTTTTCATCACTCGTCTTATGTCCGGTTCAATAAGTCCCCAGATATCAGTCCAGGCTACATTAGCTGGTTGTCCGAGTACTGCTGGGTGTTTCTCGGCGAAAATAGGGCTCCATGCATCGTTGTAGAGTAGACGAAGTGACGGCCCCCAATAGATAGCCATTGGGAATTTTGAGAATAGGCAGATGCTTAAGGCAGAACGTAAACTTTGGGGCCATAATTCAATAGGACCAAACGGATGATCGGTCCAGTCGGTTTGAGCGATCAATTTGCCCATCTTGCCGCCCTTTGCCAGAAACTCGTCGCGTCCTACATGTCGTGCCATACTCTAAGCTGCCCGCCTGCGGATAATTATCTATTAAATAACAATAAAGTCCACTAGTTTAAGCGTTCTGGGCAAGCTCAACTTCACCAAATCGCATACCGTATGATTGCGCTCGCTTATTTTTCTGGCTAACAAGAATAAAATTTTGGGACATCCAAGGTGATACATCGGTATCTGCTGGGTAGATGCTAGTGTATTTAAATACTGAAGAATATAGCTCATGAAAATGCTCAATTGTGTGAGCATTTCGTCCTTTAAAAGATGAAATGATATTAATCGCAACGATCCCATTGCTAGAAAGCCGTTGATTAATAAGGTGGGCGGTGTCGAGGCTGGCAAGCGACTTAGGAATACGCAGATCAGTAAATGCATCAACAATTATTAAGTCATACGTTTGTGCTGTTTCCTGTAAATAATCTCTGCCGTCGGCATGGATTATGTGCAGTCGCTCATGCTGAGTAAGCCCAAAAAATCCTTCAGCGATGGCGTCGAGCCCTGGGTCAATTTCAACCACGTCCAAAGTAACGTCTGGCAAGGCGTGTATCAGCGCCATGGGCAACGTATAAACACCGCCGCCTATCATGAGCAAGCGTTTAGGGCGAATATATGAAACGAGCTCAAAAAATCTTTGAATATAGTCAAACAACAGAGTGTGCTCTCCATCCAGCGGCATGCCCGAAAAGGCGGCTGTCTTGTCGCCGCTGAACAACACGCGGGCTTTTCTGCCCTCGTAAACCATATCTATCACCTGATACCGATCGATAGCTGTTTTGCCTTGAAATAGTATTTTTTCGCGCTCTAGCATAAAACTCTAGTATACAGTGTCGTCATAGAGCAGCTTACGATTACTAGTAATTGTTATTAACAAACTGTTAAAACACGCAGCTTGCCTATAAAAAATCCGCGTCGTTTGCTATGATTAGCAGATATGAGTACTGCTACCCTTCCTTCCCGCTATCAACTTCAAGACACCGATTCGATTATGGGCGAAGGAGACACCCGTTATGTTCTTAAAGTTAAGGATCTGCAATCAGACGAAAAACCTCGTGAGAAATTGCTTGCCACTGGCCCCTCTACCTTGACTATGACCGAGTTAGTTGCAATTTTGCTCGGTGTTGGGACAAAAAAGGAAGAAGTTTTGACAATGGCAAATCGTATTTTAAAAGAGTACGGTGAGCGCGCAATAATTAACGAAACAAATCCTCAGCGACTGGCAGATACACTACAAATTCCAGCAGCAAAAGCTTGTCAGTTAATTGCCAGCTTCGAACTCGGCCGCCGGTTTTACGAAAAACGTGCCGGGAAAGCTGTATTTATTAGTACTGCCCAGCAAGCCTTCGACTATCTACAAGATATGGGTACCATGAAAAAAGAACAACTCCGAGGACTTTATCTAAATAGCCGATACCAGGTTATTCACGAAGAAGTTATTTCTGTTGGCAGTATGACTTCAAACATTGTTCATCCACGAGAAGTTTTTCAGCCCGCTATCGAGCATGGCGCGGTGGCCGTTATTATTGCCCACAACCATCCATCCGGCCGTCTTGACAGTACGTACGCAGATAATGAAGTCACCGAACGTCTGTTATACGCCTCTAAGATACTCGGTATCGACTTGCTGGATCATTTGGTAATTGCTGGCACTGAATTTGTTAGTATTATCGATAGCACCAACAGTTAAACGTAATTCTTCGCTAAGTTTTAATCCGCTCAGCAAATTTTTGACGTAGCTTTGCGAGCTTAGGATTAATGATAACCTGGCAATAACCAGTACCTTCATTATTTTCGAAATAATTCTGGTGGTAATCTTCGGCTGGATAAAATTTTTCAAGAGGAGAAAGTTGTGTGACAACAGGACTATCCCATAGTGTCTGAACTTGTTGAATTGATGCCTGGGCCACTTCTTTTTGACCCTCACCATTGTAGAAAATTGCCGAGCGGTATTGCGGCCCAATGTCATTACCTTGCTGATTTAAGGTAGTCGGATTGTGCAAAGCCCAAAAAATATTAAATATGTCTACCAAGCTTATAATTGCTGGATCAAACGTTACTTCTACAGATTCGGCATGAGCAGTAGCTCCACTGCCAACTTTATGATAGTTGGCATCCTCTTCGCTGCCCCCGGCATACCCCGAGGCTACGTTTGTAACTCCATTTATAAGTCTAAAACCAGCATCTAAGCACCAGAAACAGCCACCGGCGAGTACAATCTTTTCCACGTTGCAATACTCCTTACTGATATTTACTATACGCACAAATAGTAAGTTCGGCCATATAATGAGGGGGTATTAGTGTTTTATGAGTTGATCGTACCCTGTGTTTGCCGCGCTAAAGATTGCCTGGGCATCTGCAGTAGCTATATCTAAGTGGGGTGCCCCCACCACAGCCACAACTGATACAGTATCTTTGTTACCTTGATTTTTACGGATGTCTGCTACCAGAAAACAACGACCAGCTTCGTCGGTATTTCCAACCTTAATTCCTAAAATGCCATCTTTATTAATCACTGAATTATAATTTTGAATCAGGCCAGCAACGGGGATTCTTGCTTCGGACTGGCTAGCTATGTCAATCAAGACAGGTTGCTGCATATAAAGCGTGCCAAGTCGCACTAAATCATGCGCCGTACTAACAGTTTTAGACGAAAAGCCACTCGCATCTGCCACAACTGTCCCAGATAATCCTAACTCTTTGATCATACTATTTGCAGAAACTACGTAGTTATCGACAGACCCAAAAGCCCAACGCGCTAAACTGTCACTCATATTGTTGGCAGATGGCATTAACATGGCTTGCATTGCCTGGTACTGACTAATCTGTTCGCCTACCTCAACGGGCACCACCGATCCATCTTTGCGGATATAGTCGCTAAACGAGTCAATATCGACTTGATCAAGCGTTAGCATTGGCCCTTGCTCGCCTGGTGCTAGCGGCTTTTGTTTAAGTATTGCTAGGGCAGTAATTATTTTTGCCAAGCTAGCTATTGGCACTGGCTTGGCTGCATCGTTAGAGACTGCCAGCACGCCTTTATCGAGTACTCCATAAGCTGATTGGCCATAGTTAGGCCACGGTATGGGGCTGTTTAATTTTGTCTCTGGCTGTACTGAAGCAGGAGTTATTTTTGAACTATCAGCCGCAGGCTTAGGCGGATGAGGTTGATATAAAAGGTAACCTCCCAATGCTGTTATAGCTACAATAATCACAATAACAACGGCTAATCGGCCGTTGCTGCGTCTGCGGTATCCATGTTCAATGGTATATATGCCCATAGCTTTTAATTATACGTCATTTTAAAGGCAACTATTTTTGTAATTGCTGATCGAGTGCCCCAACCATAAACTGTAAAACGACTTCAGTTTCTTCTGCTCGTTCTGCTTTCTGGCGACGCAGCCGTCTAAATCGTGATGGCTTCTTAAGAATCTTAATAATAACTTCTCGTTCATCATCACCTAGTTTTGGAAAAGTGTTTAAGAGTTCACTTCCGCCATCAGTAAATGCCTGCTTGCCATTAGCAACTATATCAGCCGTCATCTCATGACGCGTTACGTTAGTAACTGCTTCCAGTTCAGTATCGCGTACACAATGACCTAGGATTGTGTAGGCAATGAGAGGTTCCCTTGCAAGCGATGCCTCTAAGTTCCCACCATACTGCTCAAATTTCTGAACTGCAGTATGATAGATACCCGCCGGTAAAGTGATCGAAACAGGCCCCATTTGAGTAGTCATATAACCCTAATATGACACAAAATGAGTAAATTTACAAGCTACACAGAAATGTAAAATGTAATTAGCTAGTTAAGCCTGCCTCTTTGAGGGCTTTCTTTGGCAGTGTTGAAGGGGCACCCATCAGGATGTCGCGGCTGTCTCCAGTTTTTGGAAAGGCCATAACGTCGCGGATACTCGGCTCGTTTTGAAGCACCATTATAAGGCGTTCGAGGCCCCAGGCGATACCGCCGTGCGGAGGTGTACCAAAATCGAAGGCATGCAGAATATGCCCAAAGTTAGTGTCTATTTCTTCTGAGTTATAACCTATTATCTCGAGTACGGTGCGTAAGTCGGCTGGGCGGTGGTTTCGAATACTGCCGCCTCCAATTTCGTAGCCGTTTAATACAATGTCATACTGCGTGGCAATTATCTCGCCAAGATTTTCTTTTTTTGCGAGCCATGCACCATGTTCAGGGACTGGAGCGCTAAACGGGTTATGGGTAAAGGTCCATTTGTCGTCGTCGGTTTTTTCAAACATCGGGAAATCAACAACCCAACAAAATGCTAGTAGGTTCTCGTCTGTTTTATCCTCGCGGAGATCGGGGCGATCGGTGCCGTGTTTTTCCATAGCTTCTTTGTAGCTAATGCGTGGGAATGGTACTTGTTGAATGCGCTTTTCTGGATAGAGGCTTTCGACAATTTTTATTAGCAATTTTTCGTTGATAGCCATAACGTCTTCTTGTTCGACAAAGCTCATTTCGAGATCCATTTGAGTAAATTCGGCTTGTCGGTCGCCGCGAGTATCTTCGTCACGGAAGCACCGGACAATTTGAAAATATCGCTCAACACCGCCTATCATAAGCAGTTGCTTGAACTGCTGCGGTGACTGAGGTAATACATAAAATTTGCCGGGGCTAAGACGGGCTGGGACGATAAATTCTCGTGCACCCTCGGGCGTACCCTTGGTTAAGTATGGTGTTTCTACTTCCCAGAAATTATCTGCATCGAGTTCGTCGCGAATAAGCTTGATTATTTTGTGGCGTTTTTCGAGGTTGTTGCGCATTCGCTCGGATCGCATGTCGAGATAACGATACTGCATGCGGGCTTCTTCGTTAACTTCGGTTGCCTTTTCAATTTCAAAGACCGGAACCTCTGATTCATTTAAGATTTCGAGGGTTTCTGCCGCTAATTCAACGGTGCCAGTTGGCAGATCAGGGTTAACTTGCCGCTCACCTCTTTTTTGGATCTTACCGGTTAAGTGGACTACAAATTCACTACGCAAAGTAGAAGCTTTTTCGAAAAGTTCGACATTGCCGCCGCCCCAAAAAACAACTTGCAACAGACCACTTCGATCCCGTAGGTCGATAAAAATTAGTTTGCCGTGATCCCGCCTAGACTGTACCCAACCCTTAACTTCAACGGTTTCATCAACATGATTTGGAGTATCAATTACCCAGCTTCTGCTCATAAATGCTTTCTTATTTTTCCTAAACTGTTATGCGTTTTATCTTAGCACTTCTGATGTCTATCTGCCAGATTACATACTGACTTGGCACAACTGTTGTATACTAACGCTACAAAATGATTACGTCATCAGTCAGGAGTTCCCGGTGCCGGCATCGCCCGTAAGGCAAAAATTAGTCATCGTATCTAACCGATTACCCGTAATTGTCTCACGAAAAAGTGGTGAGTTAACGTTTACTCCCAGCCCTGGTGGTTTACCAACAGCTATGTCGTCGCTTGGCAGTGACGGCACTGAACGATTATGGATAGGCTGGCCTGGTATTAGCTCCGATGAGTTATTGTCCGGTGAGCGGGCTTTAATTACCCGCAAACTTCGTCGCTTCGGTTGTTATCCGGTTTTTTTAACCAAAACTCAAATTACTAATTTTTATGAAGGCTATTCGAATGACACAATCTGGCCCATGTTCCATTATTTCCAGTCGTTAGCGCAGTTTAAGGCTGAATATTGGGAATCGTACAAAGAGGTTAATGCTGTCTATGCTAAGGCCGTTATTAAGCGAGCTGATCCTCATGCCTTAATTTGGGTTCACGACTATCATTTAATGATATTACCGAGCCTATTGCGGGCTAGTTTGCCAGGCAGTTCAATCGGTTTTTTCTTGCACATTCCCTTTCCTTCGTATGAGATTTTTCGTTTATTGCCCAACCGCAAGGAAATACTAGAAGGATTAATGGGCTCTAATTTAATTGGATTTCATATCCATGACTATGCACGCTATTTCCAAACGAGCGTACTTAGAATCTTGGGGCGAGAAAACTCCCATGGGTCCATTATATTGCCCGAGAGGAACGTTAAGGTAGAATCGTTTCCAATTGGTATCGATTATGTAAAATTCAAAGCTGCAACCGTTGATCCGCTGACCTTAGAAGAAGTTAAGAAACTCAAGGAGCATTATCATAATAAGAAAATTGTTCTTTCGGTAGACAGGCTTGACTATTCAAAAGGTATACTTCAGCGCTTAGAGGCCTTTGAACAGTTTTTAAAAGAATATCCCAGCTATCATAAAAAAGTTGTAATGGTGGTGATTGCTGTACCTTCAAGGACCGAAGTTGAAACGTATAAAGAGTTACGAGACGTTATTGAACAAACCGTTAGCCGTATTAACGGCACGTTTGCATCGGTTGACTGGACACCAATCTCATATCAGTTTCAAAGTTTGCCGTTTGAGCAATTAGTAGCACTGTACTCTGCAGCTGATGTTGCTTTAGTCACACCGACCAGAGATGGCATGAATTTGGTAGCGAAAGAATTTGTTGCTAGTAAACAAAACTCAACCGGTGTGTTGATATTGAGTGAAATGACGGGTGCCGTGGACGAACTGCCCGAAGCGCTGCGCATTAACCCTAACGACACGGCAACACTAGTAGCAGCCATAAAAACTGCTTTAACTATGCCAAAATGGGACCAGCGCCAGCGCTTAGAAATTATGCAGCGGCGACTATCGTTGTACACGGTTCAGCGTTGGGCGGCAGATTTTATCGAGCAACTTGAGCATACAAAACATACCCAAGCTCAGCACCGTCGCAATGTTCTAACCACCGGTGTTAAGCAAGAAATAATCCAAGCCTTTGTCGCCGCTAAACGTCGGCTCATAATACTCGATTATGACGGTACATTACACGAGATGGTTGGCAGCCATCAGCCACGATTGGCTGCTCCGACAAAAACGGTGCGCCGCTTACTTCAGCAATTAACAAGTTTGCCTCGAACAAAAATATGTATTATGAGCGGTCGCCCGCGTGAAGTCCTTGATACCTGGTTTGGAGATTTGCCGCTGGCGCTGGTAGCCGAACATGGAGCCTGGGTAAAAGATCAGGGTGAATGGTCACAGGAAGACTTTTCGTTTTACCAGGAGAAAAAAATGCTACTCCCTATTTTAGAGCGTTTTACCGAACGTACTCCCGGAGCGTCAATTGAAGAAAAAGAATTTGGTCTGGTTTGGCATTACAGAAATGTAGTCCCTGAGCTGGCTCACGCTCGAATTACTAGCCTCAAACATGAGTTAAATCAAGCGACAGCGCAAAGTGATCTGGCGATTTATACCGGACGTAAAATAATCGAAATTAAACCACAAAGTATCGATAAAGGTACGGCAGCCTTAGAATTGCTTGCAATGAATCCGGCAGATTTTGTGATGGCCATTGGCGATGATTATACAGACGAAGCGATGTTTGAAGTTTTACCGGAAGAAGCGTATGCAATTAAGGTTGGTCTTGGTAAAACCTATGCAAGTTATCAGGTTACTAATGTTAACCAAGTGCTCAAACTGCTACAAGAAATTGCCAAGTAACAGCACAATATAACACATTAAATGTGCAGAAATACAAAATTAAGATATAATATAGCTAATTTAAAGCTAAGCTACCGCTAAATCATCAATGACAGACCCAGAGCTCGAACCCCAGGTTGGCCGTGAATACCATAGTATGGAAGTTGTTTTACGTTCACGCCCGCCAATTCCTCATGGGCAGGCAGACATCAGTGACCTGGAAGCAGAAGCTGCAACACTAGGTGAATTACCGAAAACGCATGCCTGGGACCGCATGCCACTGTGGATAGCAACAATAAAAGACACATATCAAAATATTGGTAACATCCCAATCGTTACCGTGGATATTGGCTCATCACTACCGTTGTATGCGCAGTATTTACGCACCCACGAATTCATACGAGACGGCGAACGGGCTCGCGAACTGATAGCTGGCATGTTTAGCGAGGCTACAACACATTACATGCGTAATAGCACCGATGGCTACCTGCGGGCAGTCCACACCGCGTTTGCGCGAGATAAATCAATGAGAACTCTACTCGCTGCCGGTATCCAGGAGTTTCTTTATGAGCTTACTCCTGAAGATAAAGAAAATATGCCTCAAGCATTACTGGAAAAAATTGCTTCTCAGTCATGTGTTTACGAGGAGCATCGTACCAGGAAAGGCCCTGACGGTAAGCCAGGGCTTCATATTAAACAGATCGCCGCAGACAATTATTTTGCACGTCTGTGCACAATGGAGGTGCCAACATTACGAGCATATGAAGCCGGCATAGACTTAGCGGGGAGAAAGCCGGCAGAACAAGAAAAAGAGCTTGTCTCTGAGCGTCAGCCCATCGGCCGGGGGCTAGCCGAAGAATATGTCGTCTGGCAAGCTAAACATCTGGCTGGTGTGATGCAGCGTGATCCGCAACGTTACAAACCGGCTCGTTTTCTGAGTTTTGATACCTCAAATCCCCGTGATGTTGCCCTGCGAAATATCGCAAGTATGCCAGCAACTTCTAAAGATTT
>CAZIMF010000007.1:0-32103 GCA_964540445.1 uncultured Candidatus Saccharibacteria bacterium
AACGGCACACCTTCAACTGTTGTTGTTGAGCCTACTCAACCGCTACCTGATGAGCCAGAAACTGAAGAAAGTACAGATACAGGTGTTAGCAGTGCAGCCAGCGCCAATACTGCCGCAGGTATGCGTGTTATTCAGCCTCTTAACGATGGGGCCGATAAACCACCCGATATTCACGACTTGTTAGCTGCCGAAGAACGCAAGGCTGCAGTCGAAAATCCTGTAGCCAACACCGTAATTACCCCTGGTGACATGGCGAAAGATGGTAGCGACGGAGTTGCAGTGCAGCCAGCGCCACCCAAGACTGATGACACTAACCCAGTAAACAACATCGCGCTATAAGCCCCGCATTGCTGCTACTATTGATTCATGCCAGATAGTCCAATCAGACTTAATAAATTTCTAGCTCAGGCAACCGCTCTTTCACGTCGCGGTGCCGATGCTGTGATTACAGATGGCAGGGTACTGGTTAACGATATGTTGCCGACAGCCGGCCAATCGGTGAGCGATGGTGATACGGTTAAACTTGACGGTAAGCAGATCCATGCTCCTGACAGCTCAAATATAGCCACTATTCTACTTAATAAACCGGTTGGATATGTATGTAGTCGTAACGGGCAAGGGAGCAAGACAATCTATGAATTGCTGCCACCTGCGCTACAAAACCTAAACTCGGTGGGCCGTCTCGATAAAGCTTCATCAGGGCTTTTACTGCTTACCAATGACGGGCAATTAGCAAATAGCCTTACGCACCCCCGGTTTGGTAAAATCAAAGTTTACGAAATAACCCTTAATAAACCACTCCAGCCACTTCACCAGCAAATGATAAACGACTATGGTATTACGCTCGAAGATGGTATTAGCAAACTTCAGATAGAAAAACAGGGCTCAGCTCAAGAACTTCTTATAACCATGCAAGAAGGTCGAAACCGCCAAATCCGCCGTACCTTTAATTCCCTGGGTTATGACGTCACAAAACTGCACCGCATTACTTTTGGGAATTATCAATTAGAGGCACTTGCACCAGGTGCGTGGCGCGAAACCCGGGAGCTATAATTACTCTGACGTCTGGGGAGTTAAACGGGCAAGTTCGGTCACGACTGGGCCAATATGCTCGGCAGCGTCGCCTTCTCTGACAAAACGTCTTCTCTGAGGCCCTTCTGGTGTAACTCCATCAATTGGTGTGGTTTCAGCTTCTGAAAAATCAGTATCGGCAGGGGAAGCAGCTTCAGGCACTTCAGGTTCATCCCCATAGGCTGTACCAGCTCTCAGTTGGTGGGCAAACATAAGATTAGGATCTCCTCCACCTGAGATAATTCTTCTTCGGCGTGTTGCTCTTTCCATAAAAACTAACCATACCTCTCTCGATTTATTTTTATTATCGTTACATTGTACCAGACAAACATTACTGTATTCCGTTAGATAGCTCATAGCAAACTGATAAATCTCTGATAAAATTTTAAATACCACACAAATCCTAGCTGTTGTCAATATCACTCAACAGAGGTATAATAGGTTCAATGAATAAGCGCTCTGTTCCAATCGTCGCGATAGTGGGTCGTGCTAATGTTGGCAAGTCCAGCTTCTTCAATGCGGTCTTGCACCGGCGTGAAGCAATCGTTGCAGACGAGCCGGGCACTACACGTGACAGCATTATGGCAAAGGCCACCATCAAATCAGGAAGTGAAACTCAAGATTTTTGGTTAGTTGATACCGCCGGTGTTAAAGATCCCGAAGATGACTTCGAATTTACCATTCAAGAACAGATTACTCAGGCAGCCGACAGCGCCGACGTTATCATCGTTATGGTCGAAGCGCACGTTGGCATTAGCGAAGAAGATCGCCGAGTTGCCAAAATGGCGCTCAAAACCCGGAAACCAGTGATTCTCATCGGCAACAAAGCCGATAAGGCACACGGGCAAACATTTGAACACTTGCAAAAATTGGGCATTAAGCCGATTTTTGTTACCAGTGTTACGCACTTAAACGGCATCGAAGAGGTGCTCGAACACTTAGCCAAAACGCTACCAAAAGCCTCAATCGATGAAGATGACAACCGAGTTCGCATTGCGTTATTGGGCCGTCCGTACGTTGGTAAATCAGCTCTGTTTAACGCTCTGGCAACCAAACAACAAGCCATTGTCGCCGACAGAGCAGGTACCACTCGCGATATCAATCGCACGGTCATCCGCTACAACGACCACGAAATCGAACTACTCGACACTGCGGGTATCCGCCGTAGCGGTAAAATCGAACGCGGGGTAGAGAAGTTTAGTGTTATCCGCAGCCTCGCCGCAATCGAACAAGCCGATATCTGCCTCTTATTGATGGATGTTAACGAACTAAACGTCCAGCTCGATCAAAAAATTGCTGGCATGGTAAAAGAAGCCGGGAAGGGACTTATTTTAGTAGTAAGTAAGTGGGACAGCCTCGAGGATAAAGATGCCTATACGCGCGACGCACTGGCTCCTCAAATTGCGTATAATTACTCATTCGTACCGTGGGCACCTCTGATTTTAACCAGCAGTGTCACTGGTCAAAACGTAACAAAGATCTACGACCTGGTTCTTGAAATCATGGAACAACGCCAAAAACGCATTAAAACCACCGAGATCAACCGTTGGCTTCGCAAAGTTACCGATAGGCATCCACCGGCGGGACTTAAAAATCGCAATCCGAAACTGAACTATATTACTCAAGAAGACGACAACCCCATCCCCAGCTTCAAGGTATTCGGCTCGCACACTAAATTCCTTCACTGGAGCTATAAGCGCCACATGGACCGCCAAATCCGCGAGGAATTTGGCTACGAAGGAACACCGGTACAATTCTGGTTTATCGAAAAACATGTCACCCATAAACACGGCAAAAGTCCTACCAAAGACTAAATGCTATACTGAATACCTATGGGACTATTCGCTAAACGGCCAATTCTTGATTCAAATGCACCGTTATATACTCTTGGGCTCAACCGGACAGTTTTAATTGTTGGGCTTGGTAACCCAGGCAAAGAGTACGATGGCACACGTCACAATATCGGTTTTGCAGTGGTTGACCACTTTGCCAAAAAACAGGGGTTTGATAATTGGATCCTCAAAAAAGACTTGCACTGCGTCCAAACCAGCCACACGCTGGGGACAACGCGTGTCATTCTCTGTAAACCCACGACTTTTATGAATGATAGCGGACGGGCTGTTCAGGCCATTCAACATTTTTATAAGGTAGAGAACAGCGAGACGCTAGTTGTCTACGACGAGCTTGACATCGAATTTGGGACTATTCGCACTCGCATTGGCGGTGGTGATGCCGGCCATAACGGAGTAAAGTCCGTTTCTAGCACCCTCGGAGAAGACTATGGCCGCGTACGAATTGGTATTGGCCCTAAAAAACCTAAGGAAATGGATACCGCCGATTTCGTTCTAGCCCAGTTCAGCAAAACGCAACAAAAAGAACTTCCTCAGCTCTTCCAGGAATCAAACGCTATTCTAAGTGAATATGCTCATAGCCCCAGCAAATTAGTCGCCGAAACTCGCAGCTTCATCATTTAAGCTTTGTAACGGTGGTCGAGCCTCAAGCGGCACATCAAGCATGCCACCGTATAAAATAAGTGTGTCCGCAGCAGCTGCAAGCAGTACAAATCTTTCAACAGCTTGACGTTCATAGCGTAGGCGAGAACGAGTATATCCGCTAATCTCAGCATCTCTCATGTGGCCCACGGCTTCGTCTTCGGTAGCTGTCATCATAGTAGATATACATCCTAGGTCGGCAGGGATGTTACGACTACGCCTTGGAACACCTGCTGCGCGCCTTTCGGCGCGACTCAATGTAAAGCTTTCTTGCTCAGGGTAATATTTCATAAATACAGTCTACTATTATACGGTTAATACTGTTGTTTGTCAATATAATAAACGAGCCTCCAGAGGGGGTGGGCACCGCTGGAGGCTCGTTTTACACCCTTCAACCCACCCTTGACGAAGCGTCGTTACCGGCATTACGCCTCGGTACGCGCCTCTCGGTCTTGCGACAGAGAATACGTGAATACTCGCATTGAACAGGGATGTCATTATTAAAAATAACGGCAGTTAAAGGGATTAGTTTGTTTTAGAGTCTTTATTAAGTGTCCCATTTAATGGAACGTTAATAAAGAAGCGTCATAGTTACTGTGGAGGGTAACAACAGTAACAAACGCCGCATATATTGCTCTCTAAAACAATCTAACATTGGGTATGGAAGGTACATAAGAACAGTAACCATAAAGACTAACTGACTTACAAGTTGCTATTTTAGCAAAATTATTCTCTTATGTCAATACCCGTTAACTAATTCGCACAATATGCAAGAAAAAGATATTATAACCATTACCGCAACCGACCTCTATTTTCCAGATAACTTTCGGCGTGTAGTGCCTACTATAGAGAAATTCTATGCCATTGGGGACGTAACCTTACTAACCCAAGGTTCGCGAATTAGCATTGTCGGATCGCGCAACCCAACTAGCTACGGCTCAGAGGTTACAAAAGATTTTACCCAAGCAGTAGTCAGAGCAGGAATAACGGTTGTAAGCGGGCTTGCTTTTGGTATCGATAGTATCGCCCATAAAGTTGCCATTAGCGAAGGAGGTAAAACAATTGCAGTCCTGCCCAGTGGGCTCAAAGATATTTATCCAGCTCGGCACACAGAGCTAGCCCGTCGCATTGTTGCTACAGGAGGATTACTTATCAGCGAGTTTATACTAGATATTCCACCTATGAAATATTACTTTGTAAGAAGAAACCGATTAATCGCAGCAATTTCAGGGACTACTCTTGTAACAGAAGCGGGGGAGAAAAGCGGAAGTCGCCACACTGCAGATTTTGCGATGGAGTTAGGTCTAAATGTATGTGTTGTCCCAGGCAATATTAATAGCCCACTGAGCATTGGTACCAATAACTTAATCAAAGAAGGAGCTGAACCGATTGTAGCTACACGTGAGTTGCTTACTATACTTGGGGTTAATGAAGTTTTAATGAAACCCAGATATAGTGCACAGAATAGATATGAGCAGGCCATTCTTGATAATCTTTATGAGCAAAATTTATCCAATGAAACGCTACTTGAAGCTTCACAACTTGAGGTAAGTAATTTTAATGTGCACCTAACAATGCTTGAGATAAAAGGAGTTATTGAACAAACCGCAAGCAAAAGCTGGAGGCTTGCAAAATGAAAATAAACCAAGTAGGCTATCAACTCGTACCAACTAACTGTATACTAAGCGTTAACACTTTATGTCTAAGAATCTTGTAATAGTAGAGAGCCCCGCCAAAGCCAAGACCATTGAAAAATATCTTGGCAAAGACTTTGTAGTCAAAAGTAGTTTCGGCCATATCCGTGATTTGCCGAAAAAAGGCATAGCCATAGATAAAGAGAACAACTTTGAACCAACCTACGAAATTGCTGATGACAAGAAGGAGGTTGTTCGGGAGCTTAAAAAGGCAGCCAAAGAAGCCGACGAAGTCTGGCTGGCAAGTGATGAAGACCGCGAGGGAGAGGCGATTGCCTGGCATTTATGCTATGCACTTGGTCTTAAGCCCGAAAAGACAAAGCGAATTGTCTTCCACGAGATAACAAAACCGGCGATTGAAGCGGCCATTAAATCACCGCGCACTGTCGATATTAACCTGGTAGACGCCCAGCAAGCCCGTCGTGTGCTTGATAGGCTAGTTGGCTACGAATTATCGCCAGTACTGTGGAAAAAGGTGCAGTCTGGGCTCAGCGCTGGCCGCGTGCAGTCGGTTGCAGTCCGACTCATTGTAGAGCGGGAACGAGAAATAACTGATTTTACGCCGCACTCACAGTTTAAAGTAAAAGCTACTTTTATCGTTGATGGTCAGGAACTTAAAGCCGAACTGCCTAAGCCTTTAGCCGATACATCAGCAGTCGAAACATTTTTACAAGCTATTACAGGTAGCACCTATACGGTTTCATCGCTCGAAACTAAGCCGGGCACTCGTAATCCAAGCCCTCCATTTATTACTAGTAGTTTGCAACAAGAAGCAGCCTCAAAACTTGGCTACAGCGTAAAACAAACTATGACCTTAGCGCAACGGCTCTACGAGAGTGGCTACATCACTTACATGCGTACCGACAGTCTTAATTTGTCACAAACCTCGTTAGATGCCGCAAAGGCGCACATAACTAAAGAGTACGGCGCCAAGTATCATCATTTGCGAACCTACAAGACAAAGAGCGCCAGTGCTCAAGAAGCTCACGAAGCCATACGGCCAACCGATTTTACTCAAAGTCAGCTGGGCCACGATGAGCAACAAAAAAAACTCTACCAGCTTATCTGGCGCCGCACACTTGCTAGCCAGATGGCCAGTGCCCAAATCGAACGCAGTGAAATTACAGTAGCTATCAGCGGCCGCAAAGAAGTCCTTGTGGCGAAAGGCGAGATTTTATCATTTGATGGTTTTCTCAAGGTATACGGTGGCGGGAAAGACGATACTATTCTGCCAGAAGTACATGAAGGCGACGTTTTAACACTGGATCATATCCATGCCCTCGAATCATTTGATCGTCCGCCGGCTCGTTATTCCGAAGCTTCACTCGTTCGTAAGCTAGAAGAACTAGGTATTGGTCGGCCAAGCACATATGCACCGACTATTTCTACTATTCAGACTCGTAACTACGTTGAAAAGCGTGATGCCGAAGGTGTTGAGCGCACACTCCAAAGTCTTATATTAAAAAATGGCTCAACTGCGCACGACACAACCACAGAAACGATTGGTGTTGAGCGCAACAAACTTATTCCTACTCACTTAGCAGATATGGCCACCGACTTTTTAGTCAGGCACTTCGGCCCAATTGTCGATTATGAATTTACTGCCCGCGCCGAAGAAGGTTTTGATAAAATTGCCGACGGAAAAGTTAAATGGCAAACTACCATTCATGATTTCTACAAGAATTTTCAGCCGTTAGTAGAAAAATCTGCCGATGTTAGTCGTGTCGAAACTTCGCAGGCCCGTGCTCTAGGCGATGATCCGAAAACCGGTAAGCCAGTTGTCGCCCGCTATGGTCGTTTTGGCCCAATGCTTCAAAAAGGCGAAACAGAAGGCGAAGATAAGCCGATCTTTGCGCCGCTCCCAGAAGGAACAACCCTAATGACGGTAACGTTCGAACAAGCAATGGAGATGTTCAAGTTACCACGTACTGTGGGTACCACCGACGACGGAGAAGAGATTAAAGCTAATATTGGCCGTTTTGGCCCGTATATCCAAGTAGGTAAACTCTATATCTCTATTAAGCCGCTCGATCCGCTGACTATTACCGAAGCCGAAGCCCGCGCTGCCTACAAAGATAAACTCAAAAAAGAAGCTGCTAAGTACATTCAGCAGTTTGCAGGCGGCATATCTATTATTAATGGACCATATGGTCCCTATATAACTGATGGCAAAAAGAACGCACGCATTCCAAAATCGGATGACCCGGCCAAGCTGACTCTTGCTCAAGCCAAAGAAATGCTCGACAAAGCTCCCATTCGCAAAAAGCGCGCCTTCAAACGTAAATCTTCCAAGTAATCGGGTTAATAATAGGGTTGCTGCGGTTTGGCTATTACCTATTCGTACCACCCAGTACTATAGTTGCGTTTCATTAAGGCTGCATGAAATCAAGGTATAGCACGCTATGTATTAAGAGGTCGACAGAACGTAAAATAATGCTAATGCATATATTGGTATTGAATATTATTTCGTGGTACAATTAGTTCACAAACCAATGATAATCTGTTCTCATAAGTTCAGATTTGAGGGGCGTAACAGCTTAAAAAGACAAATCACGACAGATACTTGACTATAGAAAATAAAAGTGATATAATTATAGTTAAGCTTAATCTAGAATACTACATAATACCAAGAGCAACAGGGAGAGCGACTTAAAGTAATGACTCAAAAATACATCGAAGAACTGGTTAACAACATCCTCGCAACTATCGAGCGGGAACGAGAGCGCGAGATTGTTTCACGCCGTTACGGAATTTTTGATCGCAAAGAAACTCTCGAGCAAATTGGTGAATTACTTGGTATCACTCGCGAACGCGTTCGACAACTTGAAAAATCAGTTATGGCACGTCTTCGCGCTAGTGCTGAGGCAGGGGACTTACCCGGCTTAGCTGAATTTGAGACAGAACTTGTAGCAAAACTAAAAGAACTTGGTAATATTGCTCGTGTATCAAACCTCAGCAACGCATTAACAGGGGAGAATAGTACTAAAATTGAGCAATCACGCCTGGCTTTTATCGCTGAACTATGCCCGCACCTTATCGTTGTTTCTGACAATGACCACTACTATCAAGCCATCGCTATCGCTGATGTACACGACGAAAAGAAAATCCAAAAACACGTCACTGGCATTATCGACACTATCAAGAAAATTGGTGAGCCAACATCAATCGATGAAGTTACGAAGAAGGCTAATCAAACCGATCCACAGCATGTCCATGCACTCTCTACCATCTCAAAGCACCTTGCCACGCTGAATGGTAAATGGGGACTTATCAAGTGGCCAACTGTTAATCCAAAGAATATCCGCGACAAAATTTACGTAATCCTGCAGCAAAATGGCAAACACATGCACTTTAACGAAATTGCCGAAGCCATTAAAGATTCAGATTTTAAGCGTAAAGATGTTACGACGCAGGCAATTCATAACGAACTTATCAAAGATAAGCGCTTTGTGCTTATCGGCCGCGGTATCTACGCACTCAAAGAATGGGGTTATGCAAAGGGCACCGTCGCCGATATTATTACTCAAGTCCTTAAAGAAGCTGACGAGCCGCTTCACCGCGATGAAATCGTCAAGCGCGTCCTTAAGAGCCGCTACGTCAAAGAAACTACCATCCTCCTCAACCTACAAGGCAAAGAGCAGTTCCAACGCGTTGCTAAAGCAACCTACTCGTTAGCTAAATAGAGCCCCGAGAGACCCCAGAGATTATGCCTCTCCCCATAAACCACGAGACTGCCCCTAACACTGCTGCATTTGTTGATACCTCCTTTAGGTCTCTTCTTCAAGAGGCAAGCGGTCATGGAAGAGCCTTAGAAATTGAAGTTAACCACGCCGCACTTATTGAAGCTGCGGCAGATGCAGGGTTTGCTGGTGACACATCGTTGACATTTGCCTTTTTAGCCCAGGACGATAAGGCTCATCTTACTGCGACCCAAGATAAAGCTGCACAAGTATACTGCATAATTGATAGTGAGGAAGACCCCTTTACAACTCCAGAGGATGCGCAATCGGCCATACAAGCTGGTGTGCTGCACAATCTTAGGCATCTTGCAAAACATGCGCAGGCAAACTCAGACCCACTCATTGATAAATCTAAACTACCTCTGCTACGACGTGCAATGCAACGCGCTAAAGTATTGGGCGGAACAGCCGTGAGTATTGTCAGCTCAACAGCGATACTAGAAACAGTTGCAGCCGGTAGCCCGACTATCGTTAAATTATTATCAGTTGGTGCCATCGCCCGCAAAACATATACAAGCCTTGATTTTGATATAAGCATTATGGGTAGTACCGAGGAAGGTTTAATTGGTGGGTACCCTCCATTTATCAATTTTAAGATAAATTCTGACAATAAATAAAACTGAACATTTTATGAACATTGATTCTGGGCTTAGTCAGCTAAAGATAGTCAATAAGTATTAAATAAGCACTACATAAATTCATGTAAGGCAGCAAGAGGCGGGAATAGCAAAATATAAAAATAAAAACGAGTAACCGGGCAGAAATTAAATACATATAAGCGGCGGAGAACCAGCAATCATAGGGCGTGAGTGCTATAGACCTAATGTCGCACAATGTTTATTTTGCGACATTAATATAGTGAGTAAAGATGAATAGGAATACCCCTCCTATAGGGGACTATTCTACTTATTTGGTACACTCGACTGTTTTGTGCATGGCTAACCCGTTAGTTTTTAGTTTTGCAGTGCTAACTCACTGGTCTTTTAGGTATACGTCGCTTTATGTAGTTTTTCTTATAACGTGATTAAGTTATCCACAATCATTATTTGCATTTTCACGTGTTTTCACGCCCAATATAGTTTTTTATGAATCCCCTGTCCTTTTCCCCTATTTTATAAAAATTTGACATTTGCTTATTTTGATAACAAAATATGTTTTTTTGAAATAAATGTATAGTCCATTAATTATGAACAAAATATGAACAACAAGGGAAGAATAGAAGGAGGGGTCTTATGCTTTTTGTATTACTTAACGTAAGCGCGCTCAGGTATCCGCACGTCAATATATTCAGCTGGTTTTACGTTAGTACTTTCGATGTACTCTTTTGTTGCAAAGAATGTCCCAAAACTTTTACGGGCGTCTTCATTCAGGTTATATTTAACAAAGTATGGGACATCAGTGTAGCGTACTGCTAACTCCCCTGCTCCAGCGCCTAAATTAATTGTGGTAATTGCTAAATTCTTGGCCTGCGACTGGTGGCCTAACTCGACGATAAAAGCTACCTGTGAGGACGTGAGTACTTGCTTGCCAAGCTCAACGCGGGTATTTGACTGGTCTATAACAACTGGCAGCGCGTCTGTCTTAATAAGAGCTCGGTCTCTTGCGATATTGAGTAATGCCGTACCATTTGAATCTATTAAATAAGTGTCAGCACCGCTGTTAAATACGACTACAGGCTGGGCTATCATAAGTTCAATTACAGCTCGCTTACCAAACAGCGGCGTAGTCACAGCAACTTCATGTAACTCAGGAAATCGCGCAGTAAGTTGATTACTTATTTTTTGCCGATTTATACTTAATTTTGAGTGGCTCTCGGGGTTGTTTGTCAGGGTTGATACGACTTCGGTGTAGGGAGTTCCCTCACGCAAAGGCGCTTGATCGCCCTGAATTACTATTTTTGGCGCCGCTGGCAGCAACGAAAAGTAAACAGCTGCCACAACAATTATGCAGCCGCTTAGGACGTACGGCGTGCGTTTGAGTCGTCGCATTATCCGTTCTTTGCTTAGGACTGCCTTCTCTGCATCATTAACATCTTGTCGCGCCAGTAATCGCTCTGTCTCAGATCGATTAGAGCTATATCGAAAAGTTGTTTGCTTTTGTTGACCCAAATGCGGGGCACGCTGAATCGGAGCTTGTTTTTTGCGTCGTCCTATCATACCGCTATCTCGTACAACAAGTTAGCAAGTGATTTGGCAGCGTTCTCGGTTGGGGTCAGAGCATGCAAATTTTTAGCTAATTCTATTCGTTTTTCGGGAGCACTCAGCAAGTTGGTGGTCGCATTGTAAAGGCTCTCTGGGTCGGATTGTAGTTCAGATTCATAGACAATAATTGCTGCGTTTGCATCGGCATATACTTGTGCGTTTTTAAGTTGATGCCCCCCGGTAAGATCAGGATTTGGCACAATAATGCAGGCCTTGCCCTGCGCCGCAAATTCTGCAATAAACGATGCACCAGCCCGGGCAATAACTACGTCTGCAATGGCACTCATGTGGAACAGCTCTGATGAAAAATCAAAAAAGGTTGCATGTTTCTTTACTGACTCATCAACCTGAGCAATCTGATCTTCGTTACCTGCTCCTATCTGGTGCAATACATGAAGTTTTGGATAGTCCTCGTAGAGCTTTGGAAGCATTGAAATTACTGCTTTATTGAGTCGGCGGGCGCCATTACTGCCACCCGTTACCATTAAAATCTGTGCATCGGGTGCAATATCGTATTTCTCGCGTAAAATACGCTGTTCGGCCGCAGAATAGCGCTTAAAACGAATGTCTGTAGGCACTCCCACTACACGAATCGAATCGAGCGGATAATTATAGTACTGAGCAGGCATGGCAGTGGCGTGATAACGCGCCCAGCGTGCGGCTATGCGATTAGATAAGCCTGGCAGCGCATCGGAATCATGTGTGATATACGGCACGCCGTGCGCCCGCGCAGCCAACGCCACCGGCACACAAACAAATCCCCCTTTTAGTAGCAAGGCATCTGGCTTAAGGCGTTTAATTAACCAGTAACTCTGGAATAGACCAGCCAGCAGTTTACCCATATCACGAAGATTTAACAGGTTCGTTTTAACATCTAACAGCCTGGTTAGCGCAGATTCTCCGTGGTAACGACGTAATTTGCCGGCCGCCACAAAATGCAGTTCATCAAATAACCTACTATCAGCAGCGATGTGGGCAAATTTACCCGCGCGCTCACCTATATAGATAAGTTTAGTAGCTTTGTGCTGACTGCGAAGCTCACGCGCGACGGCTAGAAGCGGTGTTATATGGCCGCCCGAGCCGCCCCCGCATAGGACGATTGTCATACGCCTGCTCCTTTATGTTATTGCTTGCTTTAGCGCTACGAATTGGCTCAAAGCTGGTATAACGCGATATCTGAAACACAATGCCCAGTGCCGCCATTACAAACAAAATACTGGTCCCACCATAACTGATAAATGGCAGGGTTATGCCTTTCAGGGGGAGTAACCCTATCATAGCGCCGATATTAATAATTGCCTGGGTACTTACCCATGCCAGTACACCAATTACAAATAGACGTGAAAACGGATCGGCTGTTCGCTCGATAATACGTTTAAAGCGCGAAAACAGCAGCAAGTAGAGACATAGGATGCTAGTGACCCCTATAAAACCAAATTTTTCAGCTAAAATTGCAAAGATAGAGTCGTTGGCTGCTTCAGGAAGGTACCCATACGCCTGTACACCGCTGCCGAGGCCTAAACCGAACATTCCACCACTACCAACCGCAATAAGCGCCTGACAGGCCTGATAACCGCTCGCCTGGCAATCGCTTTGAGGATTTAAGAACGTGGCTACCCTATCGCGCCGATAGCTACTGGTAGAAACCAGTATGAGTGTCCCGACTGCGACAATTGCAGTTATGAGAGCTATCCGCTTAAACGGAAGGCCACTCGTTAGGGCTAGCACACCGATAATAGCTATCATCACACCCGTGGAACCCAGATCGCTTTCTAGTTTGGCAACCACAACAGCGATAATAGCCAACAAAATCAACAAAGGCTGAAGTGTCTTTTTGGCATCGCTCACGTCCCCTTTTTGCATCCGCTCAACTAAAAACATTGATAGCCAAATTATCAAGGTAAACTTAATCATTTCTGCGATTTGGAACGACAAACCACCGACTTGTATCCAGCGAGTTGCACCATTTACTTCTTCACCGGCGACTTGAACCGCCACCACACCTACAAGCGTTAGTGCTATCAGGATATTTCGGGATTTTTTGATTACACTCACTGGCATACTGCTGGCAATTGCAAAGACTGCTAGCCCAAGGCCAATCGCAATCACCTGTTTTGTAACAAAATAATTATTACTAACACCTTTAGTAGCCGCTAATCCCGGGCTAATTGCATAGACAACAATCAGACCCGCAACCGACAGTAAAAGCGACACAATTAACAGCGTATAGTCTGGACGATGCTTACGCGACAAACTATTGGTGGATAAGCCGCTAGAAGATGAATTAACCGAGGAACTGGGTTGAGGTCGACGAACACCAGCGCGGCGACTTTGATTGCGCGATGATTGGCTTACCCAGCTAAACATGGTAATTACTCAACTGAAAGATCATTAGACTAAGAGAGAGGGTATCTGACATATTGGTGTTTGTTTTATTATATAACTACCTAAGTATTATATCCTATTTCCCCTCTTGCAACCAGCACTGTTTTACCGAGCGGAAACTTGGTTAACTGCATAATTTTGAATAAGCATGTCCATAGTTTTAGCAAAGAGTGGAGCGGCCGCACTGGTACCAGCATAGCCACCGATTTTGGGTTCATCAACGCGCACAAAGATAACGTATTGGGGCGTGTTGCCACCGACGTAACCCACGAAGGTACCGTTAAAGCGGTCGTCGTAGTAGCCGCCCCCGGGTTTGGGAACCTGTGCCGTTCCGGTTTTACCACCAACACGATAGCCAGGGCGCTTTAGAAAACGATAATTATTCTGAACTGAATTTTCATGCATACCTCGTAATACTTCTGATATTTCTGGCTTTATAACATTTGCAGTAACAATTTCTTTTTTAAGCGGATCATCGGGCTCCACCAGATGTGGTTTGTAGTAAGTCCCGCCGTTAATAGTAGCCGAAAAGGCTGCAGCAAACTGCAGTGGTGTTATGTTTACGCCTTGTCCAAAAGCAGTGTTGGCGTATTGAATATCAAGGCCAAAACCGTCGGTTGGACTGGGAACAAAGCCTTCGGCTTCATAACCTTGTTCAATGCCTGTTTTGCTGCCAAACTTATAATGATTAGTCATATAGTCGTGCCATTTAACGCGGCCCTGTTCGTTGATTTCGCCGCCGCCAAGCTGTTTCAAAATATACGTAGCACCGGTGTTAAGTGAGTACCGTAAAATATCTGAGATGCTTCGGGTTGCGGCACCGCCATCTTCTTCGACGTTCCGAACCGTGGCATCGCCAATTTTATAAAAACCAGGATCGGCGTAGGTTGTATTTGCGTTAACAACACCTTCATTCAAGCCAGCGGCCACAGTTAGAGTCTTCATAACAGAACCTACCTCCATTGGAGAGCTAACCGCTGCATTACTAAACACGGCTGGATTTTCGACTTTGGCAAAGTCGGCTGGACTGTAGGTTGGAAAATTAGCCATTGCTTTAATAGCTCCGGTTGCCGGGTCTATTACAATAACGCTCCCCGACGAAGAATGTACTTGCTCTAAATGAGTTTTAAGCGTGTCTTCTACCCGTCGCTGCATACTTAAGTCAATGGTAAGTAAGGTGCGTTTACCCGGCTCCGGGTCACGCCGAACGTTATCCCCTGCTCCTACCAGTGGAACACCGCTTGCATCGGTAATCGCCTTCAGTTCACCGGTTTTACCTTTAAGCGCCTCGTCGAGGTACTGTTCTATGCCATACTTCCCTGCCCCCTCGTCATCCACAAAGCCAAGGATTTGCGCGGCTAAACCGCCCTGGGGATAGGTTCGTTGCGGGGTCGCACGCGTGCCAAGGCCTTTTATTTGAAGTTTGTCGAGTTCCTCATGTTTAGCAGCCGGTAACTTTTTAGCTAGAACAGCATACCGCGTATCGGTGCGCATCTGATTTTCATAATCAGTGGCATTACCACCAATAATACGAGCTACGGCATCAGCGGTCGATTTTGGATCTTTAATGTACTTTGGATCAGCAAATAAGGTGTAAACTTCTTCGTTTAGGACGATTGGTACAACATTGCTCCCATCGTGTGCTTCAATAATTCCCCGGTCAGCTGGAATTTCATATTCTTTATATTGTCCCTGGTGGGCGGCTAAACTGTAGCGGTCATGTTGGATAATCTGAAGATAAAATAAGCGGACAACAAAAAGTGTGAACACAAGCAAAAGCACCCCATACCAAATGTTGAGGCGGGATGAGCTGAAATAAATTGGTGCTCGGGATTGAGAAGCTTTTGGTCGCATGCCTTCCCTTCTGTATGCAAGAATCAAAACTTACTGGATGGTCGCGGTCGGTGCTACCGATACAAGATTCTGGGAATTTTGATTTGCGGCTACGCGATCGATTGACTGCAGTCGGGCTGCGGTAAGTTCAAGCTCTTCGTGTTCTTTTTGAAGCTGTGTGTGTTGTTTAGCAAGACCATCTATAGTATACCCGTTCGCATTGGTTTTTGTAACTTGTGTCAGATACAAAAGCCCGAGTAAACAGCTTAAAATGACCAGCATAATGGTGTTACTAATGGGACCAAGGGTCCGCACTTGTTCATTAAAGCTGACGGCATTTTGATGACGCACCGCAAAGCGTTTACGGCTCATAGCAGTCGAACTTGAATATGTCATATGCGTTTTTCTTTATGTTTATATTTATGTTTGTTTTTGTCTGTATAGTGACTGTCGTACTAAAGTCACCTTGCAGTCGCCACCGTAAGGCGACTTTTGTACGACCTGTCATATATCTTTTTTCCGATACCCAGGGATGTGCCTCGAAAGATACATCCCTAACTGGGTATCGTCGAACTTAGTCTAGTTCACGTTTGTTTTTGAAGTAGCCTAAACTACTTTAACGTGTACTTTGTAAGCGCGGGAGTTGCTTTTAACCTGTATCGGCATTAGTAGCTCCCTTCCTGTTATTTTTATTTTCGCTGCAAGGCTCGTAGTTTTGCGCTGCGGGCCCGCGGATTAGAAACGATTTCAGGCGCCGTACTCGTAATTGGCTGCTTAGTAAGTAGACTGAGCTCAGCATCGTACCGATTACCGCTGTGTTCGTTAAAATAACGCTTCACAATGCGGTCCTCGAGGCTATGAAAGGATATGACAGCAAGCCGGCCGCCGGGGCTCAATAACTGGTGCCACAGAGGCAGACTGTTAGTGAGTTGTTCTAGCTCGGCGTTTACTGCTATTCGGATAGCCTGGAATACTTGTGCCTCCAGTCGCACTTTTGGGTAGCGCGGAGTACTTTTGTTGATGATACCAGCAAGCTCTGTGGTGCTTGCAATCGGTCGGGCCTCAATAATTGCGTTAACAATCCGGCCTGCTCCCCGAACTTCTCCATACGTTCGCAAAATAGACAGTAAATCTTCATTGCTATAAGTATTAATAATTTCGGCGGCGCTTATGGCGCTGGCTGGATCCATCCGCATATCAAGGGGTCCGTCCTGTTGAAACGAGAACCCTCTGCTGGCATTGTCAAGGTGCGGTGATGATAATCCAATATCTGCCAGTATCAGATCAAACCGTGCGCCTTCTTCAAGTAATTGCTGGCTGGCTGCATAAAAATCGTTGTGTCGAACGTCGACCCGCTTATCTTTCGCAAACAGCTTCGTTACATGATCTACGGCATTCTGATCACGATCTACTAGTACCGCTTTCGCGTTATCACCAATTCTGTCCAGCACGCGACGAGCATGCCCACCATAGCCTGCGGTCAGGTCCAGGTAATGCTCACCCGCTTGTGGATTGAGAACAGTAATAACTTCCTCAGCTAATACTGGTATGTGTTTGTCTGTCACTATGACTTAATTGTACTATCTGGTGCTTGTTTATTTTTGTTTTTGTTTTTAACTTTTTTGTTTTTGTTTTTTGCAAAAACGCTTATTTTCACAAGGTCACCTATCCAGCAATCAGTTTTTTGTTTTTTCATTTTTTATGATGTGACCATCGTTTTTGTTTTAGTTGTTCGCTTTTTATGTAAAATTCTCTTGCAAGAAAGTTATCTAAAAGGCGGGTAACTGTTCACGAGGAACAGTTACGAAAGTTTTAGAGACTTATGTGTGAGGTGGAGTTTTGGGAGGTGTTTTTATAGAAGGTACGAAGGTTTTATCTCGTGGTTTGCCTTAAATCCACATACTGATTGCCGAATAGCTGACCTCGGGTGTTTCACCGGGTAATATAATGACTATTATTTGTTAAGGTACAGACAACAAATCTAAATATCAGGCTGGTTTTGCCATAATTCGCCAATACCGACCTACACCGACACAGACAATTTCGCGGTCGATTTTGGCAAAGTCTAACAGGTGCTGCTCGAGCGTAATACGCCCTTGCTTCTCGTCGATTGGCGATTCGATCTTGCCCATTCGAAATTGAACGTTCAGATCGGCGATTCGCTCATCAAGGATGTCACCTTCTAGACGCGGCTCTACCAGGTTATCCCAAACATCTTTAGGATATAGGTGGAGGTACGGACCAAACCCGCGCGTCACAACTGCGCCGCTCGCAAATTTATGACGAATTTCAGGGGGAATGGTTAGCCTCCTCTTTTCGTCAAGTTTGCGTTCGAAATAGTCGTTTATCGCCATACTTGGTGCTTTGTACTTAGTGGTTGTTTGATTAGATTTGTTAATCTAGTGGTTTTTATTTTTTTGATCTACGGTAGCTATTTTGGCTACCTACGATTACCCACTTACATGATAATACTACCCACCATGCCCCACGTACAAGCATTTTTATGAGCATTTCACCCTAAAACCCCCACAGTTATCCACAGTTCCTATAACACGCTAGATATAGCGTGTGTATTAATAAAAATACGCTACTGATAGCGTGATTTAAAAGATTACTGTTTAGCCCAGTTTCTATACTTTTTATAAGTTATCTAGCGAGCATTCTTAGTAAATTAGGGAGAGAGTTGCTTAATACGGTCAGCATACCACTTGGCGCTTGGCCTAACGGTGCGTTTCATGCCATTTTCACGATCTACTTCTACCAAACCAAATTTTGGCCACCAGCCATACTTCCATTCAAAATTATCGAGTAAGCTCCAATGGAAATAGCCCTTTAGTTCCACTCCTTCGCTAATTGCACGCTCCATGGCTACAATCGACTCTTCTATCCACCAGCGGCGATACTGATCACTTGCGTCTGCCAGTCCGTTTTCGGTAATAAAGATTGGCTTTTTAAATCGAGCCCAGATGCGGACGATGAGTCGATACATGCCCTCTGGCTCCATGTACCAACCGAGGTCGTTGAGCGGTACATGGGGATTTTGACGTTTACCAAAACCAGCGTAGTAGTCGGTAAAGTAGTAGTTACAGCCTACAAAATCCTGATAATGTTTCACGCGCTGCAAAAACCACCAGTTCCAGAAGTAACGCATCCACTGCGTGGCAAGGCCATCTATCACGTTGTGGGGTCGTTTTGCCTGAATGTTAGCCAACTGAGCTGCAATACCAACTTGTAAGTTTGGTTTAGCTGCTTTTAAAATTTTATATGCCTTACGATGGGCCCTAGTTAGATTCCAGTACACTACGAGGAACTGAACTAAGCTCTTTCGCTCGGGCACCCATTCACCCGTTAAATAGCTGAATGTAGCATAGACATTGGGCTCATTTAAGGTAATTACATAGACGACATCATCGACTAACTCCTCGGCAACTTTCTTCACAAAACGTTCAAAATAAATAATGTTTTTATGGTGTTCAAAGCCACCCTTTTCGGTAAACCATACCGGCATTGTCCAATGCCAGATATTAAGGAATGGCTCGATATGTTGAGCTCGCAGCTCTTTTATATACCGTTTGTAGTATTCTATTGCTGAGTTGTCCCACTTCCCTTCTTCGGGTTCAATTCGCGACCATTCAATCCCAAAGCGAAACGCATTAAGATTAAGATCTTTCGCAATCGCAAAATCTTCTTTATAGCGAGTGTAGTGCTCGACACCTGTGCCTGAAACATAATTTTCAGGATTTTCAGCCTGATCTTTGATATCGTTCCAAACTGGTACCCACGAAAGCCGCTGATGGGCGGTCTGTGCTAACTCCCGCGCATTTTCAAGTTCCCACACTGACCATTGGTTATGGGTGCCCCCTTCAACTTGATGGCTGGCGGTGCTGGCTCCCCAGAAAAAGTCTTTCGGAAACAGGTTTGTGTTGAGCCGCGATTTTGGTTTCATAGCAGCATTATAACAGTTTAGTAGGCGCTCGTTATTTTGAGGATGTCCGGTCCGTATTTAGCGAGCTTGCTGGCACCGAATCCGTTGATAGCCAGTAGCTGGCTTTCGGATTTTGGTAAGCGGCGCGAGATTTCATTGAGTGTTTTATCGTGAGCGATAATGTAGGCTGGGACTTTATCGATCGAACTTCGGTCGGCGCGCCATTGACGTAACGCCTCGAACAACTTCTTGTTCTCGGCCGGTGCAACAACCGTTACTTCTTGCACAGCCGGCACTTCGCCGACTTCTGCTGCCAGTGCTAACGAAAGTTCACGAATAGTAGCATCATACAAAAAGATCTGAGGATGCAAACGCAGCGCCATGTCATTTATGCCGCTCAAAAAAAGCCCATCAATTGATCGTACTCGTGACAGCGCTACATAGCCCATACCATAGGTAAAGGCACGGCTAAGGTCGATAAGTGCCGCATCGAGACTCATACCCTGGCTTTTATGAATCGTGATAGCCCAAGCTAGCCGAAGCGGTAACTGCGAAACCGTAGCTCGCTCACGGCCGTCTTCTTCGTAACGCCAGATGTGTGGCTCAACCGTAATAACTCGGTTGCTCGAATGCAGGCGGACCTGCGGATAACTATCTTTAAAGCCGATTATCTGCCCGCGGGTGCCGTTAGCAAAGCCAGTTGCAAAATTATTTGCCACAAACATGACTTCGGCACCAACCTTGAGTTCAAGCGTCACTGGCGCAAGCACGCTTTTTTGCAACTGTTCAATATACTGCTTGCGCCCATTGGCTTCCATTTCGTAGAACTGACTATCGTCCCGCAACAAAGCCAGTTGCTGATCATTGATTGTATCGACATTTACATTGTGTGTGTAGAGCCTTGTAACTACTGTGCCTTCATCGGGGTTCCTACCAACCCGCTCCTGCAATGTTTCGGCGTGAAATTCGTCAAACGAGTTTGTCCGCAGTGCATCCAAAAGATTAAGTAACTCTCCTTCGTTTTGACGATACTGGCTTGTCAGGTAACAAATCGAAGGGTTTAACTCGGCCCAAGCATCTGATTGGTGAATAAAATCATCCGGTGCACTTCCCCGGTTAATTGGCGGCAGTTGGAATAAATCTCCGGTTAAAATAACCTGCATGCCGCCAAACGGCTCGTCGCTGCTGCGAAGCAGCTTAGCGACTTCATTAATCATATCGAGCCGAGAACCGTGTAACATAGAAATTTCATCAATGATTAACACATCGGTCATATTGTAACGCTTATTAAGACGGGCACTATCGGCTAACCACGATTTATCCTGGTTAGTAAGTTCATCACGAATTCCCAAGCCAGACCAGGAATGAATGGTCATGCCGCCGATATGTGTCGCAGCAATGCCAGTGCTGGCAGTAACTGCTACCTCTTTGCCCTGTCGCTTTAATTCACGAATCAACGTATTCAACACATATGTTTTACCGCTACCCGCCGGACCGGTTAAAAAAACCGATTTGCCGCTCATCATAATATGCAATGCCTGATCTTGGCGCATGTTTTCTGCTCATTTCCCTCTAGTATTACTAAGCTAATGCCTAGTAGATTAGTCTACCCATCATATCATGGAGTGATGCATCGTGGCTTACGGTTTTAGCGATTATAATGAAGCGCTGCTTCAGAGATAGGTTGGCTAATCTGGCTAAATCTCCGCAAGTCTTTGAGCAACATCAAACAATCAGCTTCGCTTACTGTTGTCATTTCATATTTGGCATTAATCCAGTCAGGATCAAAGTCTGATTCATCTGGCACAATTAGATCTGCATCGTAAACAACTTCTTCTTCGCCTGGTGCCAAAATAATGCGGTGACATTTGAGCACCTCATCATTATTCCATTCAAAATGATAGGTCGTGCGTGCAGCCCCAGTTTGTCCGTCATCGTCCGTCCAGAATTTTTCTATTAGCCACATTCTCCAGGTGCGATCCCGCCCATAACCCTGCCTGGCTACGAAACCAGCAAACATGTGGGTTGTGCCAGTGACTCGGTCTGCATCAAAACTAATTTCCTCAACTTGTTCGGGTACAAACATACGAGCATTGTCAAACTTTTTGCTTTCTCGTAACTTGTCCTGATCTTTTGCAAGACAGACGGCGATTGCTGATAGCTTAAACAATTGACTCGGTTGTGGGCTTTGGTAAATTTCTGGGCGGGACATTTGCTATCTCAACGTTTTGTTACATTATAACATCTGGCTAGATTCTTAGAGGTTAAGTATCTGCCGACCATTGTCTGGGAAATTTACTTCATCAAAAAGCACATATGATGCAGGCGTGAAGCGGTACATCACATGTTGGTTTTTATTAGCTATAAAATTTTCGTAAAATGATTTGCCAGCGTCATATTTCTCTACATATTTTTTCATAATTTTTTTAATCTCTTCTGGGTCATTAACTACTTCGGCAGTACCCTCGGCCTGAACTCCAATTACGGGGACGTCGAATTTTACAGGCATAGTGATTGCAATTTTATTGTTGGCTGCAATTTCCTGACTGTGTCGCCGGGTTGGAAAACTTAACCAGTACAAATTTATTGCATCATCAACCACAAAGTAAACCGTGCTAATCCATGGCTGATCCTTGGAAACGGTTGCCAATTGCAGAACCCTACCCTGCGATAAATACTCTTTAAGAAGTTTTTTAGGATTGTTCATAATAAAACTAAGCGGCTTTCGGCTTGGATTGTCCTCTGTTTTTAGTGTGCCTGTATTCGAGCGCTCGCTTTTGTAAATCAAGTCGATCTATATAGTCATTGTATTCGCGTAATAGACTTGAGTACTGGCGGTTAGGCGCAAGGATTTTAAGCAATTTATTATTTTTGGCCAAATATTCCACTAAGCAATAAAAGTCACCGTCACCCGAGACAATAACTGCTTTATCATAGTTTGGATAGTTAATCATGGCATGCAGCACCAGCTCAGCGTCAATATTCCCCTTAACTGGTTTTTTTTCTTCGGGTTTTTCTTCCTGGCTAATTTCTTCGTTTTGCTCAGGTCGCGGCCTGGTCATATCAAATGTTGGTTTAAGTACAATTGAATACCCATCTTCGTGCAACTTCTGATACATATCCTCAAACTCCGGAACATACCCGATAAACATAAAAGCTCTATTGACCCCATACTTATCGGCTAAAAATTTATGGAATTTAACCCAGTTCATTTTCCAGCCCAACTTTTGGATGCCAATATTCAGATTTTGACTATCGATAAAAGCATAGACGACCGGCTTCTTCCCTTTTTTCATATCTTCATCATAACACTCTGCGCTTTAACTGGCGTATTCTTGAAAAGAAAGTAGCCACGAGCAATTTTCAAATCCACTAAAAAGATGTATATATACTATTGTGATTATTCCATATAGCTTACCGAACCATAGTCTTATTGCAACAGCTGAAACCAAAACCGCCAGAGCACACTTCTTATTTCCTCATCCGTATATAGGTTTGCCGCGCAAAAACGCAGAATGGCAGCGCCGAGAACGTCAGCTTATTAATAATGTCCTTTGGCTCGGCCTGACAAGTCCAGTTGCTCTAGTTAAAGCTCCAGCCGTAGATGTAAACGTGGTGACGTACGATTGTACCGTCCCTCAAGCAGAACTTCTAACACAAGACGATACCGATCCAGACGGCCTTGCAGTAATTACGGGAGATCTTAATCTCCCCGCCGGTTCCCACTTACTAGCCAATGCACCGGCTCGGCTCTTTGGCCGAGATCCTGACAGCGGTGCGGTCATTATACCGACAGACGATCAGCTCCTGGAATATGCAACCTTAAGCTCTCTACGTCGTGCTGCACACTCCATCAGAACCATCTATGAATTGCCGGCACGCACATATTAACGTCTGTTAACTTGCGGATAATTTATGTGTACTTACTTAGTCGGTAGTATTGGCTGGGCTTTAATACGACCAAGTGCCTGTTTAATTGCTTTTGGGGCATTGAATACTGCGCAAATAGCCTGAAAAGCTTCAATGTCAGCTAAACGTATTTTGTCATCCTCGACTACTTCGTCGGCACTTTCGAACGGCAAGCTCATTCTATCCATATTTGTGCCATTAATGATGACTGCGTGTCTATAGCTCCAATACCCATCTCCACAAAAGGTATAGGTTCGCTCCGTGGCAACTTTAAACAGCGCTTCGTCACCTGTCGGCCAATCAAGTAACATCTGTTCCGTATGTTCAGGGGTAGCTTCAGCCTTCGCGTGTAGTGTAAGTCGGGCCATATCGATAATAGCCAAACGAGTAGGCCCCATAACTACCTCATTAAGATAAAACGTTGCTCTGGAGACTGGCCCATCCTCCTCATCACCTACTATAGTATCCTGATATGGAATCTCGAATCCTTCATCATCATCTTCGTCGTCATCGTTAAAATCAAATGGGAAGCTCTCGTCGTCGTCATCTTCCTCTTCTTCAGCATCAACACTGGCTGCAAGCTCAACCCGAAGATTCTTGCCCTTATATCGACCCCTCCTAAAGATATTAATCATGTCCTCTTCAGCAACGGCATCCACTCGCCAATCCTCAGTGCCAGTCCCTTGTGTCCACACAAAATTAACCAGAGGCCATATGACTTCATTGGCTAGTTTTTCAGGATTATATGATGCTCTCGGATCAATTACATTACCCGACGTTTCATTAAAATCAACAGACACGTACTTGGTCCTTGCTACACATTTGTATGTATTGTATAACCAATTTTTGATTTTGTCCGTTATAGTATCTACTACATTACTTACATGCGCCGCTAGTTGGCTAACTTTGAGATTAGATTGGCGCGGTTGCAGCGCTCCTGGTTGGTGGTGTCGCGGTCGCGAACAGTTACCGTATCGTCTTCGAGGGTCTGGAAGTCAATTACAACGCAGTATGGTGTACCGATTTCATCTTGGCGCCGATAGCGCTTACCGATATTGCCATTGTCATCCCACATAACATTGCCAAACTCTTTTTTTAGAGTCTCATAGACTTCCCGAGCCTTTTCAACCAGTTCTGGTTTATTTTTGAGAAGTGGCGATACAGCAACGCGGTATGGAGCAAGATGTGACGCCAATTTTAGTACCACGCGGGTTTCGCCGTTTATTTCTTCTTCGTGGTAGGCATTAGTCATCACGGTAAGGAACATACGACCAACACCAACTGAAGACTCAATTACGTACGGCGTAAATTTTTCACGGCTTTGATCATCAAAATACTGCAAGTCTTTACCGCTAACCCGAATATGATTATTTAAATCAAAATCAGTACGGTTATGCGTCCCCCACAACTCTTTATAGCCCTGAGGAAATTTAAAATAAATATCGTGGGCAGCTGATGCATAATGTGCTTTTTCGTCATCGCCATGTTCATGCCACTGCAGTTTTTCTTCGGTGATACCAAGCCGATTGCTTAAGAAATTCCAGGCAAATTGGCGCCAGTTTTCATATGTCTTATTTTGTTCTTCAGGACGGATGAAGTATTGCATCTCCATTTGCTCAAGTTCACGGACTCGAAAAATAAAATCTCGGGGGCTAATTTCGTTGCGGAAGGCCTTGCCGATTTGAGCTATACCAAATGGCAGTTTAGCGCGCATGGTTTCACGGACGTTTTCGTAGTTAGTAAACATTGGACCGGCAGTTTCGGGCCGAAGATATGCCAGGCTGTCACTATCTTCAAGCGGACCAACCCAGGTTTTCATCATCATATTAAAATTACGCGGTTCGGTCAGCTCTTTTTTGCCACAGGTTGGGCAGGCTGTATCTTTGAGCAGCTTGGCCAGTTCTGTAAGATCAGTTGAGTCTGTGTTGGCTAAATGATCGGCGCGGTGCCGGGAGCCACAGTTTTTACAGTCAACCAGCGGGTCGTTAAAACCAGCAACGTGACCACTAGCTTCCCACAGTTTTGGGTTCTGAATAATAGCACTGTCGAGGCCAAAAATGTTGTCATGATCGTGCACCATGGCTTTCCACCACTCTTGCTTGATATTGTTGACTAGCTCAACCCCAAGTGGGCCATAATCCCAAAAACCGGCCAGACCGCCGTAAATTTCGGATGCCTGAAATACAAAGCCACGACGCTTACATAGGCTGACAATATCTTCCATCGAAACCTCTTTGCTCATAATGGGTCATTATAAACAGTTACGCCTCCGTTGTCACCTACATGGCGAGCTGCCCGTTACTCTTGTACTATATTTGTCTATCATTAAAATTTAATGAAACGCAACTATAGTACTTATGTATGGACTATAGCTCGTGGCATCAGTGCCTTGATTGGGCCTACAGCTCGGTGGCGTTGGATCGCAGTAACGTTTGGGTTAGTTGCTGTAGCCGGTCTTCGCTGCCGAGTTCCTTTTGCAGTTTTGGCGGTTTTGGCTGGGTAACACAAAGTCGCAATACCTTTAGATCGTTCTGGCTAAATAAGCCACCGGCACTGGGCTTAAACTGCTGTTGATCGTAATCAAATTCAAATTTTTCGGCCGTACTGCCCATATCAAGCTGGAGGTTTGGTTCGCTGCCAGAAATATGGAGTACCCGCATATTAAACCAAGCGTCAACCAGGCGTACATCGTAGCTAGAATCGTTCATCGAGCTCAACGATGTCAACAATGTCTCGTAGTAATCTTGGCCAGTGTTATCATCGGCAATTGAATAGATTACTTTTAAATGAGCGAAGGCCCGTTGCATGCGGCGGATGTCTTTGCTAAGTTCGCCAAAATGCTGCCTAAGCCGAGCTGACGTCAGCGCCATAATAGTCGACCGGCCTTCGACAAAACTAACTTCAGACTCGCTTAGTAACTCGATGCCTCCGGCCAATCGGCTTTTTTCGCTGCGAACACCTTTAGCAAGTACCGAGACTTTGCCCCGTTGCTGACAGAGCAATGTCAAAATTCGGTCCCGTTCTCCGTACTCAACCCTAGATAAAACAATCGCTCTGTCTTTATATTGTTTCATGGCTAGCAACAACACTGCGTATGGCGGCCGAAAGCACCGCTAGGCCTGCCGTCGGCTTATACAAATATTCAACTACACCGTACTTTTGCCAATCGGCCACCGATAAGCCTGTATCCGCTTGCGGGATGTGACTATACACAACAATCGGTACCCCTAACCAGTCGGCGTATGAGCGAAACTCCTGCAAAAACTCAATACCATTATGTTCGGGCATGGCTAATTCCAGCACTACAACGTCGGGCCTGGCATTGTCTGCCTGGATAATTCCGTCCTGAGCAGTTAACGCCATGGTAGCCTTAAAATTATTTTGGATAAGATGTTGTTTGAGGGTCCGGGCAAGTGTCTGGTCGGGTTCAACAATTAAAATGTAGGTCATACTAATGAAAGTTGTTCGCTCAAAGGTAATTCAGTGGCAAATCCAGATAATGCGCCCATTCGTTTGACTGATAATGCCCCGCCGATTGCGCTGCACAGACTATCGGCAATTGCCAGTGAAATATGTGCACTGTTGTTTAATCGAGCCAAGGGCATGTGGGCCTTCCCTTGCAGCAGCAAAGCCTGCCGTAAATCCGAGGGAGAAATTTCGGTTTTACTAAATACACCGATAGCTATTGCACCTTTTTTTGTTTTGTAGCTGCGGAGTGTCAGTTCGGTAGGCTGGTCAGCCTTAGGGTTTAACCCGATTATTGTACTGCCAAAGACGTTTAAAATAGAGGTAAGTGCCCAGCGATGGGTCATTATTGGTTCATGAGCCCGATTATCGATGGTGAATGAGATATTTCGAGTCACAGATTGAGTACGTAACTGATGATGCACGTCGTACAGTACCGAGCCGGTACTTTCAGGGGATAAATCAAGTGCTAGCTGGCCGTACTCAGACTGTGCACTCAATAAGTAATTATCGATTAACCGGAGTGCTTGCTCTGCTGCCTGCTTAATTGATTCAAGTTCGTTGACGTCACCCAGTTCGGCCTGGCGGGCAATACGAATCAATGGCTGTTTAAGTTCGTATGTGAGCGAACGTAGCGAGGTATCCTGATCCGTCGACTGCCGGAACTGCTGGATAGTATCGTTACTCAAAACATGCACCTCATTTGCCTAATGTTGAGCTGATTATAACACGTCTCACAACCATATAATGATGTGTTATTTAAGTCCTGAAAACAAAATTTTGAGGCGTTAACCTATGGGTTAAATTCAAAGTTGGGCAGGATAATATTGTTGAAATCAGCGATATGATCAAGTGATTCAGTGGTGATTTTAATTGTTTTATCACGCAGCGGCAAAAAGACAGCAGCTCCTTGCTTGTTTTGCGCAATCTGGCCGTCGGCCCGAACGCCAATATTTGTTGGAACTTTAGGCAGTGTATAGGCTTTTACGGTGAGCTTCCCCTGTTTAACGGTAGCATCTAGCTGGGTAATCATCTGATCGTAAGGTGTACTAATAACATCTACACGCACGACATACGACGGTGAACTCGAGATGACTATATCGGGCTGCATAAACATGGATAACGCGTTGGGCTGTTCGCTTACGTAGGCGCTCCATGTTTTTGGATACTTGATCGTAAACGTGCCGTACTGTACTGCACTTGTGTAGCTTTTAAGGGGTTCTTTTTCTTTTTGAAGAAATTCATTGTCTTTTCTTGTTTCGGCTTGAGCTACGGCTACCGCCGCGGCCGCGGCTGATTTATCATCTGAATTCTTTTTATAATCTTCGCGCCCCATAAAAGCCCAGGCACCGAAGCCAATTGCACCGCATAATAACAACGTTGCCATAATAAGTGGGATGAGTAGTACATTTAGAGCACCACGTTCAGAGCGATTCACATTCATACTGCTCATGGTAACGTAAAATGCTTACTGCACGCAAGACCGGGTAGCATTTTCAGTACTGATATAAAAATATACCGTCTTTTGTTTTTACAGCCTTTTTACCGGGTACTTTAAAGGCGAAGCTCGCTAACTTGATTGGCTTTTTTGTCTCAGTTTTAATTTTACGATCAAGTTGCACCATAAACCGATCAAGCAAGAAAACAAATACACCGTCTGCCTGGCTTAGATCTGCTCTCCAAAAATTACTGCATACAATACGAATTTGACGACGATAACGCCAGGTGTATAGCCAAGCAACTAAAGCTAACAAGGGATTTAATTCGTACCCCACTACTTGCAGCCCCCTCGCTGCAGCTTGTTTGAGCACGCGCCCATCTCCACAGCCTAATTCGTACAGTGTTTGGCCCGGTCTTAAATCAAGTAAATCAAGTGCTGTCTGGGCTTGTGTTTTACGAGTTGGCAAATAAGGGGCACCAACTAACAATACAAAGGCGAACAATAGGACAAAGGCACTAAAAATCCAAAATAGCATTAGTGGCTAATCAATCTTTTTTATTTTTATTTCGCTGTTGCTGGCAATCTTGTTCAAATACGTATCCAGCTCATTCAAAACTTTTTGTCCTTCGGCGTGCAACGTAATAGCTGCATCAATATCTGTGTCAGGGTGTTGCAATTTTATAAGTATTTCGTCCAGGGATTTTTTAAGTTCCTGGTATGACTGGCTGTCATTAGTTTTCTTCATAGTGCTATCTCCTGCATCATTTTATTATTCGTTATTAATTATACGAATTTGCTTTTTTCTATCTGTAAACTGTAAGCTGAACACGTCTGATGGGCTTGCATCGAGCTGACGCCAGCTTGTAATAAGCTGCTCTGATATATCTCGAATTAGCGCATACCCATGCTGCAGGGGGGCCAGCGGATCAAGTGCTTTTAGCAGTGCGGTCGCATGCACAATGTGCTGCTGGCTCGCGTTGAGTACTGAGTTGAGAGCTCCGTTCAATTCCTGAGTTTGATTCTCAATATAGACCTGTTCATGTTTAATAATCTGCTGCAATTCACCATCAAGCTGCTTACGGACAGTGCCGACAATAGCAAGCTCGCTCACAATGCTTGGCACGAGTAGCTCAGCTGCATTACTTGGTGTGCTAGCCCGCATATCGGCAGCCAACTCAGCCAAGCTTGTGTCGTTTTCGTGGCCGATTGCTACAAGGGTTGGGATACGACTGGCGGCCACGGCACGGACTACCGACTCTTCGCTAAACGCAGCTAGGTCATCGGCGCTGCCCCCACCTCTGATAATTACTAAAACTTCCGGAGGATTACTCATCGTATTAAATTTTTGAATTGCAGCTACGATTGCTGCCGGCGCCTGTGCGCCCTGCACCAATGTATCGACTAGCTCAATTATCAGGCTTGGCCAGCGGGCAGTCATAATTTTTCTAAAGTCGGTGATTGCGGCTGACTCGGCAGACGTGACCAAACCAATTCGCTGTGGTGGATACGGCAATGCTCGTTTGCGTTCCGGCGCGAACACACCTTCTGTCTCGAGTTTTTTAAACAGCAAGTCCTGGGCTTTGCGAATCGAACCTTCTCCTACTGCCCGTATGCTGTCGAAGTTAATACTAAATCCAAAGTTATTATGCAACCTCGGACGTCCAATTACCTCGCATGTAATTCCATCTTCCAGCGGGCCTGGTAAATTATAAATCGTACCAAAAAACTTAACGCTGGAATACTCATCTTTTAAATCAAAGTAGACCCACTTTCCCTTACTGACGCGTAGATTGGAAAGCTCACCGACAACTGCTATCTGCGGATACATCATTTCGAGCGACTGATTAAAGATCGCCACAAACTCGCTAACCGTAAAACTAGGGCTCTGGCCAATCAGCTGCTCGTTCATATGAGTGGTTTGTCTTTTTTAGTAATAACTTTATGGTAGAGATAGTAACCGGGCGGTAACTGCACAGCGCTGCTGAGCACTCGATACATAACTGTTATCGGCAAGCTGGTTGACGGTGGCACACCAACGGTTGCCAGCACGGCAGTCATAAGTCCTTCGTACACGCCAACCCCGCCAGGCATGACCGAAATCAACCCGGCAAAGTTAGCAATTGCATATGCCAATATAATTGCACCAACATTCACATACTCGCCAAAAGCTACGTACACCGTGTAGATTGTAGCTATTTCGGTAACGCTGGAGAAAAACGCATAAACCAACGGCATTTTTAGCTTTTTGTAATTTTTTTGTAAAATTTTGTAATTCTGGTGGAATTCAAGAAATAATTGCCGAACCGCTGCAATGTTAATTGTTTCAGGATGTTTTGGCCGCACCAGCTGGATAATCTTATTGAGCACTTTGGTCAGGAACGTAAAAAAAGTATCAATCCGGCTTTTACTGCCTACGATATAAATAACCATTAAAGTACCAGCTACCAGCAAGGTACTAAGCGAGCTGGCTACCAGAATCGTTAGGTTGCTTGCTTTTCCGTTGACTGCTAGCAGAAATACGCCAAAGAGTAGTAGCACCTGAAACGACATAAAAATTGTTACAAAGCGCATGGTTTGAACTACAGCGGCCTGAGCAGCGGTAGCCCCTAGTTGCTTCATTCTCAGACCGAAATATGAAAAACCGGACACCCCTGCGCTTGGGAACACGTGGTTTACAAAATTAAGTTCTACCGACGCCCGGTAGAGTGGTTTATAGCCCATTTTAACACCTAAAATATCAAACAACCCCTGATACATTTTGGTGTACGTATGGTAGTTAAGCAGCTGCCACACTATGATAAGCAGTAAAACCGAGGCGTTTACTCTACCAAGGTTTGAAATTGTCTCAAGAATTTGATCACGCAGCAGGAAAACAAGCAATAGTAGAGCAACTAACGTTCCCCACGTTAGAATTTGCCGCCACCGATTACTCTGTTTAGCCTTCCCCGCTTCTGCAGTCATATGACTAATAGTATACGCTACTCCAAGAGAACAGCGTATACTGTGAATATGTATGTATGTATTCTTGGCCGGCAGCCTGCGCTTGGCCTTGCCGAACTTGAAAATCGTTTTGGTGCCGCGGCGCTTAGCCTGGTGCAGCCAGATATTGCGCTACTTAAAACCGAGCAGCCAGTAGGTATGTTTGATCAACTCGGTGGCACTCAAAAGGTCGCAAAGCTACTAACGCCTATCAATACAACCGACTGGCACAAAGCGGCTCGACAAGTTCAAAAATCCCTACCCCATCACTTGCAGTACATCCCCGAGGGTAAAATTACGATTGGTCTGAGCACCTATGGCCTCAATGCTTCCCCAAATCAGATAAATGCCACAGCCCTATCATTTAAGAAAGTTATCAGACAAGCCGGTCGCAGCGTGCGAGTTGTCCCTAACAACGAGCCAGCTCTCAACGCTGCCCAAATTATCCACAATAAGTTAACTGGCCCAAATGGTCTTGAGCTGCTGCTTATCAAAGATGGTGACCGGATTATTTTGGCACAGACGGTTTGGATACAAGATATTGAGGCCTACCGGCGACGTGATCAAGAACGTCCAATGCGCGACGCCCGAGTTGGTATGCTGCCGCCCAAATTGGCTCAAATTATTCTCAATCTTGCAGCCACCGACCAACAATTCGACAATCCAGCCGACACCATAGCATTAGACCCATTCTGCGGCACCGGCGTAGTCCTCCAAGAAGCAATCCTAATGGGCTTTAATGCCCTAGGCACCGACCTGGATCCGCGTATGGTGGAATATAGCAGCAAGAACTTGAAGTGGCTGGAGGATACTATTCTGAGAGACAACCCGCAGGACCGCAATGGCGGGACGAGGACTCTTGTCTCGAAGGATAGTATCCACAAGCCACCGGTCACCGTTGGTGATGCTACTTCCATACAGTGGCGGGAGCGGTTCGATACCATTGCAACGGAGACCTTTCTAGGACG
>CAZIMF010000008.1:0-22776 GCA_964540445.1 uncultured Candidatus Saccharibacteria bacterium
TACTAGTCGTTTCGCTCTCTCACAAGATCAGCAATTTTTAGGTATCGTTTAGTTGGTTTACCTTTATAAGTTCTTGTACGTAAGTGCTTAATCAGTTCGTCAGCTCGTTCATATCTATCAAGCTCTCTCTGCATAGGATAGATCGGTGAGTGTCTGCTTCGTTTACGTGACCGGTATGTAAGGTCATGACAATGCCTACATTTATACTGACCAATAAGGTACAGCTTGCCAACACGCCGATTACATGATGGACATAACATCCACCATCTAAAGCCTCCGAAATAGCAGGGCGTTTGGGCTAGGTGTATTGTTTGGGTTCGCTCCAAGTTTTCATCTGGTGAATAGGTTATCTTTATTCTAGGGCTCTCTCCTAAGATAACTAGCACATCCGCCGTATGGTCTTTACCGTAAACCGTAGTCGTCAGCGTAGTCTGAAATCCATTTTTGAAGAAAATATTTTCGTTAGCCACGTACACTAATGTATCTAATTCAGTCTTTCTTGCGTCGGATCGTGTCATAGAAAACGCCTATATCCGAAATCATTAACAATTCGTTTATTAATCAGATACAGAAACATCATCTTTTTGCTCCATTTTCGTTAGTTTTAACTGTCTTTTACGTGTTTCTTTAGCTAGTGCAAACCGCATAATTGCTAGTCCTGCTTGCTGCGTTTCTTCGTCGCTGTAGTCCAGCCCAATATCTTTAAGCAATGCTTTTAAGGTGGTTAGACGTTCAGGCTTGAGTCGCATAGTTAGCTCCAAACATCGCCCGAACATCCTTACAGCCTATATATACCCTTAAACAGACCTTTATAAAGGTAAGTATCTTTATAGAGTTATCTATATATAGGGATATATGTAATCTATATATGGGTTTCTGTTTAATGTAAGGATATATACGGCGCTTTATTGTAGCGTTACTCATGAGCCGAAATCCGGAATATCATCTAGGTTTATAGGTTCGTCAGGGATATCTGTGATTACGGTATCCTTGCCGCGATAAGGTACGTCGGTTTCATAGTCGTTAATTGCGTTTAAGCAACTTTGCTCAAGTTGAGCCCAAAAGTCAGTTTTGGTGCTGAACTCAGGCGTATGTATCCATTTACCATTCACTTTCTGTGCCGGTGATTGTATCCAGTATCCTGAGTGGTTTTTAGCAGATCTCAACGCCCTAAAGCCGTCCACATACATACCAATGCTTGTAGCGGAGACTTTGAGTCTGTAACCATCTCCAATCTCTCCACGTACTTCAACTTCGATACCGTAGTCATCAGTCATGAACGACCTCCAGTATCTCGGTCTTAATCTCGTCAATACTTTCTGCGTACTGCACCAATAAGGCGGCTGCCGACGGGCTGTCTAAGTCAATCTGTATGTCTTTGAGCTCTGATCTAATTACACGCTCAAACAATTCGTTCACCGATTGAGATAGCTTGGGAAAGTACGTAGGGCGTTTCCACTGTGTGCCGACCTTTTCATGTACGGCATAACCGTAAGCAAGCATTTTATTATCGTTAATCCTGTCTGTTATTCGCCATTTTTTGTAAGTAATGGTCATATAGCTTATTACCCTTTTTTACTTTTTTAAGGGCTTAATGCATTAAGCTACAGCTAGATTACCGTTTTTACGGTTGGCTAATTACGAGCCTCAATGACTCTCAAACAGTCTCAAATTGTAAGGGGTCAATGGATACGTGTCCGCCGGAGTAGCGAAAGGCATTCTCAACATGAAATATTTCATTGAATTTACGATTCAGCCGAGGCACACTATCCCGAACGACTCTTTCATTAGCGTCAAAACTATTTGCTAATAAGTCGTCAATTATGTCAAGTTCAGGAATTTGTTTACCCCATTTTGCAAGACAAGCCTTTGCGACGTAGTACTGCTTGTTTGAAGGCGACAGCATCAGACGCTTACCCCTAAAGATAACTTCACCGGTATCACGATTAAAGACAGGGCGTTTATGAGATTTGCCAACTGAGGGTAATCCGTCCCTAATACTTGTACCGTTGTCCACGAGCCCAAACCGAGCAAGCTCTTGCTGATACATTTGCTCATTCAAGTCAGATACTATCGATTCGTCTACTTCATGACCCTCTGTGAATTTAATAACACCCTTTTGGTCAAGATAACGTAGGGCGTCTATTTCGTGCATGACTGCCGGAGATTTTTCTGCTTCCTCAAACTCCATCTGATAGAACTCAAAATCGTAGTATTCTCGGCCAAATTTAAAGCCATCTAACGTCATATGACGCAGCTTCTTTAAGACGAAGATTATAGCCGCACGTCGGCCTTCCTCAGACATATCATTCATACCTGTTAATATTTTATGCAACAGTAAGCTATAATGCTAATTAAGTGGTAACACCACTCATGATCTAGAGCCGCTCGCAAGAGAAGGTATGATCAAAAATCCGGTAAAGAATACTGAGCTAGTCGTTCAGGTATCTTTACCGGTTGCATGCCGAAAGGTGTGTAGGGGTCGCAAGACTCCGCTTGGCGGCTAGCTTTTTGTTTGTCGCCGAACATTATTGACAGTAAAGGCGGCAACGAATGAAAAAGCTTGGTTATTGGAAGTCACGCAAGGAATGGAAACAGCTAACTCAAGGTATGAGTCCCGATCAGGTCGCCCGACTCAAGCAAAGTCTTTCGCAAGGCGACGATGCTACAGTTGCAGCAATTACCGAGATACAGGCGGAACAGAGAGAAACCCTACGTGCCCAAGGCATAGATACAGCTACACAACACCCGAAATTGGAAAAGAAATTCAGTGGAGTGATGTTTTGAGTATGGCGTTCCGAGTTATAGATTTTGATAGGAATGACACTACTGTAGACCTAGACGGTGGTGCAGAAACAGTAAAAGCAAAAAGCCAATTTCAACCTTATGGGTACCTACTTGTTGAGTCGCCCACGCTGAACCAACCTGTTGGATTACCAATAGTACACAATAATGACTACTGGCTTGCTGCAAGCGTTTTTGATGATCCTGATGTTATGCGAGTTAAAGAGGCACAAGGTAGAGAGCTCCTTGTTACTTATCAGCCTGAAAAAACTTTGCGTGATGGACGCAACGGAAGTATGCAACACTGTTTGCACTTCGCACTTGTACCATCAGGAACTTTAGAAAGATATTACACAGACGATAAACGAATGGCTAGACCAGAGCCAGAGTTATTATTTGGAAAGTTTGTTTATAGCGGTGAAATAAGAGTGCGTATGGCAGCGTAGCCCTATAATCAGTACTATGCAAAAGAAGCCTACCTCCACATTATTATTCCGTTTATCAGATGAACTCATAACCAACTTCACTTCTTTAGATGGAAAACGACCTGTTTTCTATTGGTTTAGCGACTGCTATCACAGTCACATCTACGGAGACTCACCGGGAGCAGACTTTATGTACTTCTTCATTGTTGATCCGGCGAAAAGCGACGCCAAGTTATTTACTCGTCACGACACAGGAGATTTTGGATGCATGTGGGCTGATTACTCCCAGTACCTTGAAGCACGTAATGAAAATGAGAAACAAGGCATCAAGAAGTACCTTGAGCCCGGTATCGTCTACTCATTTAGCGAACTTCAACCGGCTGTAGTCGGTAAGTTTACGGACGGTTTCACGCTCTGGGCAAAGACAATAGACGAGTCAAAAGAGGCGACCTTTAGCTTGGTTGAGAATGGCAAGTTCAGGCGATTTGATGAGATACCAGAGCTAATAGACCTACTGCCCGAGATTGCTAGTGCGGTGCCTGTTATGCAGCCGACATCCGAGCAAGTCGCTGATCCGTCTGGCTTCTGGGCTGCCGATACATCCAATCAGGGTCGGATGTGGCTATAAATTCCTATACTAAGTGTTCGGTGCCTTTGACCACATCAACCACCTTACCGGCAACTTGATAATGCTGAAAGTCTTCGTTAGCAATAATAATCGGAGGATAAGGATAGTGTGATTCAGACTGCAGTACTACCCGTTGGTGTTCATTATCCCTCTGGAACTTCTTAATATTAGCCATGCCGTCGATGATGGATACAATGTAGTCATTTTTATCCGGGACGTATGGGTCACGTTTTTCGACCAGTACATAATCACCGTCCTCAATTGTTTTACCGTTGATGCTTGCTCTGTTCATTGAATCACCACGAGCGACTAAAGAGTATACGCCTTTTGTGCTGCTAATTTTGGTGGTGCTAGGAGAGAGTGTCAAATAACCCTGAATGACATCAGATGCGAAGCGAGTAGCTTCACCACAATCAGCTTCGCCGAGAACCGGTATTGATAGTACATTGTTTTGGAGGAGCCCCGGACTTTTTGTTGACACCACTAACGAGCCGTCAGTCTTCCGAGATAGGTAGCCGTTCTTAATCAGCTGGCCGATATGGTGTTGGACTTGTGAGGCGTGTTTGCAGCTCACTCGCTCACCAATTTGGCGGTACGACATACTACTGAGCTCAACCAGAGAACCGAGGCTTAACAGCCTTTTTTGTACTTCATGCATCTTCACCCCTGATTGTAGCAGGTTTCTGGACACTGTACAATCCTGTACATTTACAATGTGCTACCGGTATGGTATTGTTGAACTTAACCTAGCTATAAAACGCAAAATTCTTTTGTCGAGGGTAGTTACGGGGAGCGGCGCAAGCCACGTTCGTTAAAAAGGCGGACTATGAAAAAGCACCGGCTTTTGGCCGATGCTAGCGTACACCGTTGGTACCGAGTACGCTTCTTAGTCTACTGCAACCAATCATTAATGGCCAGACTAAGGAGGAATAACACCTATGGCACACAAACCTAACATTCATACGACCTACAGCAAACAGGCCAGTAACTGGCGTAACGTCACTGAAGGCGCAACCCGCCCGGGCAAGACATACGAGACCAAGCAGCAGGCTCAGGCGGCAGGACGTGATATGGCTAAAAGCCACCGCGTCGAACACTTGATTCACAATAAAGATGGTGAAATTGGCTCCCGTAACAGCTACGGCCATGACCCTAGAAATGTAAAGGGGTAAGTCATGTCAGCTGATACCGCACTTACCATCATTCAGATCGTTTGGCCACTACTGGGCGGCGTAGTTGCTGCCTCGGTTTGGCTCCGCTTCTTTCATAAGAAGGAGCGTCGGCTCTTTAAGAACATACAGCGACCTGTGGCCGTTATAGCCACCGATGACAAGCCTATGACTCACGAAGTTCAGCTGCTCAAGCGTGTCGGCTTCTTCAATATCGGTACTCCGTCCGCGGATGGGCGTGCGAAGGACTTGCTTAACGGCAACAGGCTCGTGATCATCGGCTATAGCCCGAATTCCGCATCCTTCAAAGACATCTTCAAAGCTGCCTCTCAGCGTGAAATCCCAGTCATAGTCTATGCGGGGCCGACCCGTATCACACCCGAAGACATGGAGCTCCTGCAAAGCTACTCCCATCACTCCATGTGCAACACCCCGTTAAGACTAATTTCTGATGTGTTCGCCATGATGAGCACTTACCCGGAGGATAAATAGATGGACGCTGACGCCATACACAAAGTAGTCAATAAGTACGTCCGGGATAATCTTTCCCCCAAGCCAGAACAGCGGGACTTTATTACAGCTAAATATGAAGAACTCCGGGGTTTTCTGAACGGCCGCTGTTTTCAGTCGGGCTCTTACCCACGCTATACGGCTATAGATCCGGTGCACGACCTTGATGTGATCTATCCCGTGATCGACGCCAGTGTTAAGGACAATCCGTCACTATTGCTCAGAAACCTACTGACCAACCTACAGCTAAAATATAAGAACTCCTCGACAAAGGTGAAGCGTATTTATGCTCAGACCCACTCTGTTACCATTGAATTTGAAGGTGCACCCGAAGAAACTTTCAGCATTGATGTTGTACCAGCCATAGAGTTGGCAGATAAAAACGAGTACGGCCAGCCCATCTATCAGGTGCCTGAAATACTAAAGCTTAACAAGCATAATCGTGAGCAACGATACCAAAATGCTTCTACAAACCCTATCGGATGGATTAAAACCGATCCACGTGGCTATGTACAGGCTGCATCCGACCTGAACGAGGCCAACGCTGATTTCCGCCACGCCACCAAACTCCTTAAAGGTTGGCGGCACGCCTGCAAAATGGCATACGGCGACGATTTTCGCCTTAAATCTTTTCATCTGGAGCAGATAGTCTATGCATACTTCGTCGAAAATCCCGGATGTACCACCGTGGAGGCTGCAATAGATTGCTTGGCTGCCTTGCCGGGCGACATAAACGAACCACAGTTTACGGATCGTGCGGATGCTACTCGTTATATTGATGAGTACGTGGCCGATCTAAGCCGGGATGAACGACAGTTAATCTTGCGCCTACAGGCTGAAGCTTTTTCTTGCGTAAGGCAAATACCCGCCTCGACCAACGAGCAAGCAATAATTCACTGCCTAGAGTCACTCATAACGGTCGGCAAGCAAAGCTCTACGACGCCTGTATTCGCCGCACCATCACCACGTTCAGTTGCACCCCATCAACCTTGGGCGTGCTGAGTGAGCATGGCATGTGGACTAAGAGCGATGTAGATCGGCTTACTAAGAACTATCCTGAACTCAAGCAAAAGCAGCCCAATATTATAGAGGGTAGGCTGACTTTTCAGATGCTACGAGCCAACGGGCTTTACGTGGTAAATCCCTCAGCTAAACAAATTCAAGATCTTTCGCCACCAGACTACCTTTACTTGTGCGACACGTACAAAATAAGGATTGTATGGCCTAAAGATGCCCGTTTTCCAACAACCCACGAAACCGGAGGCAAGCTAGCGGCAACAGCGAAACGACTCAATAAAGATCTGCTGGATATGCATCAGTACAAAGAAGATGGCAGCCTTTGCTTGGCTGCAACTATGCAGTTAGAGCGTACTTTTCGTAAAAAGTTCAAGCTTGATGCGTACGTCGAAGAGTTCCTGATTCCTTATCTATTTGCACAGACTCACTTTGCTAAGACCGAGGAATGGCTGTGGGGTGAGTTAGAACATGGATCTTGGGGTCTTTTACAATGGCTTGGCCGGGAAGAACAGTACGACGATGCAGATATTTTTGCGACCTACGCCTATGTTAAAAGTCAAATAGGTGAAGATGCTACCCATAAACTTTTGAAGTTTCGCCCGCGAGGTCACTACGTTTGTCTCTGCGGATCAGGTAAGAAAACACGCGACTGCCATCCCGACGTCCAGCAAGGCATAATTAGGCTTCGAGGTGCGGTAAGTCGTCATATTATTAAGCTCAATTAGTTTTACAATGGGTGTATGTTCACTCACCTAAAAGACCGGCAATACTACGAAGACCTATATGATAAATTTACCGTGGAGTCAGCCCGTCGTGGCATGGTTTACTACGATGATTTTTATGCCGATTTTGAAAGCAAACTTCCGAAGGGTGAGAAGATTGATAAGCCCGGCAATGCTTTCCTATTGAATGTCTTCTATATGGAGACCGTGGGAAACGAGCTGCTTCGCCGCTATGAAAAGCGTGGTGAACAAATCAGTGAATGGATTGAGAGAGACGAGGCCAAAGATGAACAAATATCATCAGCTCGACTTCCTGAAGAGCCTCGCTGTCAACATTGTGGCAAGCAAGGGCTACGAATTACAGACAAGTCACTCATGCATAGGAGTAAAAGCTACAAAATCGGTGACCCTGAGGAGGTGCTTTTCATGTTGCGATGTCCCCATTGCGACAAAAACTGTGCATTTTGGGAGGACGGTACAGCGTGGAAGGTTAAACCAACTATATGTCCGAAGTGTAAGTCTGAAGTAATGCACAAGACCACAAAAACCAAGAAGACCATTACGATTACATACACGTGCATCGCTTGTAAGCATAGCTTTAAGGACAAACTGGACTTATCCAGCAAGAAAGAGAAACCTGACCCCGATTTTGACAATGATCGCACCCACTTCTGTCTCGTAGACGAGGAGTTTCGCGAACGACTCTTCAAAATGAGGCATGACTTTATTGAGATGGCTCGGCTCGGTAAGGAGTTCAAAGAAAAGGAAGACAACAAGCACATATACGATGCCGTAAAAGAAATGAAGAAGCCAAAGATTGCAGAATTGTCTGCCATACTTGCTCCAGCACTTGAAAAGGCCGGTTACATTGAATTCAGTCTGGATAAACCAGAAATGGGTAAAGATGTATTCGTCGGCTTTAACTGCCTTGATGGCAAAAGCGACCGCGGCGACTATGATAGCGAGAAGACTCTGAAAAAAACTGTAGAAAAAGCCCTTATTAGTACTAACTGGCGGTTAATGAGCGAGGGTATCCATTACCGACTTGGCTACCTGAACGGGCGGTTGCGTGCATATGAGCGTGAAGAAGATCTTAAGAATCTTGTAATAAAAGATAAGAGACTAAAACCCAAAAGCACTCATGCTAAGCCAGACAAAGATAATGCATGGCGGCTTAAAGCCAAGGATGGAACTGACATCCTCTTATAGATGGGGGTGCTGTTTTTCTTGGTTAAGTGAGATGGTACCTAAACGCATCTGGGGGGTGGGGGCATAGCCTGTAAAAAAAATGTATAGTAGCACAACCACCCCTGTTATTTTCCTTGCCTTTCTCTGTTCTAAACTGTAGAATAATCAAGTAGCATTGTTCTGACCTTGCAAAGAACAGTGCACCAATTTAATAATCCGACCTTGTGTCGGGTTTTTAAATTGGTATATGTGATGACGAGAACCGTACGGCGTAGTTGATTGACAAAACAGCCCACAATACTGAATAATAAACCTCAAACTATCATAAGCAGTATCACCAAGAGCAAGTATACAAAATATATACGAAACAAATCATTATGGCTAAAAGAAAGAAAAAACTCATGTCGGCAATAAATCCAATAATCTCCTCCGTGAACCAAGATACCGAGCAGACAGCTAAAGCCAGTCACCCCAGTCTCCGCATTATGGGGCGAAGATTAACTTATCCGGTTATCAGGGGAAAGCAGTTATCGCATATCCACCTGTTGGCTTTTGTTGTCATTTTTGCGGTTATTGGCTCAACACTAGTCTTCTTTAGCCAGGCCGCTACGTCTACTATAGCCACAATGGAAGCCGAGAATATGACGCTCCCGGCTGGCGCTAGTGTTGTCAGCGACAACACTGCCTCTCCTGCTAATGGCGGCGGTAAGGCTGTGGTATTAACTCAAGTCGGTACCAGTATGAGCAGTACAGTCAATTTAACGAGTCCGGCTGAATCATTGACCGTTACCGCTAAAGGCACGAAGTGCAAAGGTACCTGGCCCAGTATGACCGTATCGGTCGGTGGCGTAACCGTCATCGGGCCAACCCAAGTAGCCAGCAGCAGCTGGAAGGGCTATTCAGCCACCAAAGCTTTACCGGCTGGTTCGCAAGCTCTTGACATCAAGTATACGGCCGGCCGGGCTGGTTGCGAGAGTAAGATGTACGTAGATGTTACCAATTTCTACGGGCCGGCCTCCGATACCTCGGCCCCAGCAGCAAGTGTGCTTACGGCTATTGGTGGTGATCAGCAGGCAGCGCTCAGTTGGACTATGGCTACCGATAATGTCGGCATTAATCGCTATGAGATTTGGAAAAATGATAGTTATCTGACCGGTTTAGGCAGCTCGGTACTGACGTACACTGCCCATAACTTACTAAATGATCAGGTGTATAAATTTCGAGTAGTGGCATATGATGATGCCGGTAATTATATAAATAGCAACGACGTAATTGTTACTCCCAAGGCTGTGACAGCCCCGGTTGCTTCAGCTGGTTGCCCCGCTGGTGCTAGCCCAGCTACATTTCCCTCACGTTTAAAAACTAGTGGTCGTCAAATCGTTGACGAAAACGGCTGTGTGATGCCTAAGCTTAAAGGTTTTAGTGTATACCTAAACCCCAGCTACACTCATTCCCAATCTGACTTTAATGATATGGCGGCTCTCGGTGCCAAGATTAACCGGGCCACCATTCATTGGGATGAATTTGAACCTACTCAAGGCAACATAGACCCTACTGGCCTTGATTTGCACATCGCACGGGCCCAAGCCGCTGGAATGTATACCATGCTAGAACTACACCTTAATATTGGTAAAGATCCTGGCTGGACAGCAGGCTATTCCGATGAAATGGAAAAATACAGCCACTACGGACAGACCATAACCCAATACCTTGCAAATCGCTATGGTAATCCTGCCAGCCCCAAATACAACAAGTCAGTGATAGGTTTTGGTCTTAACGAACCGCCATTAGGCAATGCTACGATTCGCAATGGCAATAACGCCATACCCTATATGGAAACTAAGCAGCAGCAAATGATTAGCTGGATGCGCGCTCCAGGCTACGCCCCCAGCTGGATTGGGTTTGTCGCCGAGGCGTACGCCGGCGCAACACCACTCTATGATCATAGCTGGCAAAATGCCAACGCTACAGACGCTTCACCAACTGCATATAATGCCGTCGGCGGAAACATTATCTATGATCTACATGACTACATGATGGGTTGCGCAATTCCGGGGACAACCACGCTCAGTACCGACCCGAATTGTGATGGACGCCAATGGAACGGCCAAAACTACCCAATTTATCAGGGTGGCCCGCAGATAGGTACTGAGCAAAATGCCTTTTCTGCTTATATGTCAACAGCAGTATCGCGTGGTCAGTTTGCTGCCTACTTGAAGCCATACAAAACGTTCACTACCCAAGCAAACGTTCCATTAATGATTGGAGAGTGGGGGTGGACTGCCGGCAAAGCTAACGAAGTAGCTTTTGTTAACGACAAAAAGGCTGCCTGGGCAGATGCTGGAACCTCAATTGAGATATATTGGGACTATAATGCCACACCTAACACAAGCGAAGACCCCTGGGCATCTCGTCCCGGTGGTGCCTGGCGTCCAAGCATCCTGGAGTGGGTAAAATAAATCCGACAGGTGAAATTCAAAAATACCTCAATCACCCAGCATAAATGAGGATCGCTTCATCTCAGGTAACGAAATTTGGTGACACGGTTTTATACTACTACGCGCTTTGGTCGCTTAACGCGCTGTTTGTGGCCTGCTGGTAGTATTAATTTAGAAAGTTTATCATCTATTAAGTCGGCTTTTTCGGCCATGCCTAACGATTTGTAAGTTCTAGATAGGATAGTATAAGTTTCTTTGTTGGGCTCTATTTCGGAAGCTTTTTCGAGTTTTTCTATGATCGCTTTTTCGTGGCCAAGGCGTTCAAGAGCTTTAGCTAAGGCAATATGACGAGCAGCAAGCGTATCTTCAAGCTTGAGCGCCTCTTCGAAGGCTATGACTGCCTTTTGATAGTTTTCTGTCTCGTAATAGATGAGGCCAAGGTTATGCAAACTCGAAGCAGTTGGCTCAATACTGCAGGCAATTTCAAAACAGTCAATAGCGTCTTTATATTCTTTTTGCTTTGCATACAGAATTCCTAAACGGTTGTATGCCGCGGCATTCTTTTCGTCAATCTTAAGTATGGTTAACAATGCCTTTTCTGCGCGCAACAATCTATTTTCACGCATACCCTGGTGCACAATTTCCCATAGCTTACTAATCTTATCGCCGAAGTGGTGAATTTCTACCTCATCATCATGCGGTTTGAACGATCGTAACGTAAAGATTCCAATGCCAAACAAAAGAGCTAATTCATACATAATATGGCCTTAATTATACCATTTTGCATATAAATGAGCTATCTATAGCTCTAAAAATAAACGACTCATCACCAGCTTAGCTTGAACGTTTTGATCGAGGTCGCTCATGGCTTGTTCAATCAGACTAAGCCTTTTTATCAAGTTTTTAAGCTCATCATTCGACTTTGCTTTAAGCGCGTGGCGGTAACTTGCATCAACTAACCGATATAACCCATCAAGCAAAATATACGCCGAAACATCATTGTTCTTTGCTAATGTATCGACAATTCCCAGTCGTTTATACCGAGGGAGACTAACGATAGTTCGCGCCTGTTCAATCGCTGTAATTAGTGGATGTTGAGCATCGTTTTGCAGTAGTGCGCTTAGCAGACCGATTAGCCCACCACTTAAATAAAATGCTTTGATAAACTTCTGGTCGTCAGTATGTGGAAGGCCTTGTTCTGCCTGTGCCTGCGTTATGGGCAACACATTAATCGATTGCAATCGTGAATGAATAGTGGGCAATAGATTTGTGGCTCTAGCATAGGTAACAATAATTGCCGTATCGGCCGGCGGCTCCTCAAGGGTTTTTAAGAATGCATTTTGTGCTTCGTGACCAAGGACATCAAGGTGTTCGACAATGACCACTCTTTTAATGGTGCCCAATCCAGGAACTGTTAGTACAAGGAATTTTTGCAGTTCTCGGATGTCATCAATGCCTGTTTTTTGATCTAATGCATCAATACTTCGTAGGTAAGGGTAATGATTTGCGGTTTCCGCATCTATGTTGAGTAGTTGCGCGCTTAAATAATGGGCTAGATAGCCTTTTCCTGCCCCTGTATCGCCGCAGAGGCTCAGTGCATGTGTAGGTTTATTAATGTACTGGTCGAGCTGTCTGCGCGTACCGGCATGTGCGAGTAATACTGACTCCACTTAGAGGCTCTCCTTGTAAAACTCTTTCGGTGCTGGCGAGTGAAAGGTCATTCGTTTTCCTCCGGGTATAGTGATTTCAAGAGACTCAGCATGTAAGTATAAATGGTTTGCCGATCGCCCGTTGTAAAACGTATCACCTACGATAGGGTGTTTCATATAGTCTAAGTGCACGCGTAGCTGATGCGTTCGGCCGGTAAGTGGTTTTAATTCAACAATGCTATCAACAGCCTTATTTTGAGCAATTGTTTGGAGAACTTTGTAGTTTGTTTGGGCTGGTTTACCATTTTGCCCGGGCCGAAAGCGTTGGGGCATCTTTGGATTACGTTCTATTGGCACATCTATAAGTGCTTCAGGCGGTGTTAGCTCCCCTGCTACCCGTGCTATATATGTCTTTTTAGCTTTCCGATCCTGAAATTGCTTTTGTAAATGCTTAAGAGCCGTCGGGTTTTTAGCACAAATCATAACACCTGTGGTGGCTCGATCGAGCCGATGCACAACGCCTGCCCGCTGATTTACACCTGTATCAGGTGGAAAGTCGAAGTGTGGCCGCCCTGACAGCCAGCTTGCTACCGATGCCTCGGGGTTAAATGCCCCTTTGCTATGGGTTAATAAACCCTCTGGCTTATCTATAACAACGCACGCCTCATCTTCATAGATAACCGGAATTTCAATAGTAGGGATAGTTAAGGGTTTAGCAAAATCAAAATCAACATTTACGACAGACGACTCTTTAACCATAAAGCCATTTTTCGTTTGTATTTCGTTATCAACACTTACTTTTCCGTTTTTTATAAGTCGTTGTAGCTGAGCCCTACTAATAGCAGGTTGTTGCAGTAACAGATAGCTATCTAGTCGCATTGGATATGAGACATCATCACTCTGAAATTCCATAGTTATCTAAGTCCGACAGCTTTTTGAACTCGAAGCAAGGTACTGTTAGCCACATCGTTCATTGCTTGCTCACTTGAGCGAAGCTTTGCGTCTATTGCTGATTGGTCTATTTGACTTAGCTTTGTCTGAAAATCTTGCAAAAATAAAGCCATAGCATCAGCTACCACTTGCTTAAACGATCCATATTGAGTTTGTCCAGCAAATTCCTGGGTTGCTTGTTCTTGAGTCAGGCCCTTTAGCAGCGAATAAATTTGTAATAGATTAGCAATTCCAGGTTGTGCTTTAGGATTGAATTGTACTTGCCCTACGCTATCGGTAGCGGCAGACATTATCTTTTGATGCGCTATATCTGGTGTATCTCCCAAGAAAATAATACCCTTACCTGATTCGTCGCTTTTGCTCATTTTCTTGGCTGGATCCTGCAAATCTTTAATCCGTAGTCCTTGGTCTTTGCCAAAGAACTCATGTTGCTTTTGAACAGGTTCAGGCAATGCAAATAACTCTTGGTTAAATCTAGAGTTAAGCCGTTCGCCAATGTTACGAGTAAATTCAATGTGCTGAGACTGATCATCGCCAACCGGCACATACCGAGCGCTGTATAACAGAATATCTGCCGCCATGAGCACAGGGTAATTGAATAAACCAACAGATGTACTTCCTTTGACAGTTTCGTAGGCGGCTTCATCTGTAATTTGATTGGCAGTATCGTTCGCTAACTTTTTTGATTTGTCTTTAAATTGTGTCATTCGACTCATTTCGCCGTATCCGGTAAAACAGTCAAGGATCCAGGTTAATTCGCTGTGCGCAGGAATGTAGCTTTGCCGATATATGTACACATCAGGTTTGTTTAAGGGCAAGCCCGCGGCAACAAATAATCTTAAATTATTCATGATCTGGGCCTGTAGCTGCGTATGATCGATGGGGGTAGTAAAGCTATGAAGGTCGGGCACAAAAATATTAACCTGATATTCATCAGATTTGGTATTTGCCATATCAACAAGCGGCAAAAGCCCACCAAAATAATTGCCGATGTGTAAATCGTTATTGGCTCGAAGACCAGTTAAAATTACAGGTTTACTCATTCTTGCTTATTATACCTTACTGCTAACAGATGTTAACAACATTACAACGGCATAACTATATTAACGCTTGGTAAACTGACGTTGTTTTCGAGCGCCTTTGAGACCAAATTTTTTGCGCTCTTTCTCACGGGGATCGCGGCCGAGTAATTCTGCCCGACGAAGGGTATTTTTAAAATCACCATTCATTTCGACAAGTGCTTTGGCAATGCCAAGGCGAATAGCATCAATTTGCCCTGCATGACCACCACCGGTTACTTTAACAGTAATATCAAACTTATTTTCTTGGTCAAGCGCAGTAAATGGCTTAGTAAGTTCATTCAATAGTAACTTGCTACCAGCAAAGTATTCTTCGGCTGGTTTGTCGTTAATAAGAATAGTGCCCTTACCACCAGCTACTAAACGAACGCGGGCTGTTGCGCTCTTACGACGACCTAGCGCGTAAAAGTAGTGTGACTTTGAAGCGGTAGCCATGATTATTTACCTTCCTTTAGTTTGAGTGCTATAGGTTGCTGCGGGGCGTGCGTATGTTCGGTGCCAGCATAGATTTTAAGCCGAGCTAAGCGTCCATCGCGGAGTTTGTTGACTGGCAGCATACCGCGAACAGCTTTGTAGATTACTTTAGTAGAGTCTTTTTCGAGCTCAAACTTAAGGTTTGTCTCGGTCAGACCGCCCGGATAATTACTGTGCTTGTAGTACATTTTGTCATCAATCTTCTTACCGGTAACAACTAGGTTGTCGGCGTTAATAATGATAACGTAGTCACCGCAGTCGATGTGGTGGGTAAACATTGGCTTACCCTTCCCGGTGAGTAGTTCAGCAACTTTAGTGGCCACGCGGCCAAGTGGTAGTTCGCTGGCATCAATAATATACCAAGCACGTACAACGTCTGATGGTTTTGCAGAATACGTTTTCATTATTTTGCTCCCTTAGTTGCAGTAGCTTTAGATTTTGTCGGCTTTGTTGCTGGTTTCTTAACTGCAGGCTTTGCAGAAGTGGCTGCTGCTGTAGCCGAAGTCTTGGTAACAGGAGTTTTAATTGTTAGGTCATCAACAAAGCTAACGCGTGCCATCTGAGCATTGTCACCACGGCGCATTACAGTACGTTCGATACGTAAATGACCACTGGTACGGGCACCAAGCTTTGGTGCAATTTCATCAACAAGTTTATGGGCACTGTCTAGTGTTTGTAGCCGTGCAATAATTTGCCGGCGATTATGCAAATCACCTTTTTTAGCTTTCGTTATGAGCTTTTCGGTATATGGAACGATTTCTTTAGCTTTTGGTAGTGTTGTCTCAATACTTTCGTATTTAATGAGCGACTCAGCCAAGCTCTTTAATAGAGCACGGCGCTGGTCTCGTTCACGGCCGAATTTGCGGCCTTTGTATCCGTGGCGATGCATGCTTAAAACTCCATCTCCGCCATTTTTTCCTTCACTTCGTCGAGAGCTTTACTACCAAACCCTTTAAGGTCTCGGAGTTCAGCGTCGCTGAGAGAAAACAAATCTTTAAGCGTATGAATATCGTTGTTAACAAGGGCGTTGGTAGTGCGGGCAGTAAGGTTCAGATCCTCGATTGAGGTCATTAGTGCGGGTGAATCTTCGTTGATGTCTTGGGCAGCCAGTTGATCGGTTGCACCGGCAGAAATCTGCGGTGATGTGTCGACGCGAGTTTGGCCAGCAAGCGCAGTATATTGGTTGACCAAGATGGCGGCGGCTTCTTCAAAGGCATCATTTGGAGAAATTGAACCGTCAGTATCAATAGTGATGACTAACTTATCAAGGTCGGTCATTTGGCCAACACGAGTGTTCTCTACCTTATAACGTACTCGTTGTACAGGGCTGAAGATTGCATCAACTGCAACAGTATCGGTGGCGCTTTTTTGGCTTGATACTTCTTCGACTGTTCGATAACCACGGCCAACTTCGACGGTGATGTCAAGAGCTATACTTGCTTTGTCGTCGTCGATGGTAGCAATAACGTGTGAGGGATTTACTACTTCAACATCTGCGTTAACAGAAATATCTTTAGCAGTTACGACACCCTTGCCTTTTTTGGTTATGCGAAGTGTTTGATTATCATCACCGAAAACTCGGAAACGAACACCTTTTAAGTTAAGAATAATCTCGACTACGTCTTCGCGGATACCTGGAAAGGTTGTAAATTCGTGACTGGCGCCGTCGAACTTAACTCCGGTAATTGCAGCTCCGGCAATTGATGAAAGCGAAACACGACGAATGCTGTTGCCGAGCGTCATGCCGTAGCCGCTATGTAGCGGTTCGATACTGAATGTAGCACTAGTCTTACTGTGCTCAGTAACATTTACTACTCCTGGGGTGTGAATCATTTTGGACATTGTAGCGTTAGCCTCCTATTAACGTGAGTAATACTCGACGATTAGTTGTTCATTAATATCTGGTTCCGCCTCTTCGCGAGTTGGTAATCCGGTAACTTCGAGTTCAAATTTCTTACGATTAGCTTTAAGCCACATCGGTACATCATTGGCAACTGGGCTGACATCATCAAGCCGCTTAAAGTAATCTGACTTTTGACTATTCGCACGGACAACTAGTTTGTCGCCGGCTTTTAGGCGGATTGATGGAATGTCGACACGTCGACCATTAAGTTCGAAGTGACCGTGGGTAACTAGTTGACGCGCTGCACGACGGCTGACAGCGTAGCCAGCACGGTATACGGCGTTGTCGGCGCGTTGTTCTAGGTAGCGCAGTAAGTTTTCGCCTGACTGGCCCTGAGCTTTGGTTGCCTCTTTCATAAGATTGCTGAATTGCTTCTCGAGCAAGCCATACAAGCGCTTAACTTTTTGCTTCTCGCGAAGCTGTAGTGAGTACTGACTTGGTTTGCTGCGGAATCGGCCGCCGGCAGCTTGCCCAGGGGGAGTGGGTCGTTTTACTAACGCCTTGTGAGCTTTGGGGTGAAGGGCGTAACCTTCACGTCGGCTCATTTTTACAATAGATTGTCTGTCTCGTGCCATGGTTAGACTCTCCGTGCTTTCTTAGGTCGGCAACCACCATGTGGAACACCAGTGACGTCCTTGATAACATCAACTGCGATATTAGCACCGGTGAGCACACGGACTGCAGCTTCACGCCCAAGCCCAATACCTCGGATATATACATCAGCTTTTGACAAACCGAACTGCTGTTTTGCAGTAGCGACTGCTTTTTCGGCAGCAACCTGGGCAGCATAAGCAGTGCCCTTTTTGCTACCACGAAAACCGCAGCCACCAGCGCTTGCTGAGGCTAAGGCACCGCCATTGGTGTCGGTAATAGTAATTATCGTATTATTAAACGTTGCGTAAACGTGGACCTGCCCTATCGCTACCGTTCGCTTTGTTTTTTTCTTTTTTGATGTCGAAGACTTAGGAGTTGCACTAGCTTGCACAGGTGCGTCTGCCTTTGCTACTTCTACAGGGGTGGTTTCAGTTGTTGTATCAGCCATATGTCAGTTCCTTTCTACGTCTTCGACGCTGCCTTCTTAGCGGTTCCGCCAACCGTTGATTTTTTACCACGACGGGTGCGGGCATTCGTCTTGGTGCGTTGACCACGACTCGGTAAGTTATTCTTATGACGAAGGCCTCGGTATGAGTTGATGTCTTTCAGTCGCTTGATGTTACCGGTAACAATACGCTGCAGCTCACCCTCAACTGTATAGTTATTGCCAATAATTTCAGAAATGCGGCCAATCTCATCTTCCGTCAGATTTTTAACTCGTACTGTTGGATCAATTTTAGTCTTAGCCAAAATATCAGCCGCAAACTTAGGGCCAATGCCATATACATAGGTAAGTGCAATCTGGACTTGTTTCTCATTTGGGATGGTTACCCCGGAAATTCGAGCCATGAATTAACCTTGCCTTTGCTTATGCTTAGGCTTTAATTTATTAATAACGTAGACACGCCCTTTACGACGAACAATAATGTCGTCGGGTGATATCTTTTTAACACTTGCACGTACTTTCATACGGATCATGCCTCCTGTTTTCTAGCGCATGACACACTGCTTAATTTAATATTATCTATGATTTACGATACGTGATTCTTCCCTTAGTCAGATCGTAAGGGGTCAACTCAACAGTAACGTTGTCGCCGGGTACAATACGAATAAAATGTTTTCGCATTTTCCCTGCAACGTGAGCTATGATTTGATGTCCATTTTGAAGCTCGACCCGAAACTGTGTTCCGGGTAATGTCTCGGTGATTACTCCCGTGAGTTCGATTACTTCCTTATTTTTGGCCATAAATATAACTAGAAATAAAGTATATCAGATAATTACAACGTTTGTAAAGTGTTTAGTTTATAGCTCAATCTGTTTATTTTCGGCGCAATCGTTTAGGGACAAACTTACTGATTTTTTTCTTTTTCTTCTCTACTTCCTGAAAGAAGTCTGAACCATCATATTGGCTATAAGTAATCATGAGCGCCCGTGACTCAACCTGTCGAAGCGTTTCAAGGGATACAGAGACCAAAATAAGCGTGGTTGTGCCGCCAATAGCCAAATTGGCTGCGTTCTGGACAAACGCCTCAGCAGCAATAGGCATAACAGCTAGAACACTTAAGGCTAATGCGCCAAACAATGTTAAGCGCATAACTACTTTAGATAGGTACTTTTCAGTAGAAAGACCCGACCGGACATTTGAAATAAATCCACCTTGCTTTTGCAGGTTCTCTGCAATGTCTTTAGCATTGAATGCAATACTGGTGTAGAAAAAGGTAAAACTAAATACGAGCAAAAAGTAAGTGGCGGGATAAATAAAGGCATGCCAATCTCCGCTGGTTAATGTTTGTGCGGTGGGTGATTGGAACCACAGCGTAAGATTGCCCCCTAACTCTTGTAAACGCTGGCTGGCATTATTGGCTAATAGTTGCCCGGCAAAACTTGGAACACTTAAGAATGCTAGCGCAAAGATAATCGGAATAACACCGGCAGTAATAAGCTTAACTGGCAGCACAGTCGTAACGCCACCGTAGGTGCGATTGCCTTGGACGCGCTTAGCATAATGCACGGTAAGCTCACGCTTGGCTTCGTTAAGCCGTACTACTACCATAGTAATCACAAGTACCGAGGCAGCAATTATAAGGGCATACACGGCTCCAGACTGACTAATGGGCAATGTCGCGCCAAACAAATGCCACTTATCTTCACCGCCGAACACTGAGTCTGCCAAGCCTGCCAGTGTTTTAGGTAGCGTTGCCACAATACCGACGGTAATTAGTAAAGAGATACCATTACCAATGTTTTGTTCGGTAATAAGCTCACCAAGCCACATAAGCATCATAGCCCCACCAGTAAGAGCAGCCACCATCAGGACCCACTGTGCCAAAGACGCATTTGCTGTAATATCACCGATACCAGCTACCTGAGAAGCAGATTGTTTAACAAGGAAGATAGCGCCAATAGACTGAATAACAGCCAGTGGGAACGTTATCATTCGTGTAATCTGATTGATTTTCTTACGCCCAAATTCACCCTCTTTATTCAAAACTTCTAATTTAGGTATTGCCTTAGTTAGAAGTTGCATAATAATACTTGCATTAATGTATGGGCCAAGCCCTACTAACATAATCGAAAAATTGGCTAGTGCGCCGCCGGAGAGAACATTTAAGAAACTTAGAAACTGAGGAGTATCATTTGAAGTGAACAAGCTGTCTAAGACCTGCTTCAGGGTTTGGCTATCACCAAGGGGTATGGGTATGTGGGCCAAAATACGAAACACAACCAACATGCCCAGTACCGCTAAGATGCGGTTGCGCATATCACTATCGGCTAGCGATTTCCCAATTATCTTCCAGTTCACGTTTGTACAGTCTCTCACATTTATAAAATACTAACGGGTAGTATACAGCACTCATCTTGCAGATGATAGCACCGCTGTAAAAGTTACCCCAGCTGCGATACACTTATTGTTATGACAAGCGAAGAAAGACCAAAGGTTGGAGTTGGATTATTGGTTGTCAGAGGCAATAGAATACTTCTTAGCCAACGCAAAAGTATTCATGGTCAAGGTCAGTTTGGCGGACCGGGTGGACACCTTGAACTGGGTGAATCTTTTGAAGAGTGTGCGTTGCGCGAATTTAAAGAGGAAGCCGGCGAGACAATGAAAATTAAAAACCTCCGCTACCTTTGCACAACTAATCTTACGAGGTACCCTCCAAAACACTATGTCGATATTGGCATGATAGCCGAGTGGGAATCGGGCGAACCTACACTTACCGAACCGCATAAATTTGTCTCATGGAGTTGGTATGACATTAGCAAAGATCTACCTGGAACTGCTTTTGGCTGCCTAGAAAATTACTTGGAAGCATATAAGACCGGCCGTACCTACTTCCCTACTGCTTAGTAATTATGTTATTTACAATGCAAGCCAAGGTCACTGTTTCTTAAAACTGCAGTTAATTTTATTCTAATATGCATATCTATTTTATGTTTAACCTTTTAGTCATCTTTAGGTCATATAAAGGTAGTATCAAAACAAGACTTTTGGACGACCAAATAAAAGTGCAAATTTCAATAGATCGCGAACTTCGTGACAAAATCGAAGATCATGCGCAACAACTAGGCTTTGGTTCGATTCAACATTTTACGAAAGTACTGTATAAAACTGTGATTAATGAAAATTCAAGATTCAATTTATTATCACCAACAAACCAAATCGCCGGCACTCATGTTACCGAACAGGACTTTAAAAATTATCAGCGGAATAAACTTGGTAAATATTTAAGATCAATGAGGCATGACGAGCTAGATAGCTTACATTAGCCTAATACTCCTGAAGCCGTATCGTAATATTAATCTTTTTTGGGTTTGCGCGTAATTGGTCGTTTGACTTGGGCGGTAACTTCAAAGGAACCGCCAGCTTTTTTGACTGCAGCTATTGCTGATTTAGTAGCACCTTGAAGTTTTACAGTAACTTTTTTAGTTACCTCGCCTTTGCTAATAAGCTTAACCTGAATGTATGGATTTTCGATTAAACCAGCTTCGCTAAGTACTTTGGTGTCGATGACTGCTTTGCCAATGCCATCGAGTTGACCGGTGTAAATAGCAAATGGAGGAATGCGCTTTGAGGTGAATCCACGAAGCTTTGGAATGCGCATATAAAATGGCATTTGGCCACCTTCGAAGCCGGGACGTACGCCACCACTTTTACGAGAGCCTTGCCCTTTTGTACCGCGACCGGCAGTTTTACCTTGGCCAGCAGAAATACCACGCCCAACCCGGTTGGTCTTTTTATTAGCCGAAATAGATAATTCGTTGAACTTCATTACTTAGCTACCTTTGCTTTGACTGGAGCCTTTGCTACTTCTTTTGTAGTCGCGTCTTTAGGTTGAACAGCAGACTTTTTAGGACTCTGCCCAATTCGAGTAACCCACTTATCGGCTGTTTGCAGCTGTTCAAGCGCTTTAAGCGTAGCATACGCAGTATTAATCTTATTAGATGAGCCAATTGACTTGGAAAGGGCGTTGCTAACACCGGCTACTTCAAGGACAGTTCGGACGACACCACCGGCGATGAGACCAGTACCGGGACTGGCAGGGATTAACAAAATGTTAGCTCCACCAACTTTGGCTTGAACTTCATGCGGGAAGGTACCTTTATATAGCTTGATACTCATAAAGTTCTTTTTAGCTGATTCGGTAGCTTTGGTTACGGCGCTCGTAACATCGGCACCTTTAGCAATACCAATACCAACTCGGCCTTTTTTATCACCTACTACGACGAGTGCTCGAAAACGGAAGCGACGTCCGCCCTTAACTACACGAGCAACCCGGTCGATATTCATTACACGCTCGTCAAACTGCTTTTCTTCGGGTGTTCGACTGTCATCTCGAGGACGACGTGGGCCACCACCTGGACGAGGACTGCCTCCGCTTGATTGCTGATTATTAGTGTCTGCCATATTAGAACTCCAGTCCTTCCTTGCGTGCAGCTTCAGCTAACGCCTTGACTCGGCCATGATATAACTTAGGGCCGCGGTCAAAAGCAACTGCTTTAATTTTTTTAGCCTTGGCTTTCTTGGCTATCTCAGTTCCTACAAAAATTGCTTGTTCTGTCATAGTACCTGCGTTTTTTTGACCAACACTGGTAGCGCTCACAAGTGTCTTACCTGCACTGTCATCAATAATCTGAGCAGATACGTTAAGGTTACTGATGTACACCGTGAGTCGTGGGCGTACATTGGTTCCACGAACAACGGTGCGAACGCGGTTTGCCCGACGAAAACTATTCTTAGCTTTA
>CAZIMF010000009.1:0-12810 GCA_964540445.1 uncultured Candidatus Saccharibacteria bacterium
GATGATGTTAATACGGTAGTCACCGTGCTGCACGGCAGTAACTTTGGCAGTAATGGTAATACCACGCTCTTTTTCTTGGTCACCACTGTCCATAATGAGTTCCTGACTCATTTCGGCCTGGTTGTCACGGAATGTTTGGCTCTGTTTTAAAAGCCCATCCACAAGGGTAGTTTTACCATGATCAACGTGTGCGATCACAGCAATATTACGAATTTTAGCTGGGTCTTGCTTAACTTGAGACAAAGAAAATAACCTTTTTGTTTAGATTGCCAATTATTACCTTAAATTATAGCATACTTGCAAAGTTTTTGCAATTCTGGCACAGCTGTATTTGATCGCTTAATGCTATAGCTACAGTTCATGAAAAATTAATGAAGCAGAGGTATAGTACACAAAGACACCTCACCAGGATGAGCGAGCTAGAACCAGTTGCGTTTGCGGAAGTAGCCAATAAAGAGAGCCATGGTGGCAATCATGAGGACAATTATAATAACGAAAGCGTATTTGTAATGCTGAAATGGCAATGTGACGTTCATGCCAAAAATACCACCGATAATAGTTGGGATTGTCAGGAAGATGGCAATTGAAGTTAGGCGACGAAAAGTTTTGTTTAGGTTGTTGGTAGCTATTACGTCGTAAGCCTGCCGAATATTAACGATAGAACGCAAACGGGACTTAGACAATTGGATTAACTCACTGGTGTTGAGCATGATGTCATCGACAAGATCGCGGTCGTCGTCGTAGAGCTTCATATATTTGCCGCTCTCGAGCGCATTTAACACCAAGCCTTGTGGCTGCAGCGCAGACAAGAACTCATTTAGGTCTTCTTCGAGTTCAATAAAACGAATGATTTCGACGCTGCTGACATCTGTTTGGCGAAGCTGGGAACGAAAACGCAAGATTTGCTTAGCAATGACGTTAAGCTGGAGACGATAGCTACGGTTAATCTGTTCTAAAATATGCAAGAATGTTTTAGTTTTTTGGGTTGTCAACACCGTTACCGTACCGTCGATTAACTGTTCGAGTACGTTATCGTCAGAGCGCATAATAGTAACAATGGCACTATTCGTATACACGATAAGAATTGGTTCGGTCGGGATATCGGGGTCTTCTGGGCGACAATAACGGGCAAAAACGTACGTAGCACCATTGGCTACCTCAACACGAGGCGCTTCGTAGGCGTCAATTGCGTCATTTAAGAGGGTGCGATCCAGGTCGTACTTTTCAGCGACGGTATCTAATTCTTGGCTGGTTGGCTGGACAACATAACACCATGCACCAGCTTTAGGATCCTCGATAGTGCTGAGAGTTCGGGCACGCGCTGAACTGTGGTATGTGGTAATCATTACGCTTATTGTAACGTACTGCCGTTAAAATATGCACTACTTGACAGTTTATGTAAGATATGTTACAGTGCGATTAAAATACATCAGTATAAAATAATATTTTAATACCTTGATTGTTGAGAATCACATAATGAGAAGTCCTGAAACACGTTTTGAAGATACACTGATAGGTAACGCACCGGATGGTCACACGCTGGCAACAACTGGTACCTACCCTCATATCTGGCCTAGTGATAAAGCATTTGCAGCTCTTGGTGTTGTGCACGTTGATCCACTACAAGCAGCCGTAGACATGCGCGAGGCGTTCACCGGACAATGGCGAACTGGCATGGTGCCCCATATGACCTACGATCCACGTGCGCCAAAGTTAAGTCCAAACGCGCCGTTTGATATGTATCTCTGGAAAACAGGCAAGCACCCCGACGTCCCTAAAAATTATCGAACCAGCGGTGTGGCTACCCTGCCCGTACTTGCCGAAGGTTGTATGGCTGTCATGGAAGAACTGTGCGACGATCAACGCGGTCCATTCTTACAGGAAGTTGTACCTAAACTTATAGATTTTCATGAGTGGATGTACCGTGAACGTGATTTTGGCGGCAGCGGCTTGGTTGCCTCTATCCATCCATACGAAACCAGTGTTAATGGTCTGCCCTATTGGAGCGCACATCTGGGCGAACATCCGGTCTCAAGAGTACAGTCACTTGTTGCCCGCATGCCGGTTGAATCCCTTATCCGAACAGTTCGTCGAGATAAGACAAATGAGCAGCGTGCAGTTTCGCTATCGGCCCAAGCAGGTGTTTTGGCAGTAACTGCCATTCATCCACTTGCCAAGACTGGATACGACCCTGAAGTTATTAAAGAAGAGTGGCCCCATCAGATTGAAGATGTGCTGGTTAATAGCGTATTGGTACGCAATAATGAATTGCTTGTACAGCTAGCCGAGGAAGCAAATATCGATCTTTCGGATGAACTTATTGAAAACATGAAACGCTCACGTTCGGCACTTGATGAGTTATATGTTGCCGAACATGGGGCCTACTTTAGCCGTGAAGTCGAGGGCAAGCATTTAATAGTCCCGACCGTTGCGAGTTTAATGCCCATTTATTCAGGCGCTATATTTGCTCAGAGAGTATCAGCAATTGCCGCTCAACTCACCGATGACGCAACCTATCAGACACCTTACCCAGTACCAACAGTCCCAGCCAACAGTCCGTTCTATAACCCTGAAAAAGAAGACCTCGGGGCCATTAAACCCACCCTAAACTGGTTAATCGCTAAAGGCTTGCTAGAAGCTGGTGAAAAAGATCTGGCAAAAGATATTTTGCGAGCCACTTATGAGATGGTAGCTAACGGTGCCGGGATTGCCAAAGCTTATTCGGCCCAAACAGGAGAGCCGCTTGATAAGAATCAAGATTCTTCAACAGCAGCTATTGCCCGCGATGCCGTTTCGCGCAGCAGTGCCCAGATTATCCTATTCTCAGCACTCCTCCATAAAGTACTTGAGCAAGCAGCGTAATATCTATTACTTTGAGGGTTGCAAACGAAGCACACGGCGAACGCCGGTAAATTCATCTTTAGCCAAAGCGCTAGTTCCAACAGATAGATGATTACCTGAGTGATCGATTTCTACAGTACCCGGACTGCCTCCAGGAGCAAATCCAAGCGCAAGCCGAGTTGGCCAGCTAAGACCATACCCAGGAAAGCCTATGTTAGGAGTGCCTAAGTCTACAAATCGAGTTACAGACGCATCACGCCGTCGGTGGGAGTAAACAAACTCCGGAATAGTAACTGGTCGCACATCAACACCTTGACGCTCCAATGTCCTACGTTCACGCTTTAAGTCTTTTTCTTGTTTATAATGTGATCGATTCAAAAAAACTGCCCCATTGATCGCCGCAACATCAGGACGACCAAGTGGATCGGCAACATCACCCAGTAATATCGCTATACTGTGACCATTCGGTGGTTCAAAGCGGTTATAGGGACCAACTTCTTTTGGAAGTCGGCGATATACTTCATCCGACAATCGCACCCCAGTCATATGACAAAAATCTTGAATGCCAATGCTACCTAAACGTGGAGCGATGACTAAACGATCTTTAGCACCTTGAGCAATACGCTCAAGTAACCATCTAACGTCTAGCCTACTAAACCGATCTGCTATTTCATCGAGCTCTGGAACAGGAGCAGCAAGGGTGTCAACCGGATAATTCGCTAGTCGCGCTGGATCTTGCGTTGCATCAACATAGCTACGCTCTAGATCAATTAACGTAAATAATTCGTCTCTATTGGGGATACTCGTCTTCATAATTAATATATTATACTACAATAATTACAGAATAAAAGCAATAGCACTACATACTAAGCGTTATTTGGCGTTGGCAATTTCAGTGGCTTTTGCATCAAAACCACGATAGGTTGTACTCAAAGCATTCAGCTGTGGCACTACTAGCTTATTAAACATATACACCGGCGTAATGCCCAAAAACCCAACAAATAAAGCAAATAGCAAAAGTTTCATTCCTGCGATAATACCAAATGATATTGGCGATGAAAATTGCTTGTGCCAACAACTAGCCGAGAATGGTAACGGAACGAGCAACGACCAGCGCCAACGTAAATACAGAAACAAGTGCTTGTGAGCCCATGAGTGCCTTAGCCGCCAGTGTTAGTGGCTTTGTATCAGCCGGAGCAAAGTTTACCGCGTTGGTAATCGACAAGTAAAGGTAATCGCCAAACTGCGGCTGCCAATTAGGGAACTCCTTCTGTAGGTCCTGTTGAGTGAACTGAAAGTCTTTATCGCTCTTTGACCATTTACGACTGGTTAGGCCGGGGCTATCAATTTCCCAATACCAGAGTGCATACACAATTATATTGGTCAGAAATATGGCGATGGCAGATGCCAATAGCTCCTCGGCAGTTACCAGAGCGTGACCGTTGATTAAACCATTTAAGACTATTACGAGCGACATAATATTTGAAAAAGATATAAAGCCAAGCAGACTACCAGCAGTAATTTTTTGCAGATTGCGCCCGTTTTGGCTATGGATAAGTAATGACGAGGCAAGTAGGGCTGCCATACCTGCTTCAGTGGCAATTATCAGGTACTGCGGCCCGAATGCCAGATTTTGAGTGACTAAAAGTACAACTACCTGCAGCAAGATGGCCGTAGACAACGCAAACTGCGCCTGGGTTAGTTCACGCTTAGTGATTCGCGCTTCTTGGTCGTTTTTTCTAAAAAGCATAGCTACGTTGAGTGTAGCGTATATATAAACACTATTACAATGAGGTATTTATTTAAGAAAGTCGGTGACCAGTTGTTCGTAACGGGCTGGATCATGATTCCAGGCGCGGGAATGACCGCCGGTGCCAAAATCTACAAACGTGATTAAGTCAGGACGAGCAGCAGCTATTGCTTTACTCGCCGCTTGCGGAACTGTAGGATCGTCAGCATTATGGATAAGTAATGTCTTATGTTTAATATCTTCTGGTTTCGTGCTAATTCCGTAGATATTTACCCCAGACCGTAGTTGAGTCATCAAAACACCAGGATAGTAAAAGAATTCGGGGTAACCAGCTTTATCTGTTTGAGAACGAATAATTTGGCCCCAGTTGAGCGCAGGCGAATCAAGCACTACTTTAGTTATGTTGGTTGCAGCCACGTCAGCCGATTCTTTAAGATAGTTTTCGGTGATTGAGCCACCCATTGACACACCGTATAGCTGAATTTCGGTGGCCCCCATCCCTTTTGCATAATGCACAGCAGCCTCTAAATCAAGCCATTCACTATCGCCCAGATGGTAAAAGCCATCGGGTGAGGCAGGATTACCTGGGTCATTCCTGTAATTAATAATCAACATATTGCTTCCGGCAGCCTGTACTGGTTTGATAAAGCGCAATAACTCTGTTTTATTAGCACCGATGCCATGCACCGCGATCGTCCATTTTGATGGGCTTGGTGCGGGGACAAGCCAGGCACTCATTCTGCCTAGCGGACCATCGTAGGTAACATCCCGGTAGTCTATGCCGAGAGCCTCTTTGGGATTGGTCGTCCAAATGTTCCCTTGTAACGAAATTTTTTCTCCGTTAGCAGGTACGGCAGTATGTGGATCAGTTAGCGTGCGCACCGAGGTTGAGGTAACGTCATCTTTGCTAAGTGGCGCACTAAAGATGCCAATTGTACTGCCATCAGTGCGAATACCGCCCATAATACCGTCAACATTATAAGCGCTACCAGTGATGGTGAACTGGTTACCTACAGCAGACTGAACGGTTTGGTCATAGTCGACGGTTTGGGGTTTTACGGTTAGCAACTGGTTCGAAAAGATCCAGCCAATAATTACCATACCGATGATAGATAGTACCACTACTATGGGTGAGGCTATCTTCAGCCATTTTGGAATTGGCGGAAGATTAAGTTTATTGATGGTGCTAATGGTTGGTGCTTTGATTTTGTCAGTATAACAATAAGCTAGCTTTTTACGTATAGTTTCGTATGATCATAGGTGCATGACTAAACACCCGAAAAGCTCCAAAAAACGTCAGCAACCCAAGCGCTATGACGTTAATCAGACGCTCTCTAATACCCCATACCGGCCAAACACTGGTGAACGCCGCCAAACCGGCGCAGCAGCGCCGCTGAAAGGCGATAAAACAGCAACCACTCAGTCCCATGAGAAACAACCTAAGCTCCCCAAAGATAAAAAACGCTGGTTCAGCGTCAAAAAAGCCATTTTAATCGTATTTATACTACTATTAGCCCCGTTACTATTTATTGGAGGCTGGGATTTGCGAAATGCCTCACACGCTAGCCAGAAGATGTTTGGCAGCGGTGATATTACGCCATTACTAACGCCTGGCACCTTACACACCACCGACGGCCGAACAAACATCCTACTGATTGGCTACTCAGCCGACGATCCGGGTCACGCAGGTGCCAAGCTAACCGACTCTATTATGATAGTCAGCCTGAGTAAAGATAAGAAAACCGGCTATATGCTCAGCGTCCCGCGCGATTTATACGTCGATATCCCCAAATACGGCTCGGCTAAGATAAACGAAGCCTACCAAGCCGGTGAGCAACAAGGCTTTGCTGAAGAAGGCTACCCTACCGGCGGCATTGGTTTACTTGAGAAAGTAATTACAAAAAACTTCGACATCGAGCTGCACTACTCGGTAGTTATTGATTACGGTGCCGTCCGCGACATCGTTAATGCGCTCGACGGCGTAACTGTAACCATCCAAAGCCCCGACCCGCGCGGCATCTATGACCCTAACTTTAAACCCGATGAAGGCGGCCCGCTCAAACTCGCCAACGGCCCACAGCAAATCGACGGCCCAACCGCACTCCGTCTCACCCGCGCCCGTGGTTCTACTTTTGGCTCTTATGGCTTCCCTCGCTCCGACTTTAACCGTACCCAAAACCAGCAAGCCGTCTTTGCCGCTATTAAAAGCGAACTTAACTGGAAGCTCGTTCTCGACCCAAGGCTCAACGACAAAATCTTCGACGCCGTCGCCAGTAACGTCAAAACCGATCTCGAACTCCGCGAAGTTCTCCCCTTATTCAAGCTACTCCGTTCAATCCCCGACCCCGCCCTCAAACAAGTAACACTCAGCGACGTAAACGGCAAAAACTACCTAGTCGGTTACCAAACCCGCACCGGGCAATCGGCCCTCACCCCAGCCGCCGGCATCAAAGACTTCCCCGATATCCAAGACCTCGTCAAAACCCTCAATCAACAATAGTAGCCTACACACTAGTGCCCCCTTGAGCTTTCACCTCAAAACAGCTACAATTACCCCCTGTAAACCAGCATGCAATGGGGATTGGCCAAGTGGTAAGGCAGCGGATTCTGGTTCCGCGATCGGGGGTTCGAATCCCTCATCCCCAGCCAACTTCTATGTATAATGGAAAATAATGAATTGAGAATAGCCATGATTTGCAGTAAAAATTTAACAACTTGGTCTAGTTTTATCTAAAACTTTCTATACTTTTTATTTAAAGAGTGTGGAAAGGAAAAACTACAGAAGAATTACGCTATAAAATTTTAGAAACTGCCAATAATCTAATTGGTAGTAAATCAAAGAAATATAAGAATGGTTATCCAGAACTTAATCAAGAGCCGTTAGGGGGTTTTGACTGTTCAGGATTCATTACATATGTATTTAAAACGGTCGGTATTTTTGTACCAGATTATATTGGTCAAGACGGACTACAAAGACCTATTAGACATGCCGATGAATATTGGGACCATTATGGAGTGCATGTTAACAATGAGCTTAAACAGCCTGGAGATCTAGTTTTCTTTTCAAGAACAGGAGATTTTCCAACACATATTGGTATTGTTAGAGATGATGCTACATATATACATTCGCCCGGAATAGATGCTGGTTGTGTCGAAACTCGGACACTTCAGCATGAGATAATCACCATCTCAGGTATAGGCCGAGCACTCTACCCGAAAAACCCCATTGGATTCAAATCACCGGTTGCATTAGTGGAGACCCCATCATATCGTTATCATCATAGAGCTATTTATTAATTTAGTTGTAACAATGTCTAGGATACTTATCTATTTTAATTTAGAATAAAGCTCTTCGCTGGTATCATTTATTATTTTTGAGGTTCTCTGCTAGTTCAATAATAATTCCTTCAGGCCCATGAATGTAACATAGCTTCCATGTATTTTTGTAAGTTTGGATCTCACCTACGAGTGTATGTCCCTTTTGTTGTAGGCTAGCCAGGATCGCATCTAAGCCTTCAACATCAAAGCAGAGATGACGCAGACCAAGAGCATTAGCTGCCGATGGCTGTATACCCGCTTCATCAACTGGATTATGAAATTTCACAAGCTCAATATTCAACTGTTTATCTGGTGCCTGTAGCATGATTAAATCATCTTTGACGTCTTTTAATCCCGTCACGCGATCAACCAGCTCGCCCTCCATGCTGGCTTCGCCTACTACCATAAACCCAAGATCAATAAAGAATAGTTTTGCAGCTTCAAGGTTCTCAACATTAATGCCTACATGATCTATGTGTCGGATTTTCATATATTTATGATAGCACTAGCCTGGTACTAACATTATCTAGGATACTTAGCCATATATGGCTACTGCACTGTCACAGTTACTGACTTCGTTCCTTCATTCCCTGCTAGATCTTTGGCTTTGATGACAATAGTATGAGAGCCCTTTAATCTATTCGGCCTGGTGTTCCAGCTTGTGGTAAGTGAATCTGCGGCAGTTGTCGCATAAAGTTTGCCGTCAATGTATATTTGCATTGATGCTACCTCTATATTATCCGTGGCTTTGGCCGAGATAGTAACATTGCCAGAGACGACTACGCCGTTGGCTGGTGAAGTTATGCTGACGACAGGGGCCGTAGTGTCGGGCGCCGACTGTGTTGCTGCAATTGGTGTCACTGACTCAACATTACTGTTCTTGTAATTACCTGCGGCATCATAAGCTACTACACGTAAGCCGTACGATGTATCGTTAGTTAAATTCGTGACCGTGTAGGACCGGGCTGTTGCCGGTAAGTTATTAACATATGTAGTGTCTCTCCATACTTCATAATGGGTTACGCCAACATCGTCAAAAGCTTCTGTCCAAGCAAGTGCAACTTGCTTATCGCCAGGCGTAGCGCTCAATACTGCGGAGGTAGGAGCGGTAGTGTCGCTGACAGGATTAGGGGTGGTTGTGCCGCCTGTGGGGTTGCTAGCGCTTCCGTACTCGTAAACTCCAATATCCGGAGCTGCGCCAGAAGGAACAGCAGCGTTGTCAAAGTCTTTGTTATAGCCTGCGTTTAATGATTCAGGACTGCCTTTATCTATAGCAGGTGAGCCGGCAGATAAATGAAAATCGTTTCCTGTAAGGTTGACGAATTTGGGGTCCATATTATATCTAGAATCGGTTGAACCCGGTATAAACAAGATATTGTTACTAGCCGCCGATGCACCTATGGCTATATCTCTCGTACCCACTACTATGTTGTTTCTATATATAAAATGCGTAGCGTCACAGTTGCTACTACAAATGACTGGAGCCTTGGTACTGTTCGTTACATAAGCGACATTATTATATGCCTTGGAGTAAGTAAAGCCTCCAAAACCCCCCGAACCTTCGCCCCCGCGCATATTGAGAAAAATCGCGTCAGTAAGGTTAGATATATATTTATTGTAGGCGTATACGTTATTCGTCGGAACGGTGTTACACGTGCTGCCCGTATCTCTTCCTTGTTCGGAAAAAGCGGTGTCATTAACTGATGTATTGCGATAGATCTTATTGTTTGATGCTGGAGCTGCTCCGCACTGTGTATACAGCTCAACAGCTGAGCCATCGGTTGGTGGATAGTCAGCTGACGGTGAACTCTGACCCTCAAAATAATTCTGGAAAATCTCGTTATCATTACCCAGTAATGCAATACCAAAAGCTCCATTGTCATCATTTGTCCCAGGCCCCGCTTGTAGCATCTTATTGTTAACAATTTGATTATTGGGTCCGATTTTATGGAATGAAGAGTTGGCAGGTATTTTAATACCCGTATGCATTCCCGTAATGTAAGAGTTCCTAACTATATTATTGCGAGTACCGGCATCCAGCTGCATGCCATAAAGAGAGTTTGTAGCCCCGCTGGTGTTAGGCCCTTCGAGTTTCAAGCCGTCAACAGTATTATCTGAGCCACTTATCTTTACCAAAATGCCAGACACACCAGATGTAGTAATTCGCGGCTCTTCGCCAGTGCCATAATTACTAATGATTACACCGCTCGATTTAACGTTCAGCGAACCGTTCCAGGTAAGTGTCGGGCTCCAAGCACAATCCCGCTTTAAAAGAATACTGTCGCCAGCTACGAGAGGAGCTGCATTTGCTTTTGAAAGATCCTTCCACGCTGTTGACTGACTTTTACCGTCTTTAGCATTATCACCATTGCAGTCGACATAATACGTGATCCCCGTTCCTGCTGCAAAACTCCGAAATACCATATAGGCTCCAAAGATAGCGAAGATAAGAGCAAAGATAATGATAACTTTTTTGGGAATTCGTTTGTTGCCTAGCAGTAAAGTCCCACCAGTCCCGCTTACAATTCCTTGCTTGGGGGGCCTGGCCAATCCGTCAAGCACATGAGATGGATCATGATTTTTTGTTTTTTTGAATTTTTTGAGGTAACGCATAGTGTACTCGTATTAAATTTATTTTTCTTTTATGCTTTGATTCTACCACTTATGGTTATATTTAGTGAATCTCTTTTACTAATACTAATTTTATTTAAAATCGTGTAGCGGTCCCAGCCAATTCTTTATCGCTTTAAAGTGAGGTTCTGCTCTGTGTAACAACCAAACTTTTTGCTATAGTCTCTATATGCCAAAAATACTTTGCTTTGGTGACAGCATAACCTATGGTGCCTGGGATAGCGAAGGTGGTTGGGTAGCACGTGTTCGAAAGCAAATAGACAGAATTTGCATCGACTCTAGCCTGCAATCGTTTATTCTTACATATAACTTAGGGATTTCTTCTGATACAACCGAGCGACTATTGGAACGTTTTGATTCTGAACTTCAATCTCACTCAAAGGAATCAGGCGACCACCTTATTATTATTTCTATCGGCACGAATGACTCAATAAAGAATACTGATGGAAGTCATTGGGTCGAACTGCCTACATTTGAAGAAAATATCCGTACCCTTATAAGTAAAGCCAAGGAATCCGCTTTGAAGACAATTTTTCTCGGCAACCTCCCTGTGGACGAATCTAAAACTCAACCGTATCAAAATCAACCTGAAATTAGTTCAACCAATGCTGACATCGAGCTATACGAACATACAACACAAAAAGTCTGCAATGAGCTAAACGTTGACTTTATACCGATCTTTGAGGAAGTTATGGCGACAGAATTTAAAGAGTTGTTATTCACCGACGGTATTCATCCCAACGAAAAAGGCCATTCATTCCTAGCCGATAAGGTATGGCACTATTTAGAAACTAATAATTGGGTTGTACGCTAAGTTAAAACTGCCGAGTGATACATACGCAATAAACGCTGCCGATCCAACTATATTGCCATCCCAAAGAATTAGAGTATTGTTAAACCAGGAGAATAATCACATGGTAAAACAAGTAGCGAATTACAGTTCAGTTCACAGAAAAGGGCCGCCAGCGTTCGCCTTTTTCTTAACCTACATTGGCGCACTTATCTATTTTATAGATAAAGCTAATGGGTTAGGCGAAATATTATTATCGTTTCTTCAAGCGTTAGTATGGCCAGCATTATTAATCAACAAAATATTCACCGTCCTACATATTTAAAGCTGCTTCACATATAAAATTTGCAGATAGTTACTCAACCATAAACTCAGCTGATAAATTTTGCTGAGTTGTGTCAAAAACAGTGTAAATGCCCTTGTCGATGAGGTTAATATCCTGCGAGGCGCCAGGCTCAATAGTGGCTACTTTAATATCATCATAGACAATAGGTTTTCCATTCTGCTTAAATGATATTTTATGGGTTTTAGTGTCACCGTTAACAAGAATGATTTGGCTACACAAGCGTGCCCGGATAAATGATGGCTGGATCGCATTGTTCTTAAATGTCATCTCTTGACGTCCTTTAGGTCGGCCGTTGCAGGTACCATTACTGCCCTGCACTTGGTTATGCCGGTCTACTCCACGATCCGGGTTGCGAGCAACAGCATACACAATCAACCCCACCACTATAATAAGAGCTACTCCCCCGCCTATAAACCACACCCGTTTTGTCATTAGCAGTAATTATAGCATGCACGTTGTGTAAAACTATGCGTTCTTCCTTGACATACTAGGGGTGGTTCATCGACAATAGTGCTAAAGGTAACTGAAGCATTCGTGACAGTTAATTGAGTGCCGAACTGAATGTGAATAAACAACTAAAAATAATACGGGGAGAAGTAAGAATAAGTGCCTATAAGTCAGGGCTCGGGATAGCTCTGCTTACAGGGGTTCTTTTAGCTGTAAATGCTTTGGCCACACCTCGCGTTAACGCGGCTGTTCCACAAAATGCTATCAACACTATTGGTCAAACCAATAACACTCACACTGCGCCGACCTACGACACCGACGAATTGTACGATTTACATGAACCTGATTCTGTAGGTCTTGATAACCCAGAAAGTATGCTCTTGGACTCTGTCCATCACCGCTTTTTTGTTTCCGACACCTACAATAATCGGATTATGGTTTATAACCTGGATGCCGGTAATAACTTCACTAATACGGCCGCGGATTTTGTCATTGGTCAGACAAGCTTCACCACTGATGCCTGTGCAACTGCCGATCAATCGCATTTTTGCGGCAACCGTGGGCTAGCCTACGATTCCACTAATGATCGACTGTTTATAACAATTGAGTTTGAACATCGAGTGCTCGTCTTTAACTTGTCCGGCGGTATTAGCAACGGTATGAATGCCAGTAATGTGTTGGGCCAGC
>CAZIMF010000009.1:12910-22366 GCA_964540445.1 uncultured Candidatus Saccharibacteria bacterium
GTATTAGCAACGGTATGAATGCCAGTAATGTGTTGGGCCAGCCTAATTTTACATCGGTAACATATTCATGCACTACCCCGACTACCGCATACAACTTATGTGGTCCAAATGGAGCATTTTATGATACAGCCAACCAGCGATTGTTTATTGAGTCACATGGGTCACGTATTCTTGTCTACAATATGGGCGGGGTGCTCAGCAATAATATGTCAGCAATAGACGTAGTAGGACAAGTCGATTATCTTGGGGCTCGGACCCTTACATCAAGTTTCACGAATAGCAATAACCCTTCTCCGTATGGTTTCGCCGGGCCCGAGACCATAGCCGTGGATCAGGTTCATCATCGCCTGTTCATCACCGATACTGGCTCAGCACGCGTACTGGTATACAACATGGATAGCAATGATCATTTGCTTGATTATGCGGCTGACTATATTCTCGGCAAACCTAACTTTACATCGGAATACGATTGTACAACCAGTGCCGCTAACTTATGTAGCCCTAACGGGCTAGGCTACGATCCGGTCAACGATCGGTTGTTTGTTGGCGATTATGATGATGAACGGGTTGTTGTTTTTAACCTCGCCGGAGGAATAACAAATGGCATGAATGCCAGTTATGTAATTGGCCAGCCTAATCTTAGTTCTACAGCTACTAATGGCTGCGGCTTTCCCACCCCCGCCAAGGGCATTTGTCAGCCAGACGGCATAGTGTTTGATCCCGGTTTCCAAAGATTATTTATTGCTGACGCATCAAGTGCTCGAGTTTTAGTTTACGATTTATCCGGCGGACTAGTTGATGACATTGCGCCAGTAAGTGTGCTTGGTCAAACTACTACAACCGGCTCGGATTGTACGGCTGGTCCAACCGGACTATGTGGACCGGAAGAAATAGCCTATGACCCGGTTCGAAATTATTTATTTGTAGCGGGGTACAATGATTGGCGAGTAACGGTATACGATTTATCGGGCGGCGTCACCATGGGAATGAATGCCAGTTATGTAATTGGTCAGCCTAATTTTAACTATGGCAATCCGTGCATTCGCAACGACACTCATCTATGTAATGCAACGGGCATTAGCTACGCGCCCGGATTTCAGAGACTCTATGTCGGGAACGATGATCGCATTCTTATATATGACCTTTCATCAGGCATAACCAACGGAATGGCCGCCGAGAAGATAATTGGTAAAGCGGACTTTACCAATGGCTACTCATGTTCATCTACACTCACGCAGAGCAACTTGTGTTCTGTTTTTGGTGTGGAAATGTATCCAACCAGTGGTTATCTGTACTCCGTGGACTACTACTACAATCGCGTAACTGTGTATGACCTAAATCTAAAACTTCCTACTGCAACACTCCCGCAAGGATATCAAAGTGATCCATACAGCTATACTATCCCACTAGAAAACGATGCCGGGGCACACAACTTTACTATTTCTAGCGGTAGTCTAACTCCCGGTCTCACAATCAATGCTGCCACAGGGCAAATTACGGGAACACCTACTGCATCAGGGTTATTTAACTTTACTGTCTCGGCTGTCGGAACCAATAATTCACCTGCCAGCCAATCTTATTCTATAAAGACATTTTCTCATACTGGGTATTACGATGCCTCAAACTTAGTAGGCCAAGTCGATGGTTCAGATGCTCCAATTTGGACACAGAGCGCAACAAACAACAACGGCGCTACAAGTAATAACGGCTTGGATTACCCTACTGGCACTGCCATCGATTCTGTACATCATCGGCTGTTTGTTAGCGATGAAGATAACAATCGAGTGCTTATATATAATTTAAATGCCTCCAATAACCTCGTCGATCATGTGGCCGACCATGTTCTTGGACAGCCTGACCTTACTAGTAATGCCAGCGGTTTAAGTGCGTCACAGTTTGGCACCAGCTATATGGGTCTTGAGTATGATAGTGTGCACGACCGGCTGTTTGTGGCAGACGCAAGCAACAACCGGGTCCTAGTATTTAATACTTCAACAATAACTGATGGCATGAACGCTGACCACGTTCTTGGGCAACCTAACTTTACAACCTCATCATCATATCCAACTGCCCAAAATACTATGGATTATCCGGTTGCAACGGGCTACGATGCCAAGCATGATCGACTGTTCGTTGCCGACAGCAATAACAGCCGAGTACTGATATTCGATGTGAACCCAGCAAGTCTAACCGACAACGAAAATGCCGACCATGTTCTTGGGCAACCTAACTTTACAACAAGCACAGCACTCACAACCCAAAGTAGTATTCAGCCTTATTATTCAAACCCAGTATATGACGGAGCCAATGAACGGGTATTTATTGGAGATTATGGCAACAATCGTATTATGGTATTCAACGCCGACCCAGCAACCATTAACGACGGAGACAACGCTACGCATGTCTTAGGCCAGCCTGACTTTACTACTACCAACTATGGCACAAGTGACACTCTTATAGATGGGCCACAAGCTGTTGCGTACGATGCAAGTCAAAAGCTGTTGTTTGTAGCAGAATACGGCAATAATCGGATCTCTATATTTGATGCTAACCCTGCCACTATCGCCAATGGTGAAAGCGTATTTGGCGTGCTTGGACAGCAAGATTTTGTTAGTGCCAGCAGCAATACCACCCAGCAACAGCTTGGATCGGCCGACGGCGTGAGTATGGTTTATGACCCAAGCACACGCCAAATATATGTTCCTGATTCGGGGAATAACCGTATTATGATATTTAGTTTTGCATATCTGCAAACAAACGCGCCGGGCGGGGTTGTAGGATCTGGCTATAATTTTGCTTCGTCTGCTTACACGCAAGGAGCCCCCGTCTTTACTATCACAAGCGGTAGTTTACCCCCAGGGCTTAACTTGAATGGGACAACAGGTGTTGTGACTGGTACCCCGACAACTGCCGGAACCTTCAACTTTACTATTTCTTTAGCAGACGATAACGGTATTTCCGGTACGTTTACAAACTCTCGGGCATATTCAGTACTTATAGCTCCAAATCCTAGCGGTGGAGGCTCAGGTCCGCCCGCAGGTGGAGGATCGCAGCCTCCATCATCTAACAATAACTCTTCGAACCCTACTACACCTGGTCCGGTGCCAGCAATCATAAACGCAATTATAGATATCGTAACAGACCAACCGGTGTTAAATCTTGATCAACAACCGACCTTTATTAGCGATTCGGGATATAGCGGAGACACTACAGCTGGACAATCATATATATTCACCGCCAATGACAACACATCACATACAATAGTAGTTAAAGAAATTAAGGATGGCAGCGTAGAGCTCAGCATCGATAATGGCAAGACTGTTATTGTGCTCCAGCCTGGTAAGCCGGTTCGGCAAAACGTTTCTGGCGGTACAGCTCCCGACATTACAATTGAGCTCATCTCATCTAAAAACGGTAAGGCTCAAATTAAATTTACTAAAGCTACTCTGGGAGCTAGCACAGTAATTACCAACAATGGCTTTGGAGCAGGAAACACACAGGCACCAAATACACCAGCTGCTATTCCTCAGAAGAAAAAATTCTTGAAGATGCCGCAAGAAGTTTTAGTAGCCTTCCCCTGGTTACTATTCATACTACTGCTCATTACTGCATTGGTTTTTGCATGGTCATCTTTGCAGGAACGACGGCGTGAAGCCAAGTACACACGTCAGCTAGCCTGGCAAAAGAGTTTAGCCGAACAGAAGCATAACTTTATTACTCTCAGTGCTCATTATTTTAGAACGCCCCTAACCTTAATTTCTGGTGGCATTGAATTACTGACAAGTCTTCCAGATGGCCAGGCGATAAAAGATACGTTGTCAAAACTGAGTCAGCAAATGACACTGATAATCGAGGAATTGGTAGGATCCGCCAAAACATCAACTGTTGATAGCGGAACCGTGCTACCCACTACCCAAAATCGCAAACTAAAAATTTACTTGATTGGTTTTCTGCTAGGTAGCTATATAACAGTCGGGATAATTGACCTAATATTAATTGCATTTGATGGATATAATGTGAGTAATATAATTTTGCTTGAACAACAAGCCGCTATGCTACTTGGTACCGTTTGCGTACTTGTTGCATGGCGATACTGGAACAATAAGAAGCAGCTTAGAGTAAACGCCGAGAACCTTGTTGCAAGTCAGCTCAATCTTGATACTGCTCGCAATAACCTGATTGCTGACAGCCTACAGCTTTTGACGACTCCTTTGAAGCAAATCAAAGAACAGCTGGCAACAATTAATAATCCAGAGCTGAGCGATTTTGCAATGAATGGCGTAAAACGACTCGACGAAATGGTAGATAAATTTAAGCTACTTACTCTGCTAAGCACTGAGTCTCTAACCACTGCAGTAGCTGAGTCAGTTGCAATCGATGCAGTTGTTAAAGCAATACTAGGAAAACTGCAACCCGATATACAGGCTAAGCAATTATCCGTCAAAACCAACTTTGATACACCGCTTGTTAACCAAAATAAAATACTTCTAAGCGTGGCGATTGAGGCCCTAATAAGTAATGCGATTAAATACAGCCCCAAAGACGCTGAGGTAACAATTAACGCCAAGCGCCATAGTGATAAAATTGAGTTGTTAGTTGCAGACCACGGACCTGGTATTGCTGACGATAAAACAGCCCAAATACTAAAACCGTTTTCACGAGTCGAGGACGCCTCAGAGAACTTCGATCATGAAGGAGTTGGCCTAAGTCTGTACCTCAATACACTGATAATGGATTACCTTGGTGGCTCAATTGATTTTGTTAGTCATGAACTGAATAAGGGTACAACCGTTCGTCTAACCATCCCCCTTGATAAAAATTCTACCGATTAACTAGGGATTTTGAATGGTCCGGTTTCGCGGAAGAGTGTAAGCGTTTTCATCTTCATTGTATTATTCTTCCATATTTCTGCTTCCTCGTCGTCTTGCGCAATTGGATCTCTCCCCAGACATACATTAAGATCGCTCGTAACGCTCACACATTTCGCTATAAGCGGCGATAACATACCGTGGAATGATTTCATTATAGGCCACACCTGCGAATCTGCCCCAGCTTCTATTCGCTCAGCTAGGCTCTTGGCATGCGCCCCATCTAGCATCGCCATTACTTCAATAATTCCATAAAGCTCTTCCATCCGGCACCCAAAAACAAGGGCTTGCCCAAATTCATCAGCGGGGAGCAAACCATGGGTCTCGTGAGCAATATCACCAAATTCATCGCTAGAACTTCCCTCTCGGACTAAGTTTAGAAAATTAGTTATCATACGGGGAGAGGCGGCGCAAACAGTTTTCTTTCCTACCAACGTACCCTTATCTTCTACTGCTTGTAGAGCTGCCTCTCCGGAAGCTAGCGGAAGATCCAACTTTCCACGCGCAACTGCACCAATCCCTCCACTTCCACCAGATGCACTATTGGATCCCACCACAATATGCCGGGGCAACTCCCCCTGAACAGCCACGGGATTGTCTGCCCGATTGACTAAATATGCTGGCAAATAATGCATAAAGGCCAGTATGTTAACGCCATCAATTACCTGAAGCGTATGATTTTCCGGAATAGTAGGTAATGCTAAATATCCTGCTCGGGCAGCAAGTAGATATCGACGAATATCCGGATATGAATGCTTTAAGCGATCATGCTCAAGCCCGCTTATCATTCGGCCCTCAACATTACGGGAAGGGCTATCTGAATATGGGCATTGTCTGTAGTCAAAATCGTTTCCCTGGCCGGTTGGCACTCGGTCGCTGCCAAGAGCTACACCGGTTTCATCAGTTATTGTTTTGTGTACTTCGAAAATATTATCAAGACTGAGATGACTGCCCATAGTTTCGCTTTCGGGCACATAAATAGGTGTGACGTTTAGCGAAGTCATAGCCTTACTTAGCTTTGCTGCCTTCGACAACAAGTAAGCCTTTTTGGGTAGTAGCCATATGCAAGCCCGCACCGCCCATCACTCTAAAAGCAGCTGCAGTAGCTTTATCGATAGGTGGGTGATATTTTCGCTCTGCAATCCTGCCAATATTTGGCTCAACGGTTCGGCCGCCTTCATTAGCTAAGTTATCGAGACCAAAAAATGGACCGGTTTGCTGAGCTACAAACATTTTCCCATCTTCGGTTTTATCTTCTTCTCTTACTCTGGTGGTCGTTAAAATTGGAGCGTTTGGAGTAATTGGTAACGCACGGAGCGCTACAATATACTCTGCTGTTTCTGCGTAGTCATACCAGTAACCGTCATCGCATGCAAAAACATTCGTGAGATTCATCATTGTGATAGTGGCATTGTATTTTGTAAGCGCTTCGTTCAACACATCCATTTCTTGCTTGTTTGTAATATCCGCACACCACGGAACAATTGCTTTTTGTCGCGCCGCTTCTTGAGCTGCTTCAAATGCACTTTGGCTGCTAAGGGCATGCTCCATTCCGTTCTCTTGCCAGTAGTTCCTTTGAAGTTGTAGGTAAAAACAGTAAAGCTGCTGATCGGTATACTCTTCACTTATCATAAACTCGAGATCAACATCATCATCAAGATTCATCATTTCGCGCCATTCTTGTGGTGAAGAAGCGGTGCGTAGCGCCTCTATATAGCGTGTCATATACGCGCACATTTCAGGTGATCTATCTACGAGAAGGATAGTATCTTCAGGTATATCAGTAATTACTGAGATAAAAGAGCTCTCGCCAACCAGAAAAGCAACTCGATTTGTGGCAGCTTCATATTCAGGCAAGCCGGTTCGGGCCTTTATCTCTTTAAAATAGTGTCCTGCTGTTTCATCATTAGAAACTGGAAATTCAATTTGAAATTGACCAGACACCTCTGGTACATACGGTGCATCTTCGGCAAGTTGGTGGAGTGGGCTACTTTCAGCGGCTTGTACCTGTTCACCATTCATTACGGGGATACGCTGCGTAGATGATTCCACTCTAAATATTTCAGACATTCTAATACTATAGCATATTAGTGTGATTATTACAATTAAGTTATGCCTCGATACTATGAATTCTACAAACGACAGTCTAATTATGCTAAAGTTTACATATGAAAGCTGGAGTTTACGTCAACAAAAAACATCCTGAGGATAAGTACCTTTTTATAGGGCTAGCCAGGCAACATCACACAAACGAAGAAGTTATTGTGTATGTTCCTTTACGTATCAAACCTGAGTGGGCCGGAACCGCCCGAATGGCATATCGCACCGTAGATGACTTTAATGAACATTTTGAATGGGCAGGTGATCGCCTGCCGAAACCACTAAGTTAGCTAATTTTTATACATAAAGTTGCATTTTTAAAACTTTACTGTTGTAATTGAACTATGTATACCCTCTATGCGTTATCGCGTGCGAACAATTTAAGTAGTGGATTGATGTATTAATATGCGCTATGCTCGAGCATTCATGACCGCAGGACTACTTTCTGCAACGATGGCTGGCTGCGGCGGCAGCCCTGAAAGTGACTTATCTACAAACGGCATGCCTCCTGCATTCCCGACGCCGCTCAGTTATGATATTTCCAATACTGAATGTGATGCTTCTGAGGCTGTGATTGTAGCAGCCGATGCATTTGCAGAACAGAAAGAATTAACAACTAAGGCACTAGCAGATACTAAACATGTGGACGTAAATATTGTAACCGGACTCAAAAATCGGGGGCCTGAAATCGTAAATCCCTTAATAATCACCTGTGATGGCGTGGTAGATTATGTGCTAGGTCTTGATCGGGGATTCAGTGCTCAAGAGGCTCCGCACTTAATAGTTGCACAAGCAGATCGGGTAAACTTTAGCCGGGTAGATTTTAGAACTCGCCGGAAACCACAATCCGTATCCCTCCGGGAATTAAAACGTTACATTATAACCACAACCGTTGTCGATCCAGGTCCAGCCCCATATGGCGTAAGTGGACTAGTTTCTGCCGCACCACCAGTTATCGGCTTCGGTATAATGCCTTAAGTTTTGTTTATAGCGATTGACTAAAATTATCTTGCAGCGTCAAAGGCAGCAACAAGCGGAGCTATCTCGAGTTTGACCATTGGCATCATTGCTTGCATTAGTGCTTTCTTTTGAGCTGGTGTGGCGCTAGGGTCACTCATCATTTCACCAAAAATAGTTGGGGTAATTTGCCACGTTACACCGAATCTATCCGTCACCCACCCACATTGCATAGTTTGGCCGCCGTCGGCAAGTCGGTCCCACACTGCATCTAGTTCTTCTTGCGTATCGAATTCCATTAAGAACGAGATGCCGCCGGTTAAGGCAAACTGTGGCCCGCCATAGAGACACATCATTCGTTGACCCTTAATTTCAAAAACCCCAGTGAGGACCTTTCCTTTTAATTCCTGCTCACCAGGGATTCCTTGGTCGCCGGCATATCGCTCAATATGCGTTATCTTTGAATCATTAAACGTTGAGACATAGTAATTCATTGCCTCTTCGGCATTATCCTTAAACCAAATAAAAGGTGTGACTGGCTGCATAATTAGCTCCTTGTTTATATATACAACTATACAACTAGCCGCTCCTGACTAAAAGAACAAATATCTAACTGCTACTTATTCTTCAATGTATGGTGGCTAGTGAAACTGAAAGGCTCATGCTTGTAAGGAGTTAATAAGCGTGGTATCCTTTCCGAAAACGAGAGGAATTGTTTATGCCACGCAGGACTAATACGAGTGGACCAGGAACCGGACGTAGGATTAAACCAGTTCGCTGGGATCCTAGAATTAACCCCGACATCGAAAGAGACACTAAGCCGGTTAATGAATTTACACGGAATCTGAGGGGGTTTAGCAATCGAAGCTTAGGGTTATTAATACGCCACGGGCTAGAACAGGTGGATGATAATGGGTTTATCCCAGTAAGATTTACTGGAATCAGTCATGCTCCGCACAAAAGGATTGGGTACAAGAAACCAACTCTTGTTAAGACACGAGGCGGCATGTTGGTAGTGTCCGGCCTTGTTAACGGAAATGACTTAAATGAAATTGGCCACGGATCCAGCCCGGTTAGACAAGCTGATGTTCCGGATTTGGATAGTCATGACTCACCTAAAAGATTGAACGTTAGTCTTGGCCGAGAACCAGTTGGCTATGACGCACATGAACTTTCAGTAGCACTAATGGGTGAAACCGCTGTGGAGCTTTCTGAAATAGTAACTGTTAACGACCAGAACGTAACCCATTCATTTCCAGCGCAGGATTTATGGCACCGGGCTGCAGCTACTTCACCATCACATACAGCATATCGCAGTTACGGCTGGTAATGAATAAATAGCTGGCTTAACATTTTATATTTCAATATATACTAGCTTTTTTATATATTTTCTGCTATAATGTGATTTATGCACATGCGGAGAGGGCGCTTAGCGGCCTCAAGGCGGCGGGCGCTCATTTTTATACCAATCTGGTTTTTAGCGAGCGCCTGGTTATGGACTTGGTGGTTAAGCCCTGGTCAAGTAGGAAAC
>CAZIMF010000010.1:0-11256 GCA_964540445.1 uncultured Candidatus Saccharibacteria bacterium
CCAGGTCGAGCGGTGTTAGGCTGGGCAATATAGAGGCCGTCTAGCTGTGTTACATCCTGGCTTATGTAGATGTTGCCTTTTACTACGAGCGTAAAGCTTGGGATACTTGGAACTCCTCCCGGGTATGAAGTGTTGTAGGCAATGTTGCCCGTTATAAAAGCGTCTCCGTCAACATACACGGTATGGTGGTTGGTGTACGTTGGAGCGGCGCTGCCAAAAATTTGGACTTTGGCGCTGCCAATGTTACGAACTGTCTGCCTTTGATTTGGGAACGAAACAGTGTCCAGCACATTGATTGCCGAAGTTGATGCAGATACATTCTTTTTAGTCGCATCAGTAAATTGAGTAGCGTCAAAGTAGTTCGGCATACACATGCCGTTACCTTGCATATTACCGCCGAGTGATGGGTTGATGATTGTTTGATTTGGCGCAGAAGTATCGTGGGCAAACGTTAAGCCTTTCGGCAGCGTTGGCGCAGTATTTCTAAGCGATGCCGAGGTAAAGCCGCTAATCGGCCCGAGGGCCATGGCAGCCAACTGACTACCGGAGCCGCTTCTGTCGGATTGTGGATCAGGGATTCCGTCTGGCGGACGCTGCTCATCAAGTGGCCGCATAAAGCCATAAATCCCCGCATTTGTTCTATTGCAGGCAGTACCAAAGCCACCGCCTGCCACCACATCCTCGCCGTATGCCCGAATGTACGGATTATTTTTTACGTCAGCACCCGTGCTATTACAGACATTCGGTGCCGGACAACAATCGGGGTCATCGGCAGTTGCGCACGGAGGAGCTAACCCGGGCTGGCAATTCCCTGCGGAAACCGGGCCCTCATTAATATAGTCAGACGGACCTCTCCATCCATGACCTCTGTCAAGATACAGTGAGGCACAATACAAATCTCCAAGCGTATAGGTTCCGGGCGGGATAGTATATGTGTCGCTGTAGTTAACGGGACTCTCGGGAGAGTTAAACGTTCTAGAGTCATTAAACGGACCAGCCACCTGACTGTCGACTGAGGCCCGTCGCTTGTAAAACTTACGTATCGATGTACCATCAACTTCAGTAACCCCGTCCTTGACAATTGACGTATTGTGGAAAGCCTTGCTTGGGCTCTCTGTGTCATCCAGCGAAGAACTTACCGTGGCATGGAAGTCATACCGCTGGTATACATCTACTGGGGTGGTACAAGCAGGTCCAAGTACGTTAATCGGCGGATTTGTCCACGGACGATTGATATAATCCGGATACACATCTAGGTTATGAGCGCTAATATCGTTGGGGGCAGTCAGAGTAATTAAGCCGCTTATTGATGCCCCCCGGGGGATACCTTGCCCCATCGGGAAGGTAGCCCAGCCAAAGTCATTCGGTACCGATGCGTTTAGGCTATGACCGCCGGAAATTGAAGCCGGCAAATCATCATCGCCGTCATTGGTAATTGTTACTTCGGCCGTAAATTGTTGCCCGGCAGCAACTGCTCCTGGATTCCCGCCAATATTGCTGTAAACAGTTACCGAACAGCTTGCTTTATAGCAGTTAATTTGCAAGTTATTACCTCGGCTGTATTCCCAATGATCCGGAGTTCCTGCGACTCCATCTGCGGGAAAATGCTCCCAACGCTCTATATACGTCAGCCAGTCCGGCCCGCTCGGTTCGGGGAACGTGATCACATGCGGATTGGGCGCAGTCTCAGAATTTATGTCACCTGAGGTATACGCTGCTGGTGCTGTATATCCTGCCCAGCCTGCAATGGAACCACTCTCGGTGCCATCGGCAATAGCGTCACTCTTCACATAATTCTGGTTTTTAGGGAATACCGTAAATCGATAAATTGAGTGTGCGCCCATTGCTTTTGAATACTGATTACAGTTGTTATCGGATACTGGGCACGTGTTTGTATCCTGGCAGGTTGGTGGTGGACAATCAAGAAAGTAGTTTGACGAATCAAATGGATAATAAATGGCGATACCGTTAGCGCCCCATAAGTTTTCGAACCTTAGTTCGTACTTATGGCCCTTTTTCATAGTTATCGATGCTACGCCAAAAACGGTCGGCGAACTATACTGATCGGGATCGATAACTCTGGTAACCGTTCCATCCTCCCTTCGTTCAATAAGTCGTGCGCGCAAACCGTTTGGCGCTCCTTCTGGAGGCTGGTTAGGGCTACCGGTGTCATCGTCGTCCCACCAGATTCTAGTTGTCGTGTTAAAGGCGCCGTAATCACAAGGCGGCTTAAAGTACGCACTCAACACATGGTTCTTTGGAGGATTTGCAGCGGTACAGCAACCCGGCGAAGCAGTCGATCCCTTAGCTGATGGATAGGTATTCACCCCATTGATTGCGGCGGCCGGAGCTCCTGAACCCGGTGCGGCGCTTGATGCGTAGCCGAGTTTTCCGTTTCCATTAACTACCTTGGCGTGGAAGGTGGCAGTATGATCTCCGCTGTTTATATTTGAATTTAAGCTAAATCGAATAATTCCTTCATATAACGGTTGGCTACCTGGTTTGCCGGCTGGGGGGTTTCTATGACCAGGCGTGCTAACTTGAGCTAGGGCTCCATTTGGGATAATAAAATCGTATGTTATATATGGTAACGCATTGCCACTCGCATCAACCCCCACAGAGCAACGATTTGGCGCAAGTGATGCGGGAGAGGCAGCTGTTGAACTACCGTCTTCTTTTTGAATTCGGATGTTAATTCGATAATTTTGACAGGCTTTTGCAACGCCAACTCCTCTATCAATCAGCTCTAGAGATATTTTTTGGCCGCCACTAACCGAAGAGTACATTTTAAGAGATGAGTTGGGTAAGTATGCGCCGCCGCCTTGGTCATTACCAGCCTCATTATCAGCAAGATTTATATATTCATGATTATCGTCCGGAAGCTCAATTGGCGGCGAAATACATGGCGCAGTTGCCCCGCTTGGCGCGCCCGCTGAGCATGAATATTGACCATACTCCGCGCTTGCACTACCTGTCTGTACAATAAGCGCAACTCCGCTGGACACGGTTAATAATAGACTCATATATAAAACGTGGCGTTTTGTAAATTTGAGATGTATCATTTTTCCAGCTTCCTTTTTATCGGGTAGGCCTGGTATTGATCTTGAAGAATATCATCCATGTCAAAAAAGAAGCCTGATCGATTTGGTAGTTGATTCCGTTGAAATTGTGCCAAGTTTTTATTAATGTCCAACACTTTTTGTGCGTAGGCTTTACCCTCACCTTTATTGTCGGATAAATAAGCTGCGCGGGCTAAATTACCGTTGAACTGCATTATTGTCAGCGTCTGAGCAGTTTTGTTCGGGTCTTTTACCTCGTCTGATGTTGGTGCGTTGCCGCAATCCCCTTCTTGCGGCTTAAGTTTAGAATAAGCTTCACCGGGCTTGTTATCGAGTAGTAGTCTGTCTGTTTCTGCAACAAGCTGGCTACAGTCTACTTTTGCCTTTTTAGAACTATCATTTTGGTGCTTAATGTAAAGAGCTGTGCCGGCACCTATAATAATGACTACAACACTAGCCGCTATCACCAAGGATTTGCGTGATAGTTTAACTTTATTCTGGTATTTTGCTGGCAGACTAGGTTTTTTCAGCTTCATTTTATAGTTTATTTGCTTACGCTTACTTGGTAAAACTATAGTCCTATTACTAGATTGATGCAACAGAAAAGCCTGGCTATCGCTCAATTCTTAATTAAAAGCGTAGCTCACAACAAAAACGTCCAGCTTTTAACTGGACGTTTACCCGAAGACTTAAGTAATATATGTTACTTGCGAGTTACTGTTTTGGTTGCGGTTATAACTGTTCGAGTCTGACCTACTTCGCCAAGCGGGACACCAGGAACATTGTCAGTTTGATTAATGTTCCGAACAGTAGTTTTAATACGGATTTGACCTTTTTTGCCACTTCCTAATGTTTTGTTAGCAGCAGACCATTTGAAGCTAGCAGGAATGCCGCTTTTGGCTTTGTCATCAGGTGTATCAGCAAGGTTAATTCGAGTTGAGCGCCATTGGCTCATTCTGCCATTTGCTTGGCTCGTTCGAGTCATGACTACGTTACTGACAAGTTCTTGATCGATATAACCAGCACAATCTTGAGGTGGTTCTAGGCGATTTACTTTGACGACACCGCTAGTGCTTACTTTGCCAAGCGCCCAGATTGGGGGTTCGCCTTCGTAACAGTCGTCAAACTGTATGCGCTCAATCTGAACACCATTTGGGTTGCCAGGAAATGCAAACGATTGACCAGTGGCAGCGAGCGTACCATCAAGGTTTTCAGTAGCAACTACGCCAGGACGAGTTTCGGCATGGGCAAGCGGTGCAAGTTCGGCGGCGGCTGGACCGGCTAAGGCTGCTGTTGTCATTGCTATTGCGCGTAGATTACTCATAGTGGTTTAAATATCCTTATATTTTCTTTAAAAATAATTACGATTTTATTTCTAACTTGTACTTTATCATATATAGTAGTCTTTTGTCAACCCTCTTTACATTTTGTCAACCGCTATAGACTTCGCCTTATCGGTGTTAACTATAAATTCTACCAGTGTAGCGATATATTCTTCATAGTTTCTACCACCGTGTCGTGATCGGGCATTATATTGTCTTCATAGTAATGCTTAAGAGGAAAATCCCCTTCGATGACATCTAAACAGAAAAAGGCATCGGTCATTAATCGCACTCTATCGATAACCTCGGCGCTACAGATAGGCGTCGCCAAAATGATTTGCTTGGTGATGATGGGCTTTAAGAAGTCAGTGGCTACATCAAGTGAAATACCGTTAGCAATCCCATCTGACACAATGATTATGCTATGTCGCTTAAGCAGCTCCTTATCAATAACACCGTCCTTGCTAACAATTCGGTTTAGTTTTTGGAAGGTTTGCAGGCGTAATTGATCAACCATGGTTCGGGACTCTGAGTTGATTTCTTCGAGGTCAGCGGGAGATAAACTGTGATTATAGGTAAATGTGCCAGCGCTGCTCATTGAGGCTAGCGGTTCCAGCTCGCGGGGCAAGGTAATATCTTCTACGCTGAGCATATATAAAGAGGCGTGAATTGACTTGGCTATCTCGGCACCGACTATTACCCCACCTTCACTGAGTGCCACAATGGCACAGTTTTGGTTGCCATAGGCTTCCATACGCTGGGCTAGCAATTGTCCGGCTTCGGTTCTGTTTTTAAAGTAACGCATATCTGTTGTTTGTCTTAAAAATCCTTATAGTTTGATTAAGTGTATCATTTATTAAGCTCGTGACCGCCAAATTTGTTACGCATGGCAGCTAAGAGCTGCGTGGCAAAGTTAGTCTCTCCTTTTTGTGAGGCTAATCGTACATCAAAGGCTGCTTCGATTGACGGCAGCGGAATACCCATTTCTTTGGCTACCTCGAGCGTCCAGCGAGCTTCGCCCGATTCGGCCACAAAACCATCAATCCCTTCGAGGTTAGGGTTTTCGGCAAGAGCTGCCTGGGTAAGCTCGTTCAACCACGAAGTAACTACACTACCGTGCTGCCAGACTTCGCCAGCAGCAGCTAAGTCAATTTCTTTATAGGGGCCTTCTTTGAGCACTCGATAACCCTCGGCTAGTGACTGCATCATGCCGTACTCGATGGCGTTGTGAACCATTTTAACGTAGTGGCCGGAACCGCTCGGGCCAAAGTGTTGGTAGGCGCCGGCGGGCTTCGCTAAGGTTTGGAAAATTGGTTCAATCTGTCCAAAGACATCTTGTTCGCCACCGATCATCATCGAAAATCCGTTTTGGTAGCCCCATACCCCGCCGCTGGTGCCAGAATCGAGGAGCGTGGACCCGGCTGCTGCAACCTTTTCGGCGCGCCGCTGAGTATTACGAAAATCGGAGTTGCCTCCGTCGATAATAATGCTGTTCTCGGGGAGTATAGCCAGCCATTCATCAAGTTGCTCGTCAACAGTGTCGGCTGGGACCATAATCCATACAACAACTTGCTCACCCTCAAAGGCTGCGACAACATGTTGTTTTTCGTAGGCGGCAGTAGCACCATAGCCAACCGCTATATCAACTTTTTCACTGCTACGATTGTGGGCAATCACGTCGTGTCCGTCTTCGGCTAACTTACGGGCAATCTGCATACCCATACGCCCTAAACCCGCTACTGCTATCTTCATACCCGAGCTCCTTTGTTATTTTTATTATGCCAGCTTCCCGTTCGTTACTCAAAGCGAATTTGACTCTCCTCTGTTACAATAGACACCTATGAGTTTATCAATCGCAATCGTCGGTCTGCCTAATGTTGGCAAGTCTACGCTGTTCAACGCCCTAACGAACAACAATATTCTGGCGGCTAACTATCCATTTGCGACTATCGAGCCGAACACCGGCATTGTGCCGATTCCCGACCCTCGTTTAAACAAATTGGCCGAGTTATATAATTCGAAAAAAGTCGTGCCGGCCACCGTTACGTTTGTTGATGTTGCCGGCTTGGTAAAGGGTGCCAGCCAGGGTGAAGGTCTTGGCAACCAGTTTTTGAGCCATATCCGCAGTTGTAACGCTGTGTGCCAGGTGGTCAGGGCCTTTTCTGATAGTAATGTGCTACATGTAGACGAAACTCCCGAACCGCCAAAAGATATTGCTGTCATTAATACCGAGCTGATTCTGGCCGATTTACAAACGGTTGAAAAGCGACTACCGCGGATTCAAAAAGAGTCCCGCGCCAATCCAAAACTAAAACCGGAAGCCGATTTTTTAGAGCTGGCTAAGAACGTTTTAGACTCTGACACGCCCCTGCATTCTGAACCAAAAATAACCGAGCATAAACTAGCCGATTGGCTCCGTCAAGAGCTACAGTTACTAACCTTAAAGCCGATTATGTATCTGTTCAACGTTGACGATGAGACATTGTCGGATGAGGCACGTAAAGCTGCGCTCAGCCAGCTAGTCGCTCCTGCCCAGGCACTGTTTGTCAGTGCAAAGCTCGAGAATGAGTTACGCGAGTTACCTACCGAAGATGCAGCCGAGTTGCTCGAAAGTTACGGCGTAGCAGAATCAGGTCTCAACCAGGTCATCCATAACGCCTACGACATTTTAAACTTACAAAGCTACCTTACTGCTGGTGAGCAAGAAGTGCGTGCCTGGACCATACCCAAAGGCGCCACCGCACCCCAGGCCGCCGGAGTTATCCATGGCGACTTTGAACGTGGTTTTATTGCTGCAGCCGTGGTTGATTACCATGATTTAATTGCTGCAGGATCCGAGACTGCCGCTCGCTCTGCCGGCAAACTCCGTACCGAAGGCAAAGACTATGTTATGCAGCCTGACGACGTCGTAGAGTTCCGTTTCAACGTCTCAAAATAACGGTTTAACTACCTAATTTTGGTCGATTTACAAAACTTCAGGCTATACTCACGTTTCATTAGGTTTTAATGAAACCGAGATATAGTACGCTAAAAGACTACCTATCTCTGGCAGTACTCTCAATTTTGAAATTTTGCTTTCAATACTATGGTTCAGAAAAAATTAATAATCTTTTGGTAATGAAAGGTAAAACAAAAAATTAAGTTACATTAAAGCAACACACTACTAACAGAGGTTAATATGCTACTAAGCTTGTAGATATAAGCTATACCCAGTTTTGGCGGTGTGTTCCTGCTGTAAAAACACCAACGCTCAGATCATGTAAGACGCGTTACGTAGCTAGTGGTTACGAATCTTACAGCCGCAGGATAGTTTGGGTATATAGTTATAGGTTGGTATGACACGACGTAAAATTATAGTAACCGGAAGTGCGGCGGCCATAGTATTAGTGGGCGGTATTTTATTAGCCACAAATGACTCAGCCAGCAAGCCGAATACAAATTTGCAGACAGACATTCCGGCTAGTCAATCCAATGAGCAAATAAACGGGTCTCCTGACCCGTCAGAGGAGAATAGATTCATGCAACCAGACATAAACAATGAGGAGTTCATACTGACTGCCTCAAACGTTTCCTGCTCTACTACCGAAGTAAACGGCGTATCTAGTCGCAGCTGTAGCGGGAATATTCATATTGTACCCAAAGCACATGGGGCTCCGAGTGCCGGGCTGTATAAAATAAATGAACACACTAAATTATTGCACGATGGGCAGGAGCAAGATTTAAATACGTTGCAACAATTAGCCCAAAACCAGACGCCTGTACGGCTGACGTTAGCCCCTGGATCTGAAGAGCTGTTGGCCGAAATTCGTTATTAATTTTAATTAAATTACTTGACAATCTCAAGTATTTTTTAGTAGGCTTATTTTATATATGTCTGCTGCCCTACACGTTAAGAAACTCGAAAAAACATATGCCACCGGCACTAAGGCACTACAGGGGATTAGTCTTGAAATACCCGAAGGCTCATTCTTTGGTCTGCTCGGTCCAAACGGAGCTGGTAAATCAACGCTAATCCACTGTCTTATGGGGTTAGCCATGCCTACCGGTGGCACTGCTGAGGTGTTTGGCCACAACGTGGTCACCGATTACCGGGCAGCGCGTGCTCAGATTGGTTTAGCCCCGCAAGAAGTAAATCTTGATTGGTTTTTAAGTGTTGAAGAAACGCTCGACTACCACGGCGGTTACTATGGCATGCGTAAAAAGGAGCGTAAGGAACGTATCGACGAAATGCTTGAAGCGTTCTCGCTGACTGATAAGCGGCATACAAATAGTCGTAACCTCTCGGGCGGCATGAAACGCAGGGTAGTACTGGCCCGCGCACTGATGCATCGCCCACGGATGTTATTCCTTTATGAACCGACAGCCCGTGTTGCGGTTGAACTACGACTTGAGCTTTGGAAATACATGCAAAAGGTTAATAAAGAAGGCACCACTATCCTGCTGACAACGCACTACATCGAAGAGGCTGAACAGCTCTGCGATAACCTGGCTCTTATTAACGGGGGTAAGATTATTAAAACCGGTACCAGTGATGAACTTAAAAAGCACTACAAAAAGAATACACTCGAAGACGTCTATCTTGAACTAGTCGGGCGTAATGAACTAACCCGATCCAATGGCAAATTCAAGGAGGTAAGCTAATGCTCATGAGCTTACTCCCGTTTTGGACGGTGTTACGACGTGAGCTGTCGCGATTTTGGGGCATCAAGCGGCAGACTATTCTGGGCCCTGTCCTAGAGACTTATCTGTATATCAGCGTGTTCGGCGCAGCTCTTGGCAGTAGAATTAGCGAGTTAAACGGCGTCCGCTATATTGTTTTTATTGTTCCCGGCCTGCTTATGATGAGTTTTGCTATAAATACTTTCTCAAACAACGCTTCTTCAATCATGCAGCAAAAATTGCAGCGTTCAATTGACGACCAGCTTGCTTCGCCTGTATCAAACACTCAGCTACTACTGGCATACAGCCTTGGTGGCTTCGTCCGTGCCTGTGTTATCACAACGGTAACCTACGTGACTGCCCTACTACTTATTGATGGGTTGCCAATGGCGCATCCATTTCTTTGCTTACTAAGCTTTACAATCATTGGTTTCTTCTTTGCTATGGCCGGGGTGTTGGTTGGCCTGCGAGCCGAGAAATTCGACGACTTAAGTCTGTATCAAACCTTCATTCTCCAGCCACTTATTTTCCTTGGTGGCGTCTTTTACTCCGCTGCTCTCTTACCAGAAACCTTCCGTATGCTCACCCAATTTAACCCAATCTACTACATGATTAACACTGTTCGCTATTCAATGCTAGGTAGCGCCGACGTGAATATTGCTATCAGCCTTAGTGTCATCGGAGCCGCCGCCGGTGTTCTGTTTGGCATAAACTACGTTCTCTTTAGCCGCGGCTACAAGTTACGGAACTAGATTGCCTTTACGGCTGTAATTCTGTTTGTATGTCGGCTGCTACGTGGGCTATCTGACTCCAGGTAGCGCCGTTTGTCATAATAACTACTACATACTGTGAACTACCGTTGGTTACGATAGCAGCATCATGACGCACATTGTTGTTCTCGCCTGTTATGTTGGCTACTAGGCAGCCATGCGTGCAGCTGGCTGGGATACCTTCACGCATCTTATGCCCATACAAGCCGTCAAATACAACCCGACGACCTTTGTCGCTTAACACTTGGCTATTCTGCAGCCGGAACAAAAGCTCGCCTACGTCACGGGCACTGGTCTTTTGCTCTTTATCATTCAGTATGGTCTTTTTAAAACCAAGTCCATTTAAGATACTGGTAGCATTTTTAAGATCGGCGTAACCGTTAAGCGATTGTCTGCAGTTCTGATCGGTATTGCGAATAAGTGTTTCGACACACTTTGCAACAGTGGTATTACCAACCTTATAGTCCCATTTACTAGATGAGGTCTTAGCTTCGAGTGGAGCTGTTATGAGTAAGCTACTAAGATTAGCGGCTTCCATTGAGTTATCGGCATTAATACTTACCATGCGGTCAGATTTAACATCGCGGATATAGACTGACCATTTCTGGCCGCCTGGCACATTCTTTAGTTTGCTCTGAACTTTTTTGGCAAACTGGGCATCTTCACGTGCTTTTTTATCAACGTTTTTAAGCGTGTCTGTCTGACCTGCTGCTTGTTCCGTGTTAACCGGCGTAGTTTGGCGCTGTAGTGATCGGGCGGCTGCGTCTTGGCGCATGTGCAATACCCGCATAGACAGAGTCCCTGCTCCACCGATTACAAACAAAACTACCAGCATACTAATAGCAGACTGGTGTCGTGACTTTTTTTTAGTTTCGAGAACACCATTTCGGTGATCAAAATAATAAACTTTTTTTGAGCGTCCTAACGGACGAATTTTGATTTTCACTTTTTGTATCTCTTTTGTTATTGCTTTTGGTATTTGGCGGTTGGCAGTTTTTTTGAGCCGCTCGCTTTTTTACTGTTAGCTTTTAACTTTTAATGTTTGTTGGATTTTATTTTTTAGAGATTTTTATTTTGGGTTTTTAGCATCCGTGCTTTTTCGTGCAAACAAAATATCTAAGTGCCGGTTTTTGGCCCTTCTCATCCCGCTTACAGCTTTTCAAAGTACGAATACTATCCCGAACATAGCACACACATTTTATACACCGCAAGACTTTTTAAGACATAATCGGATTGCTAATTTTGAATACTATCTAGAACTGTTATGCGGTATGGTGAGTACAATATTTTTATGATTTTCACCTCTGTTTTTTATACCATATTTCTACTCAATGAGTATTTAATGCGCAAAATGAGGTAGTTAGTTTATCCACAATAACTAAAAAGGTAGTCAGCTATTTTTGGAGTTTTGCGATAATTTGGGCCGAAACCATGCTCACACTACTG